>JAJRQR010000028.1 GCA_024280145.1 Bacteroidota bacterium
CCGTAGTACTTCTTATAAACAACACCGAAATCCCCAAAGCGATAGGCACATCGATATTTAAAATCTTAGAACGAATACCCTTAAATGCGGAAACAAAATAATCCCAACCCGAATAAAAAACGACGGGTAAGGAAAAGAAAAACATCATCCACCGAAACACATGTTTGTATTTTTCAATCCAAAAACCGTCAACTTGAAAATATTCCGGAAACGATAGAAACATAATGTTTCCAAATGCAAATCCGGCAACTCCTAATTGATAAATTAATCTTCGGTCAACTGCTTTTTTTCCTGAAGTGTAATCTTCTAAAGAAATGTAGGGTTCGTAGCCTATGGAACTTAATAACAATACCAAGTCCTTCAGCGTAATTTCTTCAGATTTAAAAGTGATTCTAACAGTTTTCTTCGGGAAATTAACTTGTGAAGCTGTTACCGCTGGTTGTAATTTATTTAAGTTTTCCAGTACCCAAATACACGAACTACAGTGCATTGTTGGAATATAAAAAGAGATGATTTGATGTTTTCCATCATCAAACTCTAAAAGCTTTTTTGCAATTTCTTCTTTCTCTAGAAAGTCATATTTTCCAGAAATTTCGTTTGGTGTAGATCCAGGATTTGATTGTAAATCGTAATAACAGGTTAAATCGTTTTCAGAAAAAATTTCATATACAGTTTTACAACCATTACAGCAGAACTTCTTTTCATCTGTAACAATCTCATTATCAATACACAAATCACCGCAATGGTAACATGAAACCTCTTCTTTTTTACTGCTCATAATTAAAACTTGCAAATGTTGAAATTAAGCTAATAATAATATATGACAAATATCAGTAATCTATTTTTTTATATTATTTTTGTCTTTATGAGCAACAAATGCGAAAAGTGTATTGTCAAAAAATTTACTGGACTTCAGGCGCTAAATACTGAGCAATTAAAATGTATTTCTGACGGAAAGGTAACTCGTACTTTTAAAAAAGGAGATATTATTTTTGATGAAGGAGACCACCTTAAAGGTATTTATTGTGTGCGTTACGGAATTGCAAAATTATCCAAACTAAGCACCAACGGTAAAGATCAAATTATCAAATTTGTTAGTAACGGTGAAGTACTAGGACAACGTTCTGTAATTGCTCAAGAACCTGCAAACCTTAGAGCTGTAGCTGTAAACGATATGGATTCTTGTTTTATTCCAAAGAATATTATTCTTGAAAACCTTCATAATAATGCAGAATTCACTTTAGAATTACTTCAGAATTTAGCTCACGAATTAAAAGAAGCAGATGATGTAATTGTAAATATTTCACAAAAACCTGTAAAAAACCGTATTGCTGAAACCTTGATTCATCTAGAAGATAGTTTTGGAATAGATCACGAAGGGTTTATGATTATTCAATTATCTCGTGAAGATATTTCGAATATCGTTGGAACTGCTACCGAATCTTGTATTAGAATGCTTTCTGAATTGAAAAAAGAAAAATTCATAGAAACTTCTGGAAAGCGTATTAAAATATTAGAAAGAAAAACGCTAAAAAAATTAGGAGAAGGGATTCAAAATTAAATATTTTAACCGCAAAGACCACAAAATTTACTTTCTTATTTTCTTAATGGTTGATTATTTTTCATTATAATATTAAGTTTCAAAATTTAAAATAATACCTTACCTTTAAGCATACATTTTTACGATGCTTGACAACAAATTAATTTCTAAAAAAAAACCAGCATTTCCCATATCTAAGGAGTTAGAAGAGTACCTAACCAAAAATGGTCGTTATACAAAAATTCCGATTCATTATGACGATTTACTTCGGTTTCAGGGTTCGGTTCCTATATTAGATAAAAACGATAAGGACACCCTTTGGTTGAGTACCTATTTTGCTGATTACGAGCGGGAAGAAATAGACCTCAACCTTAAAAAAATATACACCATCCTTCATGCTGATGGAAGTGACGCACCACTTCCCTACCTTACAGTAGACAGTATAGATTTTTGTACTTTCGGAAACACCAAACCCTTCCGTATAAAAATTAGGAATATTCTTAACGATAATTACACTTATTTCTATCTTAAAAAAGCAGATGCTTCCCGAGTTTATGGATTGGAATTAGAACATTTATTATCTCCAAATCATATTAGTTTTTTAGTAAACACAGATACTTTAATCGAAGAACATATTTCTGGAATTCCAGGGGATGTTTTTATAGAAAATAACCTAGAAAACTGTTCTATACAAGACAAAAAAGCACTTTCAAAAGAATTTGTAAAATTTAACGAACGTTGTTTTGTCCGCTTATTGAGCGACATGCGTTCTTATAATTATGTAATTGTTTTGACGCATGATTTTGATAGAATTCAATACCGAATTAGACCCATAGATTTTGATCAACAATCCTTTGAAGGGAATTCAAAAGTGTACAAACCACAGTTTTTAAAAGAAAACTATGCCTTGGTTGAAATGTCTTTGGAATTACTGCAACCAGGTTCCATCGAACAATATAAAAATGAAGAACGATCCTTATTAGCGAAAAGAGCTATAAGCAGTCAATATAGATTGAAACATTTATTAAATTGCATGAAGGTTGATACGGTTTCGATACCCGAAAAAGTGGAACAATTAAAATTAGAATTATACGATTTAACACACGATGTTAATTTTAAAAAATCGAATAATATGGGTGATATTCTAAACAGTGCTTTGGATTTTATCATCAGGAATTACCGAACCGAAAACCCATATATTATTGATTAAAATATATAGTTGTAAAACACCTCCGTTTATTAGACAAAAGTTATGAAAATAAAAAAAATCCTAGTTGCCAATCGTGGTGAAATCGCCATCAGAGTTTTAAGAGCTTGTACCGAAATTAACGTTAAAACAGTTGCAATTTTCACCTATGAAGATCGGTATTCACAACATCGTTATAAGGCAGATGAATCTTACCAAATCGGAGAAGACAACCAACCCTTAAAACCTTATTTAGATATTGAAGAAATTATTGGTTTGGCGAAATCTAAAAATGTAGATGCCATTCATCCTGGCTATGGTTTTCTTTCTGAAAACTCAACTTTTGCAAGAAGATGTGCCGAAAACGGAGTTATTTTCATAGGCCCAGATCCTGAAGTAATGGATGCTTTGGGTGATAAAATTACGGCTAAGAAAAATGCTATAACATGTGGAGTTCCTGTAATTGAAGGAAATAAGAAGAAACTAATTTCTCTAAAAGTTGCACTTTCTGAAGCTTTAGAAATTGGTTATCCTTTAATGCTAAAAGCTGCTTCTGGAGGTGGTGGAAGAGGAATGCGAATTGTACGAAACCTAGAGGATTTAAATCAACATTTTGATTCCGCTAAAGACGAATCACTCAACGCTTTTGGTGACGATACCATGTTTTTAGAAAAATATGTAGAAAATCCAAAACATATCGAGGTTCAGATTGTAGCTGATAATCACGGAAACATTCGCCATTTACACGGACGGGATTGTTCGGTGCAACGTCGTCATCAAAAAGTGGTGGAAATTGCTCCTTCATACAATGTATCAGAAAAGGTAAAACAAGATCTTTATAAATACGCTGTGGCGATTGCCAAACAAGTAAATTATAATAATATTGGAACGGTTGAATTTTTAGTAGATAAAGACGATAATGTCTATTTTATTGAAGTCAATCCAAGAATACAAGTAGAACATACCGTTACCGAAATGGTAACTGGAATTGACTTGGTAAAAACGCAAATATTTGTCGCTGGAGGTTACAAATTATCAGACCAACAAATAAAAATTTACGAACAAGAAACCATTGCTACCTACGGATTTGCATTGCAATGCCGACTCACTACCGAAGATCCAGCAAATAATTTTACGCCAGATTACGGAACCATTACGACGTATCGTTCTGCTTCAGGAATGGGAATTCGTCTGGATGCAGGAAGTATTTATCAAGGTTATAAGGTGAGTCCGTTTTTCGATTCGATGTTGGTAAAAGTTTCTGCTCACGGAAGAACATTAGATGGTGCGGTGCGAAAAATGGTTCGTGCCTTAAAAGAGTTTAGAGTTCGAGGAGTAAAAACCAATATTCATTTCCTTCAAAATGTAATTCAGCATCCCGAATTTAAAGATGGAAAGACAACGGTAAATTTTATTCAAAACACTCCTACCCTTTTTAAAATTAAATTATCACAAGACCGTACTTCCAAAATGATTAATTATTTAGGTGAAGTAATTGTCAACGGAAATCCAGATGTAAAATTTAAAGACGATTCAAAGGTTTTCAGAAATGCAAAAGTTCCTGCTTACGATCATTTTTCAGAATATCCAAAAGGCACCAAGGATTTACTTACCAAGTTAGGACCCGATAAATTTAGTGAATGGCTTCGGAAAGAAAAGAAGATACATTATACAGACACCACCATTCGTGATGCACATCAATCACTTTTGGCAACAAGAATGCGAACTTACGATATGCTAAAAGTAGCAGAAAGTTTTGCAAAAAACCACGCAAATACTTTTAGTATCGAAATGTGGGGTGGTGCTACTTTTGATGTTTGTTTGCGGTTTTTACAAGAAAGCCCTTGGTCACGATTGCGAGAACTTAGGAAAGCAATACCTAACATATTGTTTCAGATGCTACTAAGAGGCTCAAATGCAGTTGGCTACAAGGCCTATCCCGATAATTTGGTGGAAGCATTCGTAAACAAATCTTGGGAAAACGGAATTGATATTTTCAGGATTTTCGACTCTCTAAATTGGGTAAAAGCAATGGAGCCGAGCATTAAATATGTAAGGAATACCAATGGCGCTTTAGCCGAAGCAGCCATTAGCTATACAGGTGATATTTTAGATACTTCGCAACCTAAATACAGCCTAAAATATTACACACAACTCGCAAAAGATATGGAAAACGCAGGAGCACATATTATCGCTTTAAAAGATATGGCGGGATTACTAACTCCTTATGCCGCGACTGAGTTGATTGGTGCTTTAAAAGACACCGTTAAATTGCCGGTTCATTTACATACACACGACACCTCATCCTTGCAATCTGCTACTTATTTAAAAGCAATTGAAGCTGATGTAGACGTGATTGATGTGGCTTTGGGTGGATTGTCTGGACTTACTTCACAACCCAATTTCAACTCGATTGTTGAAATGATGAAATACCACGATCGAGCTCACGAATTTGATATACCAAAGCTGAATCAATTTTCCAATTACTGGGAAGACATTCGGGAATATTACTATCCGTTTGAGTCGGGATTAAAATCGGGTACTGCGGAAGTATTTTTACACGAAATTCCTGGTGGACAATATTCAAACTTACGTCCACAAGCTATCGCTTTAGGAATTGGCGACCGTTTTGATGAAGTTAAAAAAATGTACGCAGAAGTAAATGCAATGTTCGGGAATTTGGTAAAAGTAACTCCTTCTTCAAAAGTGGTGGGAGATATGGCGATTTTTATGGTGACCAATAATTTAACTCCCGAAGATGTAATGACAAATGGCGAAGAAATTTCGTTTCCAGATTCAGTGATCGATTTCTTTAAAGGTGATTTAGGTCAGCCCGTTGGCGGTTTTCCGAAGAAACTTCAGAAAATTATATTGAAAAATCAGAAACCTTATAAAAACCGTCCGAATGCTCATTTGGAACCTATTGATTTTGATATTGCCTTTGAAGTTTTCAAAAAGAAATACCAAAAAGGATTTACAAGAGCGATAGAATTTGAAGATTTCTTATCCTATACATTATACCCTAGAGTATTTGATCAGGCACATGAAAACTATAAGAAATTCGGAAATTTATCGGTGCTTCCAACGATCAATTTCTTTTACGGAATGAAGCCACAAGAAGAAGCATTTATCGAGTTAGAACCCGGAAAAGTGATTATTGTAAAATTACTTTCCATTGGAAATGCCAACGAAGAAGGAATGCGAACCATCTTCTTTAAAATAAACGGTGAAAACCGTATGGTGGAGATTCAAGACAAATCATTAAACATTATAAAAGTTGAAAATACAAAAGCTGATACTGATAGTCCTAATGAAATTGGAGCACCCTTACAAGGCTTACTTTATAAAGTATTGGTAAAAAAAGGACAAGAAGTAAAAGAAAATGATCCTTTATTTATTATAGAAGCAATGAAAATGGAAACTACCGTAACAGCACATATATCCGGAAAAATTAAATCGATCACCTTAAAACCTGGAGGTATGGTAATGCAGGACGATTTGGTTTTGAGTTTAGAGTAATAAAAAAGGCTCAAATTTTAAATTTGAGCCTTTTTTAATTCTTTTAGAATATATTACATTCCTATTACACCCATTGCTTGGTTTAATACATCAGGATTACTTCCAACCCAATCCATTACTTTATTAGAAAGTTTTGGATTGCTCATTACAGATTTCATAATAGCTCCAATATTTCCTTTATTTTCTTTGTAAATTTCTCCAATCTGTGATCTTGTTTCAGGATTAGATTTCAAATATCCTACTGCTTGTTTACCTAAATCTTCATTGACAACTAATTGTTCCTTAATCTGCTTTTCTAATTTGGGGTTTTGTTTTAGTTTATCATTAGATTTAGAATCAGTGATAGTCTGAGCTTTATCTGATGTACTTTTAACATCCTTTACAGAAATAGCTTGTGAAGTAGCAACTCCAGTAAAAGCTAAAGTAATTGCAATAAATAATAATTTTTTCATAATTGAAATTTTTAAGTGATTAATGTTTCAAATATAGGGTATTTATTTTTCTTAAAGCAATAAGAAAAGGATTACAAAAAAAGCTACATTAAAAGAATGGTATTAATTTGTGACCTCTGATAATCCTAACAAAACTCGCTTTGAAAACAAAAAAATCAAACTTATAAATTCAAGCAAGCTTGATTTAACGTTTGATTTTTTATTTATTCGTGACCTCGAGAGGATTCGAACCTCCAACCCTCAGAGCCGAAATCTGATATTCTATCCAGTTGAACTACGAGGCCATTTTCTTGCTAAAGCAGGAATCTTAAAAATTTATTATCAACTACTCAATTTAGTTTTAACAATTCCAGAAATAGTTTTACCATCTGCTTTTCCTGCTAACTTTCCATTTACCATTCCCATTACTTTTCCCATATCTTTCATAGAATTAGCTCCTGTTTGTGCTATAACTTCCTCCACAACTTTTGCTACTTCTTCTTCGCTCATTTGTTCTGGTAGAAACTGCGAAATTACGGCTGCTTGTTCCAATTCTGGAGTGGCTAAATCTTCTCTGTTTTGTTCTGTAAAAATAACGGCACTATCCTTACGTTGTTTTACGAGTTTTTGAAGTATCTTATTTCCACCATCTTCTGTCAATTCTGCTGAAGCACCACTTGTTTTAGCTAATATTAACTCTGATTTTACAGCACGTAAAGCTGCTAAAGCCATTTGGTCTTTCGCTTTCATTGCAATTTTCATTGCGTCCATTATTTTCTTTTCTAACCTCATAATTTATTAATTTTGGATTGCAAAGGTACAAACTTTTAGTTTCAAAATATAAGATTGCTTCACCTTGAAAAAAGGCTCGCAAAGACAATTCAGAATAATACACAGTAAAAAAAGCCTGAGAAAAAAATCATCCCAGGCTTTTCGGCTTAAAGTGCAAATTATTAATCTACATTATCGTGTAAAAAAGAATTATTAGTACGTAAATCTATCTCATCATCATCGGTGTTTAATGTTGTTCTAGATATGTTTAATTCTTGATTTGTGTTATCATCTAATTCAATTCCCATACGCTTATACGCAGGCTCTTTTTCTATTTCATCGATATGAGAACTTCTGTTTTTAAACTTATAATTAAAGTCCTTCATTTTTCGTTTACGTTTTTCCGCTTGGTCAATTAAAACTTGCGAAATTGGCATATTAAGAGGGTCGTTCTCTACATTTTCTTTTTTACTTGGCATCTCTGTTTCTTCGATGGTTCTAGTTTCAAAAACTATTTCCTTCTCAGAAACTTCCGCTTCATTTACAGATGGTTTTGCATCGCTTAAATGATTTTCCATTTCTTGATAATCATCTAAACTATAAGTAATCGTTTTCTCTTTGGTGACCTCTGTAATTGGAGCTACTTCAATATGGTCGCTTACTTCAATTTCTTCAATATTAGCTGCTACCGTTTCAAGTTCTTGCACTTGTTTAGGCTGTTCTTTTCTTTCTGAAGTACTTGCAGACCCAAGACTCACATCCAAATCAAACATTAATATTTGATCTTCTGAAGTTGCAATTTCTCTATTAACTTCTGTAAATTCTTCTGCTTTTTCTTCTTCTGAAATAGCATCAACTATTACAAATTCATTAACATCAATTTCGTTGATATTTACTTGTTTAAATTCAGCTAAATGATGAATATCAATCTCTTCAAATGAAACATCCAAATCCTTAATCAATTCTGAAGTTTCAATAAAATCTTCAAAAGAAACTTTAGTAGAAGCTACTTCGACTATTTCTTCTTCCTCTTCTTCAAAAAGAGTATGCTTGATTATTGGTGCTTCAACTACATTATTTATAGGTTCAGACATTGGATCTGAAGGTGAATCATTTTTATCGGTCACCAACACATGTTCCGCTTTCTGTTCATCTTCTAAAATATGAATCACTTTTTTTGATTCCGCATTTACAATAGTGTTTTGTTGCTCTACATTAAAACCCGTAGCGATAACAGTAATTGCAATAGAATCTTCTAAGGAATCATCGTCTCCAACTCCCATGATAATATTAGCTCCGTGTCCAGCCTCACTCTGAATATAGTCACTAATTTCTCCTATTTCATCAATGGTAATTTCATCAACTCCAGAAACAATTAGCAATAAAACATTGGTTGCTCCCTTTATTTTATTATCGTTTAAAAGAGGAGAATCCAAGGCTTTAGAAATCGCTTCAGCAGCTCTGTTTGATCCACTTGCACTAGCACTTCCCATTATTGCAGTACCACTATTTGAAAGTACCGTTTTGGCATCTCGTAAATCTATATTTTGTGTGTAATGATGGGTAATTACTTCAGCAATACCACGAGCAGCAGTGGCTAAGACCTCATCAGCTTTTGAGAATCCTGCTTTAAAACCAAGATTACCATACACATCTCGCAATTTATTATTATTGATAACGATAAGAGAATCGACATTTTCTCTAAGTTTTTCAACCCCAATATTTGCTTGATCGTTTCGCATTTTACCTTCAAATGCAAAAGGAATAGTAACAATACCAACTGTTAAAATCCCCATATCTTTAGCCATTCTCGCAATAATTGGTGCGGCTCCTGTGCCGGTTCCACCTCCCATACCAGCAGTTATAAATAACATTTTTGTATTGGTTGAAAGCATTGACTTAATATCTTCCAGACTTTCTACAGCAGATTGTTCTCCAACTTGTGGGTTGGCACCTGCTCCTAATCCTTCTGTTAGGGTAATTCCTAATTGAATTTTAATAGGAACAGCACTGCTTTCTAGGGCTTGTGAATCTGTATTACAAATTACAAAATCAACTCCATTAATCCCTTGACTAAACATGTGATTGATTGCGTTGCTTCCACCACCACCTACACCTATGACTTTTATGACATTGGATTGGTTTTTTGGCATTATAAACTCTAGGTTCTCCATTTCTTTGTTACTACTCATAATTTTATATTTTGCGAGGTTGTTGGTTTGGTATTATGATATTTTTTAATTTTATTTCGACTAGTCCTCGTTCTCTGAACTTATCGAAGTGTTATTCTGCTTTATCTAAAAATTCTTTTAAGGAATCTGAAAATCTTTCAAAAAACCCTTTTCTTTTTAATTTTGGTTTTTCCTCTTCATTTTCATTCTCTTCTTCGGAAGTTGTTGTAATTTCTTCGTCTATAACTTCTTCTGTTTCTAAAATTCTTTTGTTTTCTAAACCGTTAAGCACTAATCCTACTGCTGTTGCATACATTGGACTAGTAACTTCGCTATCGCTATCGCCAGCCATATGCTCGTTTGGGTAGCCTACTCTTGTATCCATTCCGGTAATATATTCTACTAACTGCTTTAAATGCTTTAATTGTGCGCCTCCTCCTGTTAAAACGATTCCTGCGATTAATTTTTTCTTTTGCTCTTCGTGCCCGTAATTTTTTATTTCTAAATTGACTTGATTTATAATTTCAATAACTCGAGCGTGAATTATTTTTGAAAGGTTTTTTAAAGTTATTTCTTTTGGTTCTCTTCCTCGTAATCCTGGTATTGAAACAATTTCATTGTCTTTATTTTCGCCTGGCCAAGCAGATCCAAATTTTACTTTTAACAGTTCAGCTTGCTTCTCAATAATGGAACAACCTTCTTTAATATCTTCAGTTATTACATTTCCACCAAAAGGAATTACGGCTGTATGCCGAATGATTCCATCTTTAAAAATGGCAAGGTCTGTGGTACCTCCACCAATATCAATCAATGCCACACCTGCCTCTTTTTCTTCTTTTCCCAATACTGCATTTGCAGAAGCTAAAGGCTCTAAGGTGATTCCTGACATTTCTAAACCGGCACTTTTAATACATCTTCCTATGTTTCGAATAGAAGAAATTTGTCCAACAACCACATGAAAATTAGCTTCTAATCTTCCGCCGTACATTCCAATAGGTTCGGTTATTTCACTTTGCCCATCTACTTTAAAATCTTGTGGAAGCACATGAATTATTTCTTCACCCGGAAGCATAACTAGTTTATGAACTTGATTGCAAAGGTTTTCAATATCACCTTCATCAATAACTGTTTCGCTATCTTTTCGAGTGATATAATCACTGTGTTGAAGGCTTCGAATATGTTGCCCTGCAATTCCAACAATGACATCAGAAATTTTCATTCCTGAAGAGGTTTCCGCATCTTGTACTGCTTGCTGAATAGATTGAATGGTTTGTGTTATATTATTTACCACACCTCTATGAACACCCAAACTTTTAGATTTTCCGACACCTAAAATTTCTAGTTTCCCATACTCATTGTACTGCCCAATCATAGCAACAATCTTGGTTGTACCGATGTCTAATCCTACAGCTATTTTATTATTCTCCATTGGCTTTCCATTTTGTAGCTACCACTTGATTTGCAAATTTTAAATTCACCAAGCCATAACTTTCAAGTAAACTATCTTGTTTTGTTAGTTTATAAAACGCTTTAAATTTTTGAAACTTATTTTCTATATCTTCCGATTTTCCAAAAAGAACTTTAAAGTTATTTTTTCGTACTATTAATTTTATTTCCCCATTTGAATCAACATCCATCCCAACAACATACTCCTTCATAAATTCATCCTTACTAATTTCATTCATCAAATGAGTAACTTCTAAAAAATATTTTTCATTTAATCCGCTAATTATTGGCACTCTTGCTGAATGAACTGACGACATCGGCATTTTTTTTCCGTCTTCATCCAAGTAAAAATCCGGCGATCCTTTAACTCTAGCTATGGGATTGCGCTGTTCTAACTTCACTCCCAACACACCATCAATAGTAACATAGACCTCTGCCGCTTTAATCATTGGGTTTTCCAACAATCTTTTCTCCATCTCTTTCAAAACTAAAGTTTCTTTGCCAATGCTCGTAAGGGTGTCGCTATTTAGTATTAACAATTTATTAACCGATTCTGGAGTGATAAACATTCGGTTTTCATCCTTAAAGTCAAGGGTTATTTTATGTATTTTTCGTTGCTTATTTCGTTGCTTACTGAAACCAAATAAGAACACAATTAAACTTGTGACCAACAAAAACTTTATGATATTCCAATTAATTCTCATTCGTCAAGTATTTTGTCACCTTATCTACTTCAACTCCAATATCACCAGCACCTGCCATAATCTTCACCAAACAATTTGAAGCCTTTATTTCAGCTGATAATTCATTTTTTGAAATCAGTTTTTTATGTTCATTTTCTATCTTATTTAACAACCAATTTGAAGTAACCCCTTCAATAGGCTCTTCTCTAGCTGGATAGATATCCAATAAGATGATTTCATCAAATTTTGAAAGGCTTTTTGCAAATTCTGAAACAAAATCTCTTGTTCGTGAAAATAAATGTGGCTGAAACACAATCAATTTCTTTTCATTGGGGTACATTTCAGTAACTGCATGAAAAACAGCTTCAATTTCGGTTGGATGATGCGCATAATCATCAATCAATACCAAATTTTCTGTTTTTATTTTATAAGAAAACCTTCTTTTTACTCCTTTAAAATTCTGTAAAGCTTTGGGCAGACAATCGGTTGGGGAACCTGCAAGAATCGCCATACCCAAAGCGGTAACAGCATTAAACATATTATGACGACCCGGTAAATGGAATCGTAAATTTTCAATTATTTCGGAAGGCGTTTTTAAATCAAACACATAACTTCCTTTGTCAATTCGTACATTTTGTGCTTGAAAATCGGCAGTTTCAGTTGCCGAAACCGTATTTCCTTTTAAAGGAAGCCCTTTCTTAAAAAGTAAGTTTCTCGGGTTCGGAAGTAATTCAGAAAACTCAATAAAAGTATTTTCCAAATCGGCAGCATCTGAATAAATATCTAAATGATCGGCATCCATAGAAGTCACACAAGCAATGGTCGGTTTTAATTGTAAAAACGAACGGTCAAATTCATCGGCTTCCACAACCATTATTTCGCTTCCTTTGTATATTAAATTGGAATTATAATTCTCCGTAACACCACCTAAAAAAGCAGTTACTGGCATATTACATTCCGCTAATAAATGCCCTAAAATTGCTGAAGTTGTGGTTTTTCCGTGTGTTCCTGCTACTGCCAAACACATAGCGTTTTTTGAGATTTCACCCAAAACAGCAGCTCGTTTTAAAATCCAATAACCTTCAGAAGTAAACCAAGATAAAATCACATTACTTTTTGGAATTGCTGGAGTAAAAACCACCAAAGTATTTTCGTTATTCTGAATACTTTTTGGCAATAAAGAAAGATCATCTTCAAACTGAATTTGTATTCCTTCCTGTATTAAAGCATCCGTAATTTCTGAAGGTGTTTTGTCATAACCAAACACAGATTTCCCTTCAAGATTAAAATAACGCGCCAAGGCACTCATTCCAATCCCTCCGATACCTACGAAGTAAAAATTCTGTATGTATTTTAGGTTATTCATTTTTCTGCTCTAATAATCTTTCAATTTCTGCTACAATTTCTTTGGTAGCATTAGGTTTCCCTAAACTTTTTATATTTTTCGAAAAGGTTGCTTGTTGCTTCTCAGAAGTGATTAGTTCTGTAAAAACAGTTTCAAAATTTGCATCCAATTCATTTTCCTTGATTAATAATGCCGCATTGTTATTTGAAATTGCCAATGCATTTTTTGTTTGATGATCTTCGGCTACATTTGGCGAAGGGATAAATATCACGGGTTTCCCAACTAAACATAATTCTGAAACCGATAAAGCTCCCGCTCTCGAAATTATAAAATCGGATGCTGCATAAGCCAAATCCATTCGGTTTAAAAAAGCATGAATTTGTACTGTATCTGTTTCTTTATTCTTATAAGTTTCGTAATAAAAACTTCCGCATTGCCATATGACTTGTAGGTTCAGTTTTGAAAACAACTCAAAAGACGAATCTATTAATTGGTTGACTCTTCTTGCTCCTAAACTTCCGCCTAAAATCAATATTGTTTTCTTACCATTCTTCAGATTAAAAAAGGAAATTGCTTCTTCTCTTTTGGTTGAAATATCTAGTAAATCTTGTCGAACGGGATTACCAGTTAATTTTATTTTATCGGAAGGAAAAAATTTATCCATTCCATCGTAAGCCACACAAATACTTTTGGCTTTATTGCTCAACCATTTGTTGGTAATTCCCGCATGTGAATTTTGTTCTTGTATCAAACAGGGAATTCCTTTATTGGAAGCAACGCGTAACAAAGGAGCACTTGCATAACCGCCTGTCCCTATAGCTACATCTGGCTTAAAATTTTTAATTATTTTTCTTGAAGCCCATAAACTCGAAATAAGTTTAAAAGGAAACATCATGTTTTTTAATGATAAACTTCTTTGCAACCCTGAAATCCAAAGCCCTTTAATTTTATAACCTGCTTGAGGAACTTTTTCCATTTCCATACGGTCTTTTGCTCCTACAAATAAAAATTCAGCATTAGGATAGCGTACTTTTAATTCATTTGCAATCGCAACCGCAGGATAGATATGACCTCCTGTTCCGCCTCCGCTTATAATAAATTTTAAATTTTCTTTAGACACTATTTCTATTTATTCTTTATATTCTTTTCGTTATTATAAACTATATCGCCTGACTTAAAACATCCAATGGATTTTGTTCTTCTTCTTTGATAATTACTTCTCTTTTTGCGCTTACACTTAACACCATTCCTATTGCCAAACAGGTCATCCATATTGATGAACCACCACTACTAATTAAAGGCAATGTTTGACCCGTTACTGGGAATATTTCAACCGCAACTGCCATATTAATTAATGCAACAAATACTATGGGCAATCCGACACCTATGACTAATAATTTTCCGAAAACTGTTTCTGCTTTATGTGCAACCACTACAAACCGGAATAATAAAAACATATATAGCACTATTAAAAGTAAGGCTCCTGCCAATCCGAATTCTTCAGCAATTATGGCATAAATAAAATCGGAAGATGATTGAGGTAAAAAGTTTTTCTGAATACTTTTTCCAGGTCCTAATCCTGTAATTCCTCCAGAGGCGATGGCTATTTTGGCTTTTTCAATTTGATAATCTGCTTCTGTATCTTCACCATCAACAAAGTTATCTATTCTACTCATCCAAGTATCAACCCTATTCGGAAACACACCCGGAAAAACTTTTGCTGAAATCACAAACATGGTTAAAAACAACAACCCTGAAGCAAGTATAATTAGCAAATATTTGGTTGGATAACCACCAATAAATACCAAAACCGTTAACATCGTAAAAATAATTGCTGCTGTTGAAAAATTGGCTGGAAGTATTAATATCAGCACTAAAAAAACAGGCACCCAAAGCGGTAATAACGTTTCTTTAAAAGTGATTGTTTTATCTTTTATCTTGGCTAAATACCTTGCTATATAAGTCAATAAGACTACTGAAGCTAAAGTGGAACTTTGAAAAGTGAAGCCTACTACTGGAATACGAATCCACCGACTAGCATTTGCACCTTCAATAGTTGTTCCTTGTGTTATCGTAACAATTAATAATAAAATCACTACCGGCAAAGCCAAAACAGATAAGCCTTTAAAGTAATGATACGGCACTTTATGAACTCCATATAAAATGGCAAAACCTAAAAACAAATGGACTAAATGCTTTAATAGAAACTTTAGAGTACTTCCATCGCCATACAAATATGCCAAATTACTACTGGCGCTATAAACCGGCAAAAATGAAAACAATGCCAACAAGGCAACCACAGCCCAAATGGCTTTATCTCCTTTTATATGTTGAAATATTTGTCTCATTTTATTCTCATAAAGGCGTTAAGGCGCCAAATATTTTAATTGTTTTTAATTACTATTTCCGCAGTCTCGACTACGGCTACATTATTTTTTTTACAAATGTCTTACTGCATTTTTGAATTGCCTTCCCCTATCTTCATAATCTTCAAACAAATCAAAACTTGCACAAGCAGGTGACAACAATACATTATCACCTCTTTTTGACAAACGATATGCAACCTGAACTGCATCTTCCATAGAATGCGTTTCCACTAAAATATCTACCACATTTCCAAAGGCTTTTACAATCTTATCGTTATCTACTCCCAAACAAATAATTGCCTTCACCTTTTCATTCACCAACGGAAACAACTCGCTATAATCATTGCCTTTATCAACCCCACCAACTATCCAAACGGTAGGTGCTTCCATACTATCCAAAGCATAATAAGTTGCATTGACATTCGTTCCTTTGGAATCATTTATATAACGGACATTATTAATTTTCAGAACGTTTTCAAGTCGGTGTTCTACACCTTGAAAATTCTCCAAACTTTGACGAATGGTTTCCTTTCTTATACTTAATAATTTGGAAGCTGTTGAAGCTGCCATTGCGTTTTTAACGTTGTGTTGTCCTTGTAATCCTAGTTTTGTTATTGGCATAGTAAGTGGGTTGTTATCTATTTTTATTATTAGTTCATTGTTTTTTATATGAGCTCCTTTTTCCAATATTTTTGTTACTGAAAAAGGAAGTAATTGAGATTTAATGGTGTTTTTTGAAAGCCATTCCAAAATCATTTTATCATCAGCATCGTAAATGAAATAATCCTCTTTGGTTTGATTCATAATAATTCTGAATTTCGAATCGATGTATTTTGAATAATCATTCTCATACCGATCCAAATGATCTGGAGAAAGGTTGGTTAAAATTGCAATATGTGGCGCAAAATTTTCAATTCCGTCCAACTGAAAACTACTCAACTCCCACACATATTCATCAAAATTTTCTGAAGCTACTTGCATTGCAAAACTCTTTCCTATATTTCCTGCTAATGCCGCATTTTTACTGGCATCTTTTAAAATTTGATGCGTCATGGTCGCTACGGTTGTTTTGCCGTTACTTCCAGTGATACCAATGATTGTTGCATTTGTGAAAGCGAAAGCAAATTCAATTTCAGAAATCACTTTTATACCTTTCTCTTTCAACTGAAGTACAATCGAAGCCGTTTCAGGAATCCCTGGGCTTTTCATTACTAAATCTGCTGAAAGAATTTCGGTTTCAGTATGGCCTTCTTCTTCCCATTTAATCTCATGATGTAAAAGAACTTGTTTGTACTTTTCTTTTATTTTTCCGAAATCTGAAACAAATACTTCAAATCCTTCTTTTTTTCCTAAAACAGCCGTTCCAACTCCGCTTTCGCCGGCTCCTAGTATTGCTATTTTTTGTTTTTTCTTCAAATTTATCTCCCGCAGATTTTGCTGATTTCCGCAGATTTTATTTTTATTCTCTTTACCTCTTCTCTTTATTCTTTACTCTCTACACTCATTCAACTACCTAATCTTCAAAGTTGCTATCGTAAGGATTGCTAGAAAAATTCCTACAATCCAAAAACGAGTTACAATCTTACTTTCATGAAAACCACTTTTTTGATAATGATGATGTATAGGTGACATTTTAAATATCCGCCTTCCTTCTCCAAATTTTTTCTTGGTATATTTAAACCAACCGACTTGCATTACAACCGATAAATTTTCAAACAAAAAGATGCCGCACAGAATAGGAATCAACCACTCTTTTCGGATGGCTATTGCGATTACGGCAATGATTCCCCCAATAGTTAAACTTCCCGTATCTCCCATAAACACTTGAGCTGGGTAAGTATTATACCATAAAAACCCAATAAGTGCTCCAACAAACGACATGATAAATATGGTAAGTTCACCTGTATTTGGGATGTACATTATATTGAGATAATCGGCAAAAATCACATTCCCCGATACCAACGCAAAAAGTGCCAATGTGATTCCAATAATTGCGGAAGTTCCCGCTGCTAGTCCATCAATTCCATCGGTGAGGTTAGCTCCGTTTGAAACTGCTGTGATTATAAATATCACGATAGGAATAAAAATAAGCCACACATATTTTTTCGCTCCTTCTCCTGCCCAAGCAATTAAACTCTCGTAATTGAACTCGTTTTGCTTAACAAACGGAATTGTAGTTAATAGTGTTTTTTCTTCAGGATAAAATTCTGGAAGTCGATGTTGCGAAGAGTTTTCAATTGAATTAGTCGGATTTATTTTTTGACGCTTCACCGTAATATCTTGGTGCAAATACATCGTTGCTCCTACAATTATTCCCAAACCAACTTGACCAATAACTTTAAATTTTCCCGAGAGTCCTTCTTTGTTCTTTTTAAAAACTTTAATATAATCGTCAATAAAACCAATAGCCCCCATCCAAACGGTAGTAACTAAAAGCAATATCACATAAATATTTTCTAATTTTGCAAATAGAAGTACAGGTACAATCGTTGCTAAAATTATAATTATTCCACCCATAGTTGGAGTTCCAGCTTTTTCGTTTTGTCCATCCAACCCTAAATCACGAACTGTTTCGCCTACTTGTTGCTTCCTTAAATAATTGATGATTTTCTTACCGAAAATAGTAGCTATTAATAATGAGAATATCACTGCCAAACCTGCTCTAAATGTGATATACTGAAATAACCCCGCGCCTGGAATGTGATAATTTTTTTCTAAAAAATCGAACAGATAATACAGCATATATTATTTATTTAGGGCGATTAATAATTCGTTAATAATTTTAAAATCATCGAAATCAAAGCGTTCTCCTTTAATTTCTTGATAGGTTTCATGTCCTTTTCCTGCAACCAAAATAATGTCACCATCATTTGCTAACTGACAAGCAGTTTTAATTGCTTGTTTTCGATCTGTTATGGACAAGGTTTTTTTATAATGCTCAGAAGGAACTCCTTCTTCTATTGCTTCAATAATTTTTTCTGGATTTTCACTTCTTGGGTTGTCGCTGGTAAATATCACTTTCGTACTTAATGTCGCTGCAATGTTTCCCATTTTTGGTCTTTTGGCCACATCTCTATCACCTCCACATCCCACAACCGTAATGAGTTCTTCGTTTTTTGTTCGGATAGAATTAATTGTTTCCAGTACATTTTTCAAAGCATCTGGCGTATGTGCATAATCCACAATTGCAGTTACTTTTTTTTCTGAAACCACATATTGAAAACGTCCATCTACACTTTCCAGAGTACTCATTAACTGAAGCGTTTCCGTAGTTTCTAAACCCAGCAATTCTGCTGTTCCGTAGATAGCTAATAAATTATAGGCATTGAAATTTCCGATGAGTTTTGTCCATAATTCTTGGTTGTTTATTTTCAATAACAAACCATTGAATTGATTTTCTAAAATATGAGCTTTATAATCTGCCATCGACTTTAAAGCATAGGAATACTTTTTAGCTTTTGTATTTTGAAGCATCACTTTCCCGTTTTTATCATCGGTATTTGTCAACGCAAAAGCAGACTTTGGAAGCTGATCAAAAAATAACTTTTTTACATCTCGATACTCAGCAAAATTGTTATGATAATCCAAATGATCGTGCGATAAATTGGTGAATATTCCGCCAGTAAAATGGAGTCCTTCAGTACGTTTTTGATGAATACCGTGCGAGCTAACTTCCATAAAACAAAAATCGACTCCTTCTTCCACCATTTCTCTTAAATAACGATTAATCGTCAATGAATCTGGAGTAGTGTGAGTAGCTTCGTATTTCTTTTCATCTACCATTACTTTTACGGTAGAGAGCAATCCTACTTTGTATCCCGCTTTTTTAAATAACTGAAATAACAAAGAGGAAATCGTAGTTTTGCCGTTAGTCCCAGTAACTCCAACTAATTTTAATTCTTCGGAAGGATTTTCATAATAATTAGCAGCCATTATCGCTAAGGCCGAATGCGAATTATCAACTTGCACATAGGTTATTCCATTGACAATTTCTTTAGGAATAACTTCACAAATTATCGCCAATGCACCTTGCCTACAAGATTTTTCAATATAATCATGCCCATTAGAAAGCGTTCCATTTATCGCCACAAAAATATCGTTCAATCCTACCTTTCTAGAATCGAATTCTATATTCTGAATCGCCACAGAAGTATCCCCAATTACTTTGTTTATGGTTACTTTATACAATATGTCTTTAAGTAGCATCACGATAAATTCAATGTTATTTGTTTTCCTTTTTCTAACTTTTCGCCAGAACTAAGAGATTGTTTTGAAACGGTTCCGTTGCCAATTATTTTAACTTCTAAACCTAAATTTTCTAATAAAGAAACTGCGTCCATTCCTGCCATTCCGAGTACATTTGGAATGATAGAAAATGTTTTTTGAGACGTATCATAATAGGTTTCGTAATCTGATTGGATGTTCTTTTCTATTTCATTTACATTATCCACTTCAGCAATAAGTGGAGAGTCGGTAAATATTTTTTGAGCAATCCTTTTAAACACAGGTCCCGAAACATCTGCTCCATAATAACCTACATTCAAATCGGGTTTATGAATTACAACGATGCAAGAATATTTAGGGTTTTCAGCAGGAAAATAACCTGCAAACGAAGAGATATATCGTTTGTTTTCTTTCCAATCTGCCATCCAATATTCGGTTTGTGCTGTTCCTGTTTTTCCTGCCATTGAAAAATATGGCGAGTACAGTTTTTTTCCGGTTCCTCTTATGACAATGTTTTTTAAAATATCTTGAATTTCTGAAATAGTTTCTTCCGAAGCAATTTTAGGGTCAGTAATTATTTTATCGAAGGTTACAATAGGTTCATTCCAAGCCCGAACTTCTCTTATAAATCTTGGTTTTACCATCACTCCATTATTTGCAATAGCATTATAAAAATTTAATACTTGTAATGGAGTAAGATTCAGGTTATAGCCATAAGCCATTGATGGCAGTGCATTTTTACTCCATTTATGATGTCCAGGTTCAGAAATCATTGGTTTTCCTTCTCCTTTTATTGCAATCCCAATGGAATCTGCCAAATGAAAGCTTTTAATCCTTTCGATAAATTCTTGTGGATTATCACGATAACCTTCATCTATAATAGTTGCTAAGCCAATATTAGAAGAAACTTCCAATGCTTTCGCTGCTGAAATTTTTCCATAACCTCCGTGATGTGAATCTGAAATTCTTTTTTTATAAAAATACTTTACTCCGTTTTTTGTATCAACAATGGTGCTTGTATCAATTTTTTTATCTTCCAAAGCAGCCATAAATGCAGCAACTTTAAAAGTTGAGCCTGGTTCGTGAGATTCGCCAATGGCGTAATTTAATTTTTCGTAATAAGTACCTCTGCTAGTTCGACCTAAATTTGCAACGGCTTTAATTTCACCAGTTGCTACTTCCATCACGATAACACTTCCGTGTTCTGCATTATAAATTTCCAATTGTTTTAATAATGCGTGATGCGCAATATCTTGGATATTTACATTAATGGTTGTAATGATATCGTAGCCATCCAAAGGTTCTACTTCGTTTTCATCAAAGACTGGTTTCCATTGTCCTTTGGCAATTTTTTGCTTTAAACGATGTCCTGATTTTCCTTTTAAATATTCATTATAAGCTCCTTCAAATCCAACTTCATAATATCCAGGTTTTCCACTAACCTCATTCCCTACCAGACGTTCTGCAATTTTCCCGATTGGGTGTTCTCTAACGGTTCGTTGTTCTACAATTAACCCTCCTTTATAAGGTCCTAATTTTAATAATGGAAAGTTTTTTACTTTAATAAATTCCGTATAACCTAAATTTTTAGCAACCAACATATATCTGTTCTTATTGGTTCTAGCTTTTTTAAATTTTGTTTGATAATAAGAAGCAGATTTGCCAAACATTGCACTCAATTCTTTTGCTAAAGAAGGAAGATGTTCTTTGAATGTAGCGTCTTTAACAGTAACTGCATCAAAACGAATTTCATATTTTGGAACTGAAGTCGCTAATAAACTACCATCATCAGCATATATATTTCCACGACTTGATTGGATTACCCAATTTTTAACGGTATCCTTTTTTGCTAACTCACGGTATTTATCACCTTCAACAAATTGGATGTTAATTATTTTAATAGCAATAAGTATCGCAAAGATTAACATACCTCCTGCGACAAAATATAAGCGGTTTAATATGTTTTTTTCTTCAATTGGCACCGCGCTACTTTTTTGTGGTTATTATTATTTTTTGTGGCGGTGTTTCAGAAGGACTTAAACCTCGTTTTGCCATCGCCGCTATTATTTTGCTTTCCATTTTCGCTTGCATTAAAATCATCCTAACATCTACATATTCACTTTTAACTTCCTTTACTTCATTATTTAATTGGGCAATTCTGTGTACTTTTTTATCTGCTCTATGTGAACTCGCAATCATAACCAATGCTAATACCGAAAGAAATATGATAAATCGCCAGTTTTTAAAAGCATCATCGCTTATTAGAAATTTCCCCTTTAATATGTTGTAAATACTTTTTTTCATCTATACCGCTAAGGCGAGTATTTTATTTATAATTTTTCAGCAACCCGAAGCTTTGCACTTCTAGCTCTGTTGTTAATTTTTATTTCTTCTGCTGAAGGAATCACGAACTTTCCAATTCTTTTAAATGGAACTTCGGATCTTCCAAAAACATCTTTTTCTGGTTCGCCTTCAAAAAGTCCGTTTCGCATAAAACGCTTTACCAATCTATCTTCCAATGAATGATAAGAAAGCAGACTCAATCTACCTCCCGATTTTAAAACTTCTTCTGATTGAATTAAAAACTCCTTTAGCGCTTCAATTTCTTGATTTACCTCGATGCGAATTGCTTGATAAACCTGAGCTAAAATTTTATGTTCTCTGTGGGTTGGCAAAAACCTTCCCAAGGCTTTTTTTAATTGATCGCTAGAAACTATTTTTTCTTGCTGTCTTGCTTCAACAATAATTCTAGCCATTCCCGAAGATGCTCTTAATTCGCCATATTGTGACAAAACCGATTTCAATTTTTCTTCAGGATATTTATTAATTACATCGTAAGCTGAAAAATTTGAATCTTGATTCATTCGCATATCCAAGTCGGCTTCAAAGCGAGTTGAGAACCCTCTTTCGGCAACATCAAATTGATGTGATGACACTCCAAAGTCTCCTAAAATTCCGTCTACTTCTTTAATTCCATGAAAACGTAAAAAACGTTTTAGATATCTGAAATTTTCATTGATTAATAAAAACCTTGGATCGTCAATTTTATTTTGAAGTGCATCTTTGTCTTGATCAAAAGCAATCAGTCTTCCATTTTCTCCCAACCTCTTAATAATTTCTCGCGAGTGCCCTCCACCGCCAAAAGTTACATCCACATAAACCCCGTTGGGCTGGATGTTTAGACCATCAACTGTTTCGGTTAATAATACTGGGTTATGATATTCCATTATCTGCATCACTTTCATCTCCCATTACTTCCTCAGCCAAATCTGCAAAATCACTGGCTGCATCATTAATAGCTTGTTCGTATTTATTTTTATCCCAGATTTCAACAATATTTATTGCTGAAGAAATCACTATTTCTTTTTCAATTCCAGCAAAAGAGGTAAGATCTTTCGGAATTAACAATCTTCCCGCTGCGTCCATCTCAACCGTTTTAACTCCTGCGGTAAATCTTCTAATAAAATCGTTGTTCTTACGGTTGAAACGATTCAACTTGCCCATTTTCTCCATCAACAAATGCCATTCTTCCATTGGATACAACTCCAAACAAGGTTGAAAAACTGCTCGTTTAATCACAAAACCGCTTGCCGAAACGGGAGCTAACTGCTTTTTTAAAGCCGTAGGCACCATCATTCGCCCTTTGACGTCTGCTTTGCACTCGTATGTCCCAATTAAGTTGAGCATTGTGATTTGAATTGAAAATTTCTTGTTTCAAATATATAGAAGTTTTACCACTTTTTACCACTAATTACCACATTGTTAATAAGTTTTACCACTTTATAAGTGTATTGGTTTATAATTTTGACAATCAGGCTCTTAAATTTTATTGAAAGTTGAAAATAAAATTGCGTACTTTTGCTAATACAAACGACCAACCTAGTATGATTCATAAGCTAAAAAAAGAAGGGAAATTCAATTATATTGACACAGGAGAAGGCACTCCAATTATTATACTTCATGGACTTATGGGTGGACTTAGTAATTTTGATGGTGTTACTAATTTTTTTCCAGATAAAGGGTATCGGATTCTACTTCCTGAATTGCCTATTTATAAAATGTCAATTCTGAAAACCAATGTGAAGAATTTTGCAAAATACGTGAATGATTTTATCAATCATATGGGTTTTAAAGAAGTGATTTTAGTTGGAAATTCTTTGGGCGGTCATATTGGTTTGTATTACACAAAGACATTCCCTGAAAAAGTCAAATCACTGGTAATTACCGGAAGTTCTGGACTTTACGAAAGCGCTATGGGAGGATCTTTTCCGAAACGAGGAAGTTACGAATATGTAAAACAAAAAGCAGAAGATGTTTTTTACGACCCAAAAGTAGCTACCAAAGAATTGGTGGATGAAGTGTTTGAATCTATCAACGATCGCAACAAACTTATTAGAACTTTAGCCATAGCTAAAAGTGCTATACGGCATAATATGGCGAAAGATTTGCCTAAAATGAAAACACCCACTTGTATTATTTGGGGTAAAAATGATAAAGTTACTCCTCCAGAGGTAGCAGTAGAATTTAACGAGTTATTACCCGATTCTGAATTATTTTGGATTGAAAAATGTGGTCATGCCGCAATGATGGAGCATCCTGATAAGTTTAACGAATTACTTTATTCTTGGCTTCAGAAGCGAGGGTTATAAAACAACCTTAAGAATACAAGATCAACAAAAAGAATTATTACTAAAAAGTGTACCGCTCTCGCGGAAATTACTAATGAAAATAAAATCGGCAGAATTTGTAGTCAGCAATAGTGATGTTGCTAAATGTCCCAAAGAAAAACTTCATGAGTATGCTTTTATTGGCAGATCTAATGTGGGAAAGTCATCATTAATTAACATGCTGATGCAACGTAAAAGTTTAGCAAAAACTTCAGGAAGGCCAGGAAAAACACAACTTATCAATCATTTTTTAATTAATAAAAATTGGTTTTTGGTAGATTTACCAGGCTATGGTTATGCTAAAGTTTCTAAAAGCAGTAAGCGAGTATTTCAGAAATTTATCACTCAATATTTTGCAGAACGTGAACAATTAGTGTTGGCGTTTGTTTTAATTGATTCCCGTCACGAACCTCAAAAAGTAGATTTAGAATTTATGCAATGGATGGGCGAAAATGGAGTTCCATTTTGTATTGTTTTTACCAAACAGGACAAAGTGAAACCAAATGCTTTACTACGAAATATTGAAACCTATCGTCAAAAAATGTTAGCAACGTGGGAAGAAATGCCAAGATACTTTGTAACCTCATCAAGTAACAGTACTGGACGAGAAGAGCTTTTAAAATATATAGGCGAGGTAAATGTGGAAATGGATTAACCTTCCTCTTTTATACCAATTATCTATTAAGTATTTTAACTACTCTCCTCTTTTAATTTCTAACTTCTCTGCGAAATACTCACAGAAATCACGCATAGTGGCACTCATTTTTGTATCATTAGTAGCACGCTCAAAAGTATCTGACATTGCCGTTAAGGTTTGGTGAAAAAATATTTTCATTTCGTCTAAAGGCATATCTTTTGTCCATAAATCTATGCGCAATGCTTCTTTCGCTTTATGATCCCAAACCGACATAAATATGGCTTTGGACTCCATATTTTCTATCCCACCATCTTTTGCTGACCAGTGAAGTTTTTCTGGAATTTTATTTTCGTCTAAAGTTACGTTTACGGTGATATCTGAGTTGTGTTTCTTAGTCATTATTTCTTCGGTTTGTATTTTGATTTATTAAATATTTCTTCTTCACTTAATGTCAATAGTTCTTCTAAAGTATTATTTTTTATAAAAGATCGAACAATTTGCCAACCCAAATAACGACCTATCATTCCTGGTGAGTCATTATCAATTTCCAAATAAAATTTTGAAAATGGTGCAGGGCTTATAAATCGCGAAACTAATTTTGGATTGGTGCTAAATAAAAATTCGTTTTCTACAAAGTTCCTCCAGATTTCGATTTCGTTTTCTTGAGCCCAAATTAATTGTTCTTTTGAATAGCCTATCTTTTCATTATTAAGCACCTCAGGTAACCACAAATCTTTTAAATAAAGGATTCTTCCATAGTATATCATTTGAGCAAGAAATGCTCTACTCTTTATTTTTGGAGTATATTTTTGAGCATAAACAGATGCTACATCAGAAATAATTTGGGATTCCTTCATGTTTTCAACAACATAATTTGGAATTCCTTGGTAGAAAAAATGTTCGCTTCCGAGGTAGGTATCTAACTTAATTACCAGCAAACTATCTGCTAAAATTATCTTGTCTCTGTAATCCACATCCGAAGTAGTCGTAATTACCAATGGAGTGTTGAAACTCGGAAAATAAAAGTCAATATGTTTGAAAAGACTTTCTAATTCGTTTTTTAATTTTTCTTCTGAAGGGTATTTTTTTATAACCTCAGCATATAGCTGTTGTTGTAGCGTATCTTGCATTTTAGCAACCCAAATACTATCGTTGTACTGCTTCGGAAAAAATGCTGGAAATTTTCTTTTTAATTCAGGTAATTCTTCAACTTTAGCAGTTCCAAATTCTTTATCGAAACGCACTATTTCAATATCTATCGGGATTTTTTTAATTTCCTTCTCCACATCACTTTTTGAGTTACAAGCAAATAGAGAAGCCATTAAAATTAATAGGAAAACTTTTTTCATAAGAAACAAATTGAAACTGTTTAACGTAAATTCTTTTTTAAAATTTTACTTTTCCGTTTATTTGTGCTGCAAAGATATTATATAAAAACAAGAATATGCATACTAAAGAAGTGGTAGATTTTATTGTGAATTGGTTGAAGGAGTACGCTGAAAATTCAAAAATGGAAGGCTTTATTGTGGGTATTAGCGGCGGAATAGATTCTGCAGTAACTTCCACACTTTGTGCAAAAACTGGCTTTCCTACTCTTTGTGTTGAAATGCCTATCCATCAAGCTAAAAGTCAAGTAAGCCGAGGAAAAGAACATATAAAACAATTAGAAGAACGATATTCTAATGTTAGTTCTGAAGTATTTGATTTAACCTCTGTATTTGAAACTTTTAAAGGTCAAGACACTGTTTCTGATAGCAATCCATTATTAAATTTATCGTTGGCAAATACACGAGCAAGATTGCGAATGACTACCTTATATTATTATGCTGGATTAAAAAGATATTTGGTTGCAGGAACTGGGAACAAAGTAGAAGATTTTGGCGTAGGATTTTACACCAAATATGGTGATGGAGGTGTGGATTTAAGCCCTATTGCCGATTTGATGAAAAGTGAAGTTTATATAATAGCCAAAGAGCTTGGCGTGCCAAAATCTATTCAAAACGCTGCCCCTACTGATGGTTTGTTTGGTGATAATCGTACTGACGAAGATCAAATTGGCGCCAGTTATGATGAATTAGAATGGGCTATGAAAATGCAAGAATTAGGCTACACTTCAGAAAAATTTGAAGGGCGCAAAAAAATTGTTTTTGATTTGTATTCACGACTTAACAGAATTAATCAACATAAAATGATTTCTATTCCTGTATGTAAAATCCCACTTAAAATGAAGAATATTTAGTTATTCAACGAGTATTCGTGAAGTTGAGCGAATTTTCTCTCAAATGTAATTCGTTCCTTTAATTATTTTTTAAATTTGACATATAATATAAGTACTACTTATCCTCAAAAGTCATCGTAGTCACTGAATTAGTGAAAATATTTAAAAATTAATTGACTGAAAATGAAGAAAATTGTTATCGCAGATCACCATCCAATCACTCGAAAAGGGATTGCTTGCTTACTTAAAAAAAATGAAAGTTTTTCAATTGTTGGAAAAGCAAATAATGGTGATGAATTGTACAAAACTTTAGAGGAACAGAATCCAGATATCTTAATCATGGAAATTGATATGCCACAAATAAATGGCATCAATGCATTACGTAATATTAAACAGCAATTCCCTGAGTTGCGTGTTTTAATTTATTCTACTCATCCAGAAGAAATTTACGCTCTACGTTCTATAAAATCTGGCGCAGCAGGATATGTTCCTAAAACGGCATCTTCAAAAATATTTTTAAAAGCTTTAAAACAAATTAGAAAAGGTGGTATTTTCTTAAATGAGGAATTAACTTCTACTTTTACGAGCAGAAATGTTGGTGAATCTAGCGCAATTAGCCGTTATAAAAAATTATCATCTAGAGAGATTGAAGTGTTAAATTTATTATCAAGCGGAAAAAGAAATAAAGACATTGCTGCCGCTTTAAATATTAACGAAAAAACTGTAAGCACCTATAAAACAAGATTATTAAAAAAACTGAAAGTTGATAATTTAGCAGATTTGATTCACCAATCTAGAATGTTTCAATTTAGTTAATTTAGAGTACTCTATTTAATTTATCTGAAAGTAGTTTTTTAAGTTTTGTATAATCTAAGGTTTCACTTAGCACCTCCATTTTAGCTTCAACATCTTCACTTTTATTTATTGTTTGTGCTAATTCATTTATTTTTTGAGTTACTAAAAAACGTCTTAAATTTAATATCGTTTCGTTTACCAACTGTGTTAAAGTATCTTTTTTGTCCTTCACATAAATTTCTTTACCAATCCAATTATGTAAAACATATTTATCTTCATCCATAATGATATGGGTTACAGCTTCTGCAATATCTGGTGAAAGTTGATTAATAAACTTATCAATTTTAAACTCTTGACTTTGGTTAAAACTCTCAATTATATTAAAATATATTTTTTTAAATCCTTCGTTTGCAAATTCAATTTCATCTTCTTGAAGTTCTAAATATATTTTTTCAAAAATCTTTGTTTTAACAATTTCAGACTTATAGGTTATATTTCCTTTTTCATCTGTTTCAACAGTTAGTTCTTCAAATTTCTCTTCTTCAATTCCGTAAAGTAGTAGTAATTCTATTATTTTTCGCTCTAATTCATATTGAACATCTACTTTTTCAAGTGGCTGTTTCTTCTTAGAAATCACCTCAAAAGCATTGTTAGGTTTTGATTTTTTGATACTCTCTTTGCTTTCTCTTTTTAAAATCTGAGCAAGAGTATTAAAAAGTACTTCTTCTGAAATATCCATAATTTTAGAACATTCCTGAATGTAAATTTCCTGTTTGATTAAATCGGAAATTTTAGAAATACTAGTCACCATATTATGAATGGTTTCTGCTTTTTTTATCGGATCATTTTTTGCTTCAGCAGCTAATATGGAAGCTTTAAAACTGATGAAATCCTTAGAATTTTCTTCTAAAAACAAAGTCAATTCTTCTAATGAATTATTCTTTGCAAAACTATCCGGATCTTCACCTTCTGGGAATGTGCAAATTTTCACATTCATTCCTTGTTCCAAAATTAAATCAATTCCACGCAAAGAAGCTCGTAAACCCGCAGCATCACCATCAAAAAGAACGGTGATGTTTTTTGTCAACCTATTTATTAATCGAATTTGATCTGGAGTTAAAGCAGTTCCAGAAGATGAAACTACATTATTAATTCCAGTTTGGGAAAACTGAATAACATCGGTATATCCCTCCACCAAATAACAATTATCTTCTTTTGCAATACTTTGTTTTGCTTGAAAAATCCCATAGAGGACTTTACTTTTATGGTAAATATCACTTTCAGGAGAGTTTAAATACTTGGCAGCTTTTTTTTCGTTGTTTAATATTCTTCCTCCAAAACCCAAAGTACGACCACTCATACTTAATATTGGAAACATTACCCTTCCTTTAAAACGATCAAATTGTTTTTCATCTTTTACAACAGTCAATCCTGTTTTACCTAGAAAATCAACTTTATAACCATCCTTAATTGCTTTGCTAGTAAAGGCATCCCATTGATTTATTGAATATCCCAATTCAAATTTCTCAATAGTTTCTTGTGTAAAACCACGTTCTTTAAAATAACTTAGACCTATTGCTTTCCCTTCTTCAAGTTTAAGCAAGTTGATATGAAATTGATTTTTTGCATATTCACTTACTAAAAAAAGACTTTCTTTTTCGTTAGCCTGTTCCTTTTGCTCATCGGTTTGCACCGTTTCTTCAATTTCAATATTGTATTTTTTTGCTAAATATTTTATGGCTTCTGGGTAGGTAAAATGCTCATGTTCCATTAAAAATGAAATTGCATTACCTCCCTTTCCGCTTGAAAAATCTTTCCAAATTTGTTTTACAGGAGATACCATAAAACTTGGGGTTCGCTCATCTGAAAACGGACTTAAACCTTTAAAGTTACTGCCCGATTTTTTTAATTGCACAAACTCTCCTACCACCTCTTCTACTCGAGCGGCTTCAAATACTTCATCTATGGTTTTTCTTGAAATCATTTTTCTGAATTCAAAGATGTGAAATTCTCAATTAATAAATGAAAGTTTATCAAAACTTATTTATTAACAAAAAAGATTTCCTTCAAAATAACAGAAGAAAACCTTTTAAAAATGAAACAAAATTTAATGAATTTTTACATATCAAATCGCAATCCCATCGATATATTATGTTGGTCAATTGGGTTATTTTTGAAGATTGGATTGATTTCATATTTTGCGTAAAGAGCAGCCCAACCCCAACCAATATAACTACTAAGACCATAAACTACACTGTTGGTATTATAACTTGCTTTGATTTTTTCCTTTTTATTAGAACCGTCAACCGAATATTTTAATTTTTGACGAGAGCTTAATTTGAATCCTACAAAACCTCCAATACCATATTTGAATTGCCTTCTCGTTGAATATCTAAAATAGTTACTGTAATCTTTCTTTTTTGAAGGACCAAACTCAAAATGAACAGGAAATATTAATTTATCAACTCGTAATTTAGCTTTATCCAAACTTTGAGGATGAACTTGTAATACTGTTTCTTCACCAGTATCTACGTAAAATTGATTGTCATCTGGTTTTAATCCGTCCCAAGTAAAAGAAAACCCGTATTTAATACGAAGCCAATTACTATCTTTAAAAACTCTTGTTTTCCAAGCCCATCCTAATTCAAAAAAGCGACTTCCTCCAATTTTAATTTCGGTATCGTTAAAAGATTCTCCTTCAGTTATCAGGTTATTAAATCCTACTGCCACTACCAATCTACTGGTAGTTCTACGATCGAATTTTTTGTCTTTATTATAAGAAACTGAAAACACTTCGCCATCTTCAAATATTTCTAACATTAATTGGTTTCCATCTTTATATACTACAACTTCATTGCTATTTCTTTTTGTTAATTCAATTTTATTTTCAATAATAGCAACTCTATTTTCAATGTTTAAAGCGTGTTTTTCTGCAGCTTTATTTTTAAGTTCGTCGGCTTCAGTTTGAGTAATTTCTTCGTTTTCTAATTGAAGATTAATGGCTTCTACTTCATTTTTTAAAGCTTCCTTTTCTTCTTTTACAATTTTTTCTTTGTTAGATTCCAATGTTTCAATAGTTATTGAAACATCTTGTGCACTCGCGTAATTAAACGGTACTAGCCATAAAGACAGAATGATTGTTAATGTAATGATTTTCATGATTGTTTGTTTTTTGATTGATGAATTCTTGATTAATTATTTCGCTCTACCACAGCGGTTCTAACTTTTTCGAAACGATCTCCTAAGGCATCGAAAACCTTTTCTCTAAAAGTAGTTTCTAATTCTGTTTCTACCATATTCAATAGTGCTGTAGCATCCACTTTTTTACTATTACTAATTAAATTCTTACTGTAAATTTCATTTTGAGCTTTTTGCAATAAAGCATCAATCTCGTCTGGAGTTACCGAATTATTCTCTTTTTCTAATGCTTGTACCTGAGCAACCACTTCGTTTATTTTTGATTGTTCAAACAAATCTTCTTCACTTTTAGTAGTAGATTCCGATTTAATAATAGGTATGTTTTCAACTGCGATTTCAGTTGTTTTGATTTCAAGTTTGCTTAATTCTACTTTTGCAATGGTTGTATTATTAGTTTTTGATTTAGCAGTTTTTTCTTTTTCTAAATTATTTAAAGGAGCTTCCTTAGTCTTCTCATTTTTAATTTTTTCTTCTGAAACTATTGCTTTTTCAACTGTTTCTTCTGGAATAATTTCACCTTCAATCTTTATTGGTAAAACTTTATTTTCTTTAGTAATTTTTGTATTATTTACAGTGGAAGTTTGATTTCTAAAGATTAAAGAAGAAACTACAATCACCCCAATAATACTTGCTGCTATTGCATACCAAGTCGCATTCCTATATTTTCTTGAGGGCTGAACTTTCTGCAAATTAAGTTTTTCCCAAGCATCTTTTGAGGGCTGAATTTCTCTTTCTTGCAGCTGCTTTCGGATATGATCTTCAAATTTAATGGGTGCCATAACTAATTTTATTTTCTTTATTAATGTGATTTTGAAGCATTTTTCTTGCCTTGAATAATTGTGATTTTGAAGTGCCTTCGGAAATTTCTAACATTTCGGAAATCTCACTATGCTTATATCCTTCAACTACATATAAAACAAAAACTGCTTTATAACCGCTAGGAAGTTGATCTATTAATTTCTGAATTTCGTTTACCTCAATTTCAGTTTCTATATAAGCGACTAAGTCCAACGAATTTTCAAGAACCTCTTCTTCTTTAAATTGAAGTTTTTTCTCTTTCCTAAGTTGAGAAATAGATTCATTTACCATAATTCTACGAATCCAACCTTCAAAACTTCCTTCGAATTTAAAAGAATTTAGGTGTGTAAATACTTTTAAAAATCCTGATAGCATCACTTCTTCAGCCAGTGCATTATTTTTTAGATATTGCCTGCAAACACTCAGCATTTTAGGTGCAAAAAGCTCAAACAACTGATGTTGTGCTTTCTGATTTCCCTTGTTCGCTTTTGCGATTAACGATTTGTAATTTTTATGTAATGAAACAACTTTCAATCTGGTGTGTTTAACGCTTCTATTCTTATAGACGCAAGTTACGATAAAAAGGTTGCCTGATGTTTAGAAATTAATGCTTAGCCTTTAGAAAACGGCAAGTAATTGGGTTTTGTGGGGAATTAATATTTTAATTAACAGCAGGATTCCCTACTCCTGTATTTAGGTATTGTTCAAAACTGTATAGATAATGATTCCACCCATTTTCACATACATCATAACAAAGCAACTCTTTATTTAGCCCCTCATGTTCAAAATTGATGATAGTTCCATTAGCAGATTTTTCAAAATCCCATTTTATTTTAGTTCCAACCCATTCCCCTTTAACAACTATTCCATTCACTCCAATAGTATCATCCAACACTACCCAATGAACAGATTTGTTTGGATCTATTTTATGTACTTTCATTTCCATAAAAAAATCTGCCTCTTTGCCAAAAGTGGTTAATAACACATCTCCTACTTTTTCAGTTTTATTTGCAGAAATAGTCCACCACTTGTCTGCTTCTTCTAAAATTGCTTTTGCTACAGCTTTTGGTGTGCTTTTTATGGTAAATGTTTTTGTATAATCCAATATATCTTTTTATAAATAGTTCAACTGAAATAATTATAAGCATTAAAAACTTAGATTAATTTTAAAATCTGCCAGTTGCAGGTTATTTCTTCCGGTCGATCACATAGTTAACCATTAACACCAATGATTCTTTAAAAGGAGTTTCAGGATATTTTTGAAGTATTTGCAAGGCTTCTTGTTGGTATTCTTTCATTTTTGAAACGGCATAGTCCAAGCCTCCTTTTGTTTTTACAAAGTCGATTAATTCTCTTACCCTTTCCTTATTCGTATTGTAGTTTTTAATAGAATTTATCACCCACCTTTTCTCTTTTGAAGAGCAATTATTTAAGGTGTAAATTAAAGGAAGTGTCATTTTTTGTTCCTTCATATCGATTCCTGTTGGCTTTCCGATTTTTTCGGAGCCATAATCGAAAAGGTCATCTTTAATCTGAAATGCCATCCCAATTAATTCTCCAAATTTTCGCATTATCTCTACTTCTTCTTTTGAATCATTTACAGATTTTGCACCCATTGCACAACAAGCAGCTATTAAAGTGGCAGTTTTTTGACGGATGATTTCGTAGTAAACATCTTCGGTAATATCTAATTCTCTGGCTTTTTCAATTTGAAGTAATTCCCCTTCACTCATCTCACGAACAGCTACTGAAATAATTTTCAGTAAATCAAAATCTTCATTATCTATGTAAAGCAACAAACCTTTTGAAAGCAAATAGTCACCTACTAAAACGGCAATTTTATTTTTCCAAAGAGCATTTATAGAAAAGAATCCTCTACGTTTATTGCTTTCATCTACCACATCATCGTGGACTAATGTTGCTGTGTGAATTAATTCAATTACGGAAGCACCACGATAGGTCCGATCATTTACTTCTCCATTATTTGTCATTTTTGCTATTAAAAAAACAAACATTGGCCGCATCTGTTTCCCTTTTCTATTAACTACATAATGTGTAATCCTGTTTAGTAAAGAAACCTTTGATGACATAGAAAGGAGGAACTTTTTTTCAAAAAGTTCCATCTCGTATTCTATGGGTAGCTTTATTTGGGAAACTGTTTTCATGAGTATTCAAAAATAAGTCAAATAATACTTTGATTATAGTATTTTCAATCTTTTATGCCTTATATTTGGTATTACTAATTTTTAAAATTTAAAACATGAGAAAAATTACACTTTTAACAGCATTTTTTGCTGTATTTACAATGAATGCACAAATCTTCTTCGATAATTTTAATGAAGAGGTTCTTGATGCTACAACATTTCTTAATTGGGATTCTATTGATTTTGATAGTGACGGTAACAATTGGGAAGTTTTTGATGCTGCTTCTATTTCAGCTGATTGGTTATTTACTGGATTTGGTGTTGATTCTGACTCTTGGGAGCAGGCACCTTTTTCGCCAGATAACTGGTTAATCACAAAAAACCCTATTGATTTAACAGGATCTACAGGAACTACGATTAGCTATCTTGTAGGTACTTATCAAACAGATGGAAATTTTATTGATGATAAATACTCTGTTTATATGACAACATCAAATACAATAGGAGATCTACTAGTTGCAACACCTATAGATACTCGTTTAGTATCTGATGATGTAACAGCTTCAGCAGGTGATTATACAGATTCTGCTGCATCAGTAACTATTGATGCTTCTGCGTATGATGGTCAAATGGTTTATTTAACCTTTAGACATTTTGATTCTGTTGATATAAACTCTGTATTATTAGATGATATTACAGTTGATGGTACATTAGGTACTACCGATGAAACATTTAATGGTTTCAATTTTTATCAAGATGTAAACAACGTATTACATATGAGTGCAAATACTTCTTTAGAAAACATTCAAATATTTAATGTTTTAGGTCAGCAAGTAATTTCACAAAAACTTTCTAGTTCAAATGAAACTATAGATTTAGCTTCTTATAAAACTGGAATCTACATTGCTAAAGTTAGTATTGAAGGAAAAACAAAATCTTTCAAAATTATCAAAAAATAAGAATTTATTTTTTACATAAATTTCTAAAAGGTGGTTTTATAAAGCCACCTTTTTTATTGCTTATTAGCTAACTGACCGCAAGCGGCATCTATATCTTTTCCTCTACTTCTTCTAACTGTAACTGGAATTCTATTTTTTTCTAAAGCTGCAATATATGCGTTTGTTACTTGTCCTGAAGCTTGTTTAAATTGAGGGTCATCTATTGAGTTATATTCAATTAAATTTACTTTACAAGGCACATATTTACAATAAGCGACTAAAGCGTTTATATCTTCTCTCTTGTCATTAATCCCTTCCCAAATAACATATTCGTAGGTAATTCTTCTATTAGTTTTTTCGTACCAATATTGTAAAGCATCTTTTAAATCTGGTAAGGTAAATTTAGTAGCAAAAGGCATTATTTGTTCCCTTGTTTCTTGAATTGCTGAATGCAAAGAAACTGCCAAATTAAATTTTACGTCATCATCGGCCAATTTCCGTATCATTTTAGGAACTCCAGAAGTAGAAACTGTAATACGTTTTGGTGACATCGCCAATCCATCTTCAGAAGTGATTTTATCAATAGATTTTAAAACATTGTTATAATTCATCAACGGCTCACCCATACCCATAAAAACAATATTAGAAAGTGGTCGATTATGATACAACCTACTTTCTTGATCTATCGCTTTTACTTGATCGTAAATCTCATCAGGGTTTAAATTTCGCATACTTTTTAAACGTGCCGTTGCGCAAAATTTACAATCCAAGCTACAACCTACTTGAGTGGAGACACAAGCCGTAGTCCTTTTTGAAGTAGGAATTAATACCGATTCTACAATTAATCCATCAAAAAGTTTAACTGCATTTTTAATTGTTCCATCTTCACTTTTTTGAATACTATCTACCTCAATATGATTAATTACAAAATGCTTATTTAAAAGGTCACGAGTGTTCTTCGAAATATTTGTCATATCATCAAAATGATGCGCTCCTTTCTGCCAAAGCCATTCAAATACTTGATTTCCTCTAAAAGCCTTATCTCCTATTTCTTGAAAGAATATTCTTAATTCATCTCTTGATAATGCCCGGATGTCTTTCTTTTTTGTTTCCATTAGAGTGCAAAAATATCACTTTAAAAACACAAAGCCTCTTTTAAAATTTTAAAAGAGGCTTTAAATTATACTTCGATTTTTTATCTACTGATAATAATTTTCTTTGTGGAAGTAGTATTACTATCAGGATCAACTAAGTAAAGAAAGTAGATTCCTTCTTCTAATCGTTCTACATTTATTTCATTTATAGTATTTGACATTGGGCCAGAAAAAAGTTTTTTTCCTAAAATGTCATAAAAAGTAAATTCTAAATTTGGATACCTACTATTCATTATTGAAATGGTACTACTTGCTGGGTTTGGATAAATTTCCAAAGACCCCGTATCTTCAAATTCTGGTGTATTTAATATATTCTGAATAGTTTCAGTTGTTGTTTGCCCTGTATTATTCGGATCCAGCCAATCTTTTAAACGAGATTCTGGTATATTTCCTGTATTCCAAGAAACCCCAAACCTACCATAAATATCATAATCATTATTGTTTTCAATTCCGTTACAATTTGCTTGCCCTGCGTATAGCTGACCAATAATTCTCCCAAATTCATTAAATAATGGAGAACCGGAAGATCCACTTTCGGTAGTACCAATTTCCCAACCATTTCCCGTTCCAATAGATACTCCTCCAATAAGCCATACTTCTGTTCCGTTTGCATTTTCATGTACTGCTCCAGAATCATCTCTGCAAATTTTCATAATATCACCATTTGGGTGATGAATTCCCACTTCAAACTCGGGCAGTTCATCTGTATTATCCCAACCCGCAAAAGCTACATCCCAAGATTCTGGAATTTCATTATATAATTCAACTAAAGCAAAATCACTTACACTATTACTCGCTTTTAGCTCAGCTCCACTCATCGTAAAATTGGTTTGAATATCTAAACTTTCCTCTTCGGTTCCACAAATTGGAGAAGGACTCATCCAATTAAAACGAACAGACCAAAAATCAGGATTACTGCTTTCTAAACAATGATTTGCTGTTAATAAATAGGGAACTTTATCATTTTCAACTGTATTTATAAGAGATGCTGAACATAAATACCCATTACCTAGATTTAGTAATGCAACGGTTTTTTTTGCTAAATTTTTTATGGTCTCAAAATCACTTCCAATAGGGTAGTTTACATCATAATTACAATCTTCAGAATCATTTAAACCTCTACCTATTATTTGACGTACTCTTCCCATCCGATAGCCATGAATAACACTACCAACTTCAATATGGACATCTTCACTAACATTTGGAGGTTCATAATATTCAATCCAAATAATTTCGCCTGAAATAAACCAAGAGCCCAACATTTTATTTTCTCGATTTTGCTCCTTGGTATATGTTTTTGAAATATCTGTACGATCACCATTATAAAGGTGCATCATAGCTCCTTCAGGTAAATAAAAATCGTTAAAGTTTATACTTAAGTTGATAGCATCTGGCGAGTAAATTCCTATTTGCCAAATTCTACCTCTATTATTAGGTAGCTCTGTCCATTCTCCATCGTTTTCATAGTCTAATACAATGGGTCTTGAAATTCCGTAACGCCAAGGTTGACTTTTATCTAGATCGTTGATGCTGTCCTCTGCAATGATTGATTCAATATCTAAGGGAGGTAATTCAATAGGAGTAACGGAGCTTCTTATAGTATACTCCCAACTAATAGGTTTCTGCTCATTGCTATCTTGAGAATAAGATAAAAATGACAGAGAGAGTAAAATTATAAAAAGTAAATTTTTCTTCATTAGTTCTTTTAAAATTATAAAAGAGTACTAATTTACTTTTTTATTTTGATATTTGAAAATCAATTTGTTATAAAGTAAAAAACCTCGATGGAATGCATCGAGGTTCTTACTATAAAAGTTGTTTTATTAGATGATTAACATCGCATCACCGTAGGTATAAAAACGATATTTTTCTTTAATTGCTATATCATAAGCCTCCCGTACAAAGTCATGTCCTGCAAAAGCAGATACCATCATCATTAATGTAGATTTTGGAGTGTGAAAATTAGTTACCATCATATTTGCAATGCTAAAATCATAAGGAGGAAAAATAAATCTATTTGTCCAACCGTCATAAGCATTTAAGGTTCCATTTGAAGACACTGAACTTTCTAAAGCTCTCATTGCTGTAGTACCTACTGCGCAAATTCTTCTTTTTTCTGAAATACCTCTATTGATAATATTTTCAGCTAATTTATCTATATGAATTTCTTCAGAATCCATTTTATGTTTCGATAAGTCTTCAACTTCAACTGAGCTAAAAGTACCCAAACCTACGTGTAATGTAACTTCAGCAAAATTAACTCCTCTAATTTCAAGACGTTTTAATAAATGTTTCGAAAAGTGCAATCCCGCAGTTGGTGCTGCAACCGCTCCTTCATTTTTTGCAAAAATTGTTTGGTAACGCTCTTTATCTTCAGGTTCTACATCTCTTTTAATATACTTAGGAAGTGGTGTTTCACCTAATTCTGTAAGTTTACTTCTAAAATCTTCATAAGGACCATCGTATAAAAAACGTAGCGTTCTACCTCTTGAAGTCGTATTGTCTATTACTTCTGCTACTAAAGAATCGTCATCACCAAAATATAATTTATTTCCAATTCTAATTTTACGAGCCGGATCTACCAACACATCCCAAAGGCGTGTTTCCTTGTTTAATTCTCGTAACAAAAACACTTCGATACGTGCACCTGTTTTTTCTTTATTTCCGAACAAGCGTGCTGGAAAAACTTTTGTGTTATTTAAAACCAATACATCATCTTCTTCAAAATAATTTATTAAATCTTTAAACATTTTATGTTCAATGGTTTGATCTTTACGGTTCAATACCATTAAACGAGATTCGTCCCTGATTGCAGCAGGATATTCTGCTAATAATTCTTCAGGAAGTTCAAAATTAAATTTTGAGAGTTTCATACCCATAATAGAGAAGTGGTTTTAAAATTAAAAGTTGCAAATATACAATCTCAAGGTAGGGGTTGTCAAGTAAATGGACGTTTATGATTTAATTTGACTAAAGATTCCGATTTTTTTAAGATCTTCCCAATAAGAAGTATAGGATTTTGAAACCACATTTGGTTGCTTAATCACAATTGAAGTTTTTAAGGCTAAAGGTGCAAAAGCCATCGCCATTCGGTGATCTTGATAGGTGTCTATTTCAATGTCTGAAATTATTTTTCCAGAAGCATTTAATCGTAAAGAATCACTTGTTATTTTAACAGTAGCCCCTAGTTTTTCCAATTCTGTTTTAAGAGCTAAAAGTCGATCGGTTTCTTTAATTTTTAAAGTTTTTAAACCTTTTAAATCACAAGATATTCCAAGTCCGAAACAAGTAGCTGCAATAGTTTGCGCAATATCTGGAGTTTTATTTAAGTTTAATTGAAGTGAATCTATATTTGTTGTTGTTTTTGATAATTGAAGGGAATTATCAGCTAAATTATATACCGTTTTAACTCCTAATTTTCTATAAATTGAAGCTACTTCTGAATCTCCTTGCAAACTATTTTTATTGAAGTTTTTTAAGGTTACTTTTAAGTTATTTGCAAGTGCTACTAAACTATAAAAATAGGAAGCAGAACTCCAATCTGATTCTACTGTAATAGTACGGTTTGGAATGTTATTTGCTGCTTCAATTTTTATTTTATTCTTTTTAAAATTTCCATTAATTCCAACCAACTTCAATAAATCTAATGTCATATTTATATAAGGAACAGAAGTGATTTCACCTTCTAAAATAACAGTAAGGCCATCTGGCAAGGAAGGTGCAAGTAGCATTAAAGCCGAAATATACTGACTGCTAATATTGGCTTTTAAATTCACCTCTGCGACTTTGAGTTGTTTACCTTTTATAGTAATAGGTGGATAACCTTCTTCTTTTTCATATTCTATTTCTGCTCCTAAATTTTTAAGTGCGTCTACCAGAATTTTAATGGGGCGTTCTTGCATTCGTTTACTTCCTGTTAAGGTGATTTCAGCTCCTTGTACTGAAGCAAAGTAAGCGGTTAAAAAACGCATTGCGGTTCCTGCGTGATGAATGTCTACTAGTCCTTTTTTATTTTTTAATCCTTTAGAAAGACTAATAGTATCATCGCTCTTTGACAGGTTTTTTATTTTCAAATTAGGATATAGTGCTTGTAAAATCAACAACCTATTCGATTCGCTTTTAGATCCCGGAATGGTAATAACGACTTCCTTATTTTTAGGCTGGTATGAAAGAATTGCTTTAGTCATTCAATTTAGGGTATTCGGAATTTGTTTAAAAATCAATTTCTTTGTTCGTCTTTTTTTATTTTTCCTCTAAATTTCCCAAAGGCTGCAAAAAAACCATAAATGAAACCTCCAACAAGAAGTCCTAAAATTACTAACGAGGGATTTTCAAAGGATAAAAAATAAGCGGAATCAAAGCCTTCGATAGCCCATTTTATAAGTACAAATAAAACCATAAAAGCCAAGCCCAATGAGAAAACCGACTTCCAGAAACCTGGTGTAGAAACTACTTTTTTAAACATACTATTTTAGTTTTTTATTGTTATGATGACGATTGTGGTCTCTTTTAGTTTTAACATCCATTTTTTCATCAAAGGCTGCTTGTAAATCAATTCCTGTTTGATTTGCCAAGCATAATACTACAAAAACGACATCTGCTAACTCTTCACCAAGATCTTTATTTTTATCACTTTCTTTTTCACTTTGCTCGCCGTACCTACGTGCTATTATTCGTGCCACTTCACCAACTTCTTCCGTAAGTTGTGCCATATTGGTAAGCTCATTAAAATAACGCACACCATGTGCTTTAATCCAGTTATCTACTGCTAATTGAGATTCTTTTAGATCCATAATTTACTGTTTTACAAGAACAATTTTTGAGTTTGATATATTTGAGTACTCATGAAATAGTTCATAAAGAGATTTATAATATTGAGGCAAAATTACCGATTTATTAATTGCAATTTTTAAAAGCACATGTATTTGTTTTTCGGTGCTATTAATTTGAAACAATAAACTTCCTATATCATATTCAATGGCAAAGTTTTTATTTTCTGGCATGCTCTCCACTTTATAACCTTCTGGAATATCAAAATTTATTACAAAAGTCTCTTCATAAGGAAAATCTAAATCTATAGGATATTCTCTTTTTCCTTCTTTAAATTTATTTTCTTTCTTTCCAAAGAAAAGCAAAGGATCAAAATAATATTTATTGTTTATTTCTTCGATATAATCTTCTATAATAAAATCATAGGAAAGGGTTACTGGTAAATTCAACTCATCAATATTCTTTTTTTCTGCATTGTAAATTTTAAGAAGCCCACCTGACTCCATTAATTTATCAATTGAAGTTTCATTACTTTCTTTATATAAATCTCTAAATTTCCATGCGTAGTACCTTGTTTTTTGATTTTTATTATTCCCTAAAACTTCTAAATTTTCTATATCTAATGTAACGGATGCAATATTTTTATTTTTAGACCTCTCCTTGGTCATAGTAGAATAGTTTAAAGTGGTACCGTTATCGTAAATTACCAATCCGTTTCCATTATTAAAATCTATAGGAATTTCTCCAAAACCACCGTTGGTATTAGAGGCATCTAACAAAATAATTTTATCATCAATTTCTAAAGCCGCTAAAACAACATCAAAATTTTCTTCACTGGGGTATAATATCCATCCGTTTTCTTTACTTGAAATAATCATTGGATTCGCTTTTAATCCAGCTTGTTGAAGCATCACTATTAGCAGTAAATTAATGTCAGCTATATTTCCAGATTTCTCATTATATGTTTTTTTTATCCCTTTTGAATATAAGCCTTTATAATGGTTCCATTGTATTGTTTCTTTTACATATGCATATATTTTTTTTGCCTTCTCGATTGAATCTTTTTCATTTCTAGCAATATTTTTTGCTTTATTATTAATTAAAATATCATTTTTTTTTAACTGCTTCCCAAACCATTCTGCATGATAAAAAAATCCAATAATTTCTTCCCATGTACTGAAATATCGTTTGGAGTAAATTAATATTTGCCCCATATGGTTGTACATATTCCCAACATAATTTTCTTCTTTTAAAGCAGGTATATTCTTACCCGAAAAAACAACTTTATCGTTTATTATTTTTCCAGTGATGGGCATTTTAACGTAGGGGTTTTCTCTTAAAATTAGTTGGAAATTAACAGGGTTTTTAATTTTAGCTTCAAAAACATCTATTGGAATATAATTTTGTACGAGAATGGAGCTAACCCATATATTTTTAATTTTATATTTTAATTCAAGTATAGAACCTTCTTTAACATTGGGAAAAACAATTTTTCTGATTTGATAGCTCTTACTAACTTTATCTTTAAAAATTCCTTTTTTAGTAACATCTGTCGCAACTATTTGGTTGTTTTCTAAATTATAAGTAGTTGCCTTAATTGCCTTTACTTGTTTATAGGGAATTTTCCAATCTGCATATTTGAAACCTTCCTTTTTATAAATTTTTATTCTTAAATGCATTTCAAAAACATCTCCATACAAATAATTTATTTTTTTATATATAATTTTTGCAGATTGCCCTTTATTATTATTGTCCGCTAACTCACCAATAGACACTTTACCGTATTTATATACTTGTGCGTTTATTGTAATAAACTGAAAAAAGAAAACAATAAAGATGAGTGTTCTCATTATCAAATTTTTGAAAGAACAATCCTTGATTCTGAAAACAATAAATATTCTGAAAACATTTCTTTAAGTCCTTTATAGTATTCTGCAGGTATTACCATATTTCTTATATTTAATGTAACAGTAACTTGTATGGTATTGTTTGTTTTTTGCACATTATATTCAAAAGACCCATAATTATTTTCCAATATTATTTTCCTTCCTTTTGGCATATTTATCAATTTGTATCCTTCGGGAATTTTAAAATTAACAATGTACTTGTTGTGCTCTGGATAGCCTGTATTTATTGGATATCTTCTGTGTTCTTCAGTAAATCTGTTATTTGAAATTCCGAAATATAACATCGGTTTAAAATAAATATCATCGTGAATTATTTCAATAAAATCGCTATATTCAAAATTATAAGATAAGGAAATTGGTCTTTCTAAATCTTTTACATTCTCACCTTTAAAATTTGAGACTTCTAATAAATTTACTCTACGTTCTAAGTTGAATACATAATCCTCTTCTTTTAAGTCATCAAAATCATACCTATAATCCCAAGCCTGATAGTTATTTAATCTCATTTTTACGCTTCCACTTATAGATTCATTTTCCACATCAAATTCGGTATTGACAAGTGCAATTTTTTTAGACATATTGCTCGTGTATAAACTAACAAACCTATAACTACCATCTTTATAAACTATAAACCCATCGCCATTCATTAAGTTAGTATTTAGTTCTCCGAAAGCAGCATATTTTCTTGAAGGATCTAATAAATACAACGCATCATTTATCTCTACGGCAGTGATAGCGGCATTAAATTTACTAATGGTTGGCGAAAGAATCATACCATTACTGCGTGAAGATAACAAGACTGGATTCGCTTCAATACCAGCATTGCGAATCATAGAAATAAGTAAAAAATTCAAATCACCAGTATCTCCTTTTTTATCTACATAAGTTTTTCTAATATTTTCACTTCCTCTGCTTAATGATTTGTCCCAATCAATTTCTTTCTGAACATAATAGTAAATTATTTTTGCCATTTCTAAGGTGTCCGTTTCCTTGGCAATTATTTTTTTTAAGTTTTTTTTATATACGGAACCTGATTTTTTTAATTCTTCTCCAAACCAAGAAAAAAGATTGTAACGCATAGCAATATCTCCCCAAGTTTTTAATCTATCATTTTTATATAAATAAACTTTTTCTATATAGATTTTACCTCTATAATTATCAATATTATAAACGTAATCTTCATCTTTTAACTCTTCAATATTTTTACCTGTATAGATTTGCTGAGAAAGACTTGAATTCAAGTTTAAATGAGCACTACTTAATGGGTTTTGAGAAAATTTTAATTCTCTTTGAGAAGAGTTTTCTATGGTAACTTTTATTTTTTTAATAGGAATAGAACTCTGTGTAAAAATGGAACTCGTTATTATATAATCTACTTTATAACTAAATTCTAGAATAGATCCTTTTTTCACATTTGGAAATACAAGCTTAGTGATTTTTGAATCTTTATCTACCTTTTCAATAAAAATATCTTTTTTAGAAAGTGGAGTTTTTATCACTTTTCCGTTTCCAACAGAATAGATATAAGCCTTTAAATTTTCAATATCACTAAAAGGAATCTGTTCTGTAGCATAGTTAAAACCGTCTTTATTAATTATTTTTTTACGTTCTTTCACATACAAAACCCTTCCGTAAATAAAATGAATATCTCTATTCATAACTACCGCAGGAGCATCTTTAAAAACTTTGTCTGCTACTGGCGAGAGGTCATTTACCGTCACGTCTCTATATTTTATGTATTGTCCGAACAGGTTTGAACATACTATAAATAAAAACAGCACTAAAATATATTTTTAATTTCATGATTTAATTAAAACAACTTTTTCATTTTGTTTTTCAACCATTAATTGATAAAAACCTTTTAAGTTTTTATAGTCTGAAGGAGAAATTAAAGGCTGGTTTATTGCGAACTCTAGGGACAGTTGCACTTTGTTTGATATTTGTGATATTTTATATCTAAAAACCGCATCGTTATCTCCAAAACTAAAACTGGTGCTTTCTGGCAATGTTTCAATAGTGTATTCTTCAGGAATGACAATATTTATAATTGCTCTTACTTTTTTTGGAAAGCCAAAATCTACAGGATAATCTCTTTCTTCTAATTTAAAAGGATTTCCTTTTTCACCTAAAAATAACATGGGAGAAAAATATAATTTACCACTAATTTCTTCCACTAAATTAAAGGATTCAAAATCATAAGAGATGCTTAGAGGCTTGCTCACATTTTCTAAATCTTTTAATTCAATATTAGATAACTCGGTTTCTAATTTATCTTTTTCTAAAGATTTTCTAATGTCATCCTCAGATACATTTAAATATTCTTCTCGAGCTGCTAATGCATAATGATCTGTGATCCTTTCTTTTAAATTTCCTTTTAGTTCTAAATCACTAGTGATTTCTGCAGAAATCATCGTGTTTTTAACCGAAGGTTTATTTGGAATAAGAGGCACCCACGCAGAGCTTCCGTCATTTCGTATTAATCTTCCTTGCCAGTTCATTACTTCTGGATCTAAAATATTAGGCTGTAATTTTTTATTGGTCGCATCAAAAAGATAGACTCCATTTGTTGTTTCAACCCCAGAAATCACATAATTAAATCCGTTACGAGTCGCAAAAGCAGGAATACCATTATTTTTTGTACTCACTAATATTGGATTTGTATTAAGTCTAGCATACCGAAACATTGCCGTTAACATTAAATTAATTTCTGCGGTGTTTCCAACCCCATTTTTATAAGCACTTTTTACTCCTTGGCTTGTATATTTTCCAACATAGCCATTCCAAGTCATTTTTGTTTTTACAAAATTATAAATTAAACCCATTTTATCATTCTCATTACTAACCCCACTTAATAGGTTATCTATATCATCTTTAAAATAATTAACTTTATCTAACTCCCCGCCGAAAGAGGGTGATTCATAAATAGAATAAGTTACAAAAGACCAATCTGTTGCATAACTTTTAATAGGAGCTCCTGGGTATTTTGTATAAGCGAGTTCAAATTTTAATGAAGCTAAATAATTTCTTAAATTCCCAGCAAAGGCTTCCCTTTTTACAGCTGGTACATTGTGTAAATTTACTTTGTAAATATTTTCTATAAATGTAACATTATTTGTAATAGTTTTATCTGATCCACCTCCGTTTAAAACAGCCTTCTGAAGGTATTTAAACTCCATTGTTCTGTCTTTTCCATCACGATTAATCTTATAGTTTAGATTACCTTTTTGGTGAGTTTTATAGTTTAAATATTCTGGTACTCTAAAATCAAAAACTAATTCGTTTACAGGAATTTCTTCTTGAAAACGATACGGTTCAATACTGCTTTTATAGGGGGATTTAAGTGTGTATTTATATTCTATTACACAACCTTCAACCAAGCTTGGCATTGTAAATTTCATAAGATCTAAATACTTATGCGCTTCTTCCTTAAAAACACCATCACTTTTAAGTTTTATTTTTTCAATTTTACCTCCGTTTAAATGGTAGGTATAAGCTTTTAATCCCGAAAAAGACTCGTGACTCCCTCCACTTCCTTTATATACTTTTATTGAAAAATTAGCATTATCATACCCCTCTTTTGAATAAATTTTTATTCGTTCAAAAACTTCGGTTTCATAATAAAACCCATCTTCTGAACTATATTCAAAATGAGTTTTATATTCTCTATAAAGAATCGCTGCATTTGCAGCTGGATCTGTAGGGTGCCCCTTTTGAGCGATTTCTTCTTTTGAAACCTTACCAAATTTAAAGTTTTGTGAAAAGGTAACTTGAAAGGCAATTAAAGCAACGATGGTTAGTTTAAATTTCATTTTAATAAGTTTTATTGGGTTGATTTATAAAGTGTTTATAACAATTTTAGTTTTATCAAATTTGGCAATACTACGCCTAAAAGCTCTGTAATCGTTGTATTTTTCTTTTGGATAAGTTCCTTTTTTAATAACAATATGCCGTTGATATTCAATCATATTTTCTGAAAGTTTCTTGAACGTTATAGAATAGCTTCCGAAATCAGATTCAACATTTTTATTTTCTGGTAATTCATTCAATCCATATCCATCTGGAATAGTTATTTCTACCACATCAACATCTTCAAATTCTGTTGAAATATGCAGCTTGTTTTTACGATCTTCGATCCTTTTGGGTACATAGCTAGATTTATTAAAAACATTGACACTACATAGATAATCATTGCCAATTTTCGAGCAATAATTTGGAATGTAAATCTTTAATTCTTCTGTGAATGAAATAGAATCTCGGTTATCAATTAAATTATATTCTTCAATATTAAAACCATTAATATTATCCCACCTGTTTTTATATTGTTCATGAATATCTTCTTCATCCAGATCTTTTAAAGAAAACCTATTACCGTATTGTAAGCCTTGTGAAACACTATTAAAACTTGTATTTGCACTTCCGTCTTTATTTATTTTAATATTAATTTTTGAGTCTTGAAGATTTTCGTGATACGGATAGACTTTGGTATGTGCTATTTTTCCTCCATCTGGTGTGATAATCAACACATCTCTATCATCATTATTACCACCTATATAACCAAATGGTACTCGCTGACTTGTACATTCAAGCCAAGTAATTTTGTCTCCGTCTGGCACACCTAATATGACATGATTCCCTTGTAATCTTGAAAAGTTTTTATCAAAACTTTGTTCCATTTCTGAAGAATATAAGATGGTGTAATATGACGGAATCCCCACAGCATCCAACAATGTTTTGGTGTAATTTGAAAGTGCCTTACAATCGCCATAGCTTAGTTTATCTACTTCTGATGCTAACATTGGTCGCCATCCTCCAATACCTATTTGCACACTAATGTAACGGACTGTTTCTTGTAAATAATTGTAAACTATTCGTGCTTTTGCTTCATTGGTACTTTCATCTTTTATTAAATTTTTAATTTCAATAACCGTTGCTTCTGGAATATCATCAACACCATTTAAAATACTTCTTTCCATCCACAATCCAAATTCCTCCCAATTTTTTGCTGCGCCTGAAACTCCTACTAATGTAAAGTTGTTTAGTGCAAAAGATGTATTTGGTAATATTTTAGAATGTAAAGGACTTAATCGTTCATACTTAAAAGCAGGAATATTAGAAGCAGTACAAATAATTTCATTCGGATTTTCTTCAATAGCAATATCAAAACCCTCTAAGTTATCCGTTTTAAATCTTGGTTTATTTAAGGGGTCAAATTTAAGAATATACTCGCTTTTTGTTGTGCTTTTAGCATACCCGTTTACTGGATACCAATTAGGAATTGCAAGAGTAGTATTATTTTCAATTTCCGATGTAAATTCAAGAATATAAGGATAAGTTGTTGGCGTATAACTTAAGTAAACAACCCTATTGTCACTAAAAATGGAATAGCCATCTGCAGCACTAACATCAACGAAATCCTTTTTTTTATAATGCTTTAATTCCTCTCCAAAACTATCATAAATATAAGCCTCTAATTTTTTAATTTTAGTCGCCTTGTCATAATTAATACGCGCTGAAAGATGACTATCTCCAGCTTCGTTTAAAATTATCCGTACACTATGCATTTTAAAATTAAGTTTCCCAGAAACCGAAACATCCACAATAATTTTTTGATCTATTAATACACTATTTGCATTTTTTGTTAATTCTGAAGAGACATTGAGTAAGGAATACTTGGTTTGCGCGTAGGTAGTAATTGAAAAAAACGCAGCAATCAGTAAAATAAATCGAGTCATTAATTAAATTTAAGGAAATGCTAATTTAACAAAATATTAAGGAACTAAAAAAATAAAATCACTTACTCTCTTTGTTTTGAATTAATTAAAATAGTTACCGGTCCATCGTTAATTAATGCTACTTCCATCATCGCTCCAAAAGTACCTGTCTGCACTTTATTTCCCAGTTCTTTTTCCAAAGAAGCTACAAAGGCTTCGTATAAAGGAATTGCAATTTCCGGTCTTGCTGCTTTTATAAATGAAGGACGATTTCCTTTTTTGGTTTTTGCGTGAAGTGTAAATTGACTTACTACAATAGCATCTCCGTTTACATCAATTAAAGAAAGGTTCATCGCATCGTTTTGATCTGAAAATATTCGGAGTTTTGAAATTTTAGCCGCTAACCAATTAATGTCTTCTTGAGTGTCTTCGGCTTCAATACCTAAGAGAATTAAATAGCCTTTTTCGATTTCTGAAATGATTTCTCCTTCTACTTTAACCGAAGCTTTTTTAACTAATTGGATGACTGTTTTCATATTGTTATTTTTCTTGCAAAGGCACAAAAATCTAAAGAATACTTATTACCAAATAATTACTCTTTCGTATAAATATCCTTCCGGTAATGTTCTTCTTCTCCTTCTAATATCTGAAGGTAACTTTTATAGCGTGACCAAGCAATTTCATCGTTTTCCAAAGCTTCTTTCACGGCACATTTGGGTTCTTCTAAATGCATACAGTTATTAAACTTACAATTTCCTTTTAACTTAAAAAATTCTGGATAATAGCCTGCGAGTTCTTCTGTGTCTATTTCTACCATTCCGAAGCCTTTAATTCCTGGGGTATCAATTATTTTGGCGCCAAAAGAGAGGTCGTACATTTCGGCAAATGTGGTAGTGTGTCGCCCTTGTAAATGTTGATCGGAAATCTCCTTTGTTTTTAGGTTTAAAGCAGGTTCTATTGCATTGACCAAGGTAGATTTTCCAACACCACTATGACCAGAAAAAACGCTTACTTTATGTTTCATCATCTGCTTTACCTTGTCAATATTCTTCTCTGTGGTTGCCGATATCCCCAAACATTCATAGCCAATACTGCGGTATAAATGAGCTAAATATTTTACTTCATTTAACTCCTCTACTGTATAAGAATCTACTTTATTAAATAATAAAATGGTTTTAATTCCGTAAGCTTCTGAAGTCACTAAAAAGCGATCGATAAAAGCCGTAAAAGTTGGCGGATTGTTAAGGGTAACTAATAAAAAAGCAATGTCAATATTAGTAGCAATAATCTGTGTTTGCTTGGAAAGATTTACCGATTTACGAATGATATAATTTTCTCGTTCTTCAATTTTATGAATGACTCCAAACTCATCTTTTTCTTTTTTGTCTATTTCAAAATATACTAAATCCCCAACAGCAACAGGATTGGTTGATTTAATTCCTTTAATTCGGAATTTTCCTTTAAGACGACATTCGTAAAAAACACCTTGTTCTGTTTTTACGGTGTACCAGCTTCCTGTTGATTTATAGACGGTGCCTTTCATTTGCCTAAATTATATCTTTTAACGGTAACATATATGTTCGTTATTAGTCATTTTTATTGTGTATCTAAATTTTAACAAGCTCGTTTCATTATTGCAAAAGTCTTAAAATTAAAATTAATAGCATTGATATATAAAATATAAGAATAGAATTATTCTCTTGATAAAAACCTACATAAAGAAGTTCCAAACAATTCCAAAACGTATCACTGCATCTCGATAAGGATAGTTTGGAGCAGAAAAATAATCATTAGTTCCAGAAAACAGTGCGTTAAAATTCTCGTATTTAAAATAAAATCGCACCTGCTGCACTCGCGCATTAAAGAAAATATCAAACTGAGGGTAACCACCTAATTCATTGGTTTCTTGAACATAAAACTCTCCTAATACTGCATCGTAACCATTCATTGCATAACTAGAATAATATTTAAAACCAACACCCGTCTGAACAAACAATGCCTTTTTAAACCAATTATCTTCAAAATATAAAGTGTTTCTTGTAATAAACTGTGGAAGTTTTAACACCTCTTCTCCACTTAAAGCATTCTGATATAAGATGGTATTTTCCAAGCCAAATTTTTTATAACGGAATTCTTTCTGAAGTTTCACTTTTACATAATCAACTCGCTCATTGTATTGATGTGGTGTTGGAGTAGAATCATTTGCTTTTATTGCAAAATAGGTGTAATCATCAATCCCTGTATATGATAAAGATATATTAGCAATTTTTTCTGAAGTAAAAGCAACATTTAATTGTTGTGTTTTTACATTGTTAAAATCGTTTTGCCAATTATAATTCAAATAATCACTCTGAAATAATAAAAAATTAAAGTTTGGAGCAACGGATTGAGTTTTTATATCAGCGCTAATTTTTTGGCTATCATTTAATAAATAGGAAGCTCCAACTTTTAATAAATTTCCATTAAAATCTCCTGATATATTAAATTCTCCTTCAGCAAATAATTCAAATCCTTTATAATACTTATTATACGAAGCTCCTGCTTGTACAAGGTTTCCTTTTAACCTATTGGTAATTTCATTACCGTCTAATATTAGTTTGGTATCGTAACCATAATTATAATCGGTATAGCCAATAAAAGCAGTTAAACTACCTATAAAATCATTTTCAAAACGCGCATAACCTTGTACATTAAAATCTTCAAGACTAGCCTTTTTCCACAAACCAGATGTTACATAGGACTCGCCATATTCTTTAAAAGGCTGGTCTTGAGTATATAAAAATGTTTTATCTTCAAAACTTAGTACATTTCCTATAACCAATTTGTTTTGGTCGGTACTATCTTTTTTGGCAATTAACTCATATTCCTGTTTTCCGTAAATTCTAAAACCCTTTAATTCATTCTCAGCATCTTGAAATTTCACCTCTAACCTTCCTCTATCTTTAAAATCGTTGTCGTTACTCTGAAAAAACTGTACAGATTCATCTGTTAAACCTCCATTTACTTCATTTAACAAATCCTGAGAAGTAAGATGCGCAATGATATGGTAGCGGTTATTTTTAGTATGATAATTGGTGGTAAATCTAAAGTCTTGTGTGCTTGTCAAATTGTGCTGGTAGGCTCCTAATGATCGCACCCCTTTAAATGCAGCTGAAAAATTAAACTGCTCTGAAGTGTTAATGGTAAAAAAAGCATCCATTTGCTGACCTTGTTTAAAAGCAGTTTTAAAATACAATTCAGTAACAGGAGTCGGTACATTAAAATACTTCATATCTTCAATTTCGAGATAATTAAAATGATGCCCTTGTGCTACAAATAATGGCTTTATATTGGTTTTATCAAACTCATAAGCCAAAGTATTATAGGGCTGACCCACGTTTGCAAACTCCTGAAGTTCAAAATTATCCTTTCGCAAATAATTAAATTTATAATCCCGTTGTATGGCGAGTGACGTGTCTACAAAAGTAGTATCCTGCCTTGCCGAAACAATTTTGTACAAAGTAATTGAAGGCTTCTCTTTTTTTTCCTTTTTAGGTTTCCCTTCTCCGTTTTGAGAAAAAACAACTGCTGAAGAACAAACAAATAGCAATAATAAAAAGGTTTTGTACATCTACTTTTAACTTACCGAGCAAAGGTATACTTTTGAAAGGAAATATGGAATATCGAATAATGAATTTTGAATAAGGAATACTAAAGCATAAAGTTTAGCTCAATAAATAGCAATCCCGCTAAAAAATAAATTTAAAAAATGGAGTTTGAGGCGTGGAATTCAAAACATATAAAATATGTTGAAACTAAAAATAAATAAACATTTATTAGAATGCGGAACAGACGAAGCTGGAAGAGGATGTTTGGCCGGTCCTGTAACCGCTGCTGCTGTAATTTTACCTAATCATTTTAAAAACAAAATTCTTACCGATTCCAAACAACTTTCAGAAAAGAAAAGAGAATTCCTAAAACCTATCATTAAAGATCAAGCAATATGTTTTGGAATTTCACATGTTATGATGGATGAAATTGACAAAATAAATATATTAAATGCTTCTATTTTGGCAATGCATAAGTCTATTGAGCAACTCTCAACAAAACCTCAACTTATTGCAGTTGACGGAAATCGTTTTAAACGTTTCAGTGATATTCCTTTTGAAACCATTATTAAAGGAGATGGTAAATATTTACATATTGCAGCAGCATCTATCTTAGCAAAAACTGCTCGAGATGCGTTTATGGAAAAAATTCACGAAGAATTTCCAATGTATAATTGGAAGCAAAACAAGGGATATCCAACCAAAGAACATCGCGAAGCCATACGTAAATATGGTGTTACAAAATATCATCGAATGAGTTTTAGTCTTTTACCCGAACAATATGAGTTGGAATTAAAGATTGTTAAAAACCCGTAAATAAACTATTCCATTTCTATTGAAAAGGGCAGCAAACCTTGTTATTTTTGTGGTATGAAGATTTTTATTAAAACAAGTCTTATTATTATTTTCACAAGCTTACTTTTTAGTTGCGAACCCGCTTCTAAAGAACCAAAGAAATTGTCTGATTTTATTCCAGAAAATACTTTGGGCGTTTTTAAGGTTGAAGATTTTGAAACTTTAAAATCTGACATAAGTAACAGTGGGATTATTTCAAAATTTAAAAATGAAAAAGTCTATACTTTCTTTTCTAAAACTAAGCTAATTAAACATCTTCATCCTGTTAGCAAGAGCATTATTTGTGTTTCTGAAGCTGATGACAAATCTGTTTTTACTTTTATTAGTAGACCTAACAAAGGTTTATTTAACCTCGATTCAATTCCTAATCTAACTATTGAAAAACTTTCTTATAAAGAGCAGGCAATTCAAAAAGTAATATTAGAAGAAGAAATTATTTTTACACTATTAAAAGACAGCGTTTTTGTAGCTAGTAATTCACAATTAGTATTACAAAATATTTTAGACGGAAAAACTGAAAAAGACTTCACTTTTCATAAAATACTAAACATAAAAAACAGTCAGGATTTTACAGCTATTTTTCCAGTTGACGAAATAAGTATCAACCAATCCTTGCTTTTTAATTTTGGTTCTTGGGCCGCTTTAAATGTGGAGGTTTTACCGGATGCATTAACTGTTTCGGGAGTTGTTTTGGCAAATGATTCTGTTCCACAGTTAATTTCGGTTTTTAAAAACTTACAACCTCAGCAGAATGATTTTGCGAAAATAACACCTCTTAATACGGAAAGTGTAGTTTCTTTCCCCTTTGATGACTTTGGTGTTTTTCAGGAAAATCTACAAAAATTCAGAGGAATTAAAAGTATACAAAACGACGAAACTTTATTATGTGAAGCTATTACCGAAGTTAGCAAAATAACACTTCCCAAAGGAAATGTAATTGCTATAAAAAGTATTGACCCAGAACTTACCAATGATGCTTTAGAGGTTTTTAGAACTGAAAAAGAAAGTTTTAAAAATGTAATGATTTATGAGTTTAATAATCCAGATTTATTCAGCAATCAATTTTTAACATTCACCAATCAAACAAAACCTAATTTTGTTTTTAAGCTGGATGATTTTTTTATATTTTCAGAAAACGAAGAGGTTTCACAACAAATAATAAATGCTTATTTAGGTAATAATTGCCTATCTGAAACTTCTCATTACCAAAATGCGTTATCCCAATTAAGTGACGAGTCTTCGTTGTTAATTTTAAAAATGAATGGAAATTATTCAAATTCAATTTCCAATTTATTAAAAACAGAAATAAAGGATATTTCCTTAAAAAATTATCCTTTAGCCATACTTCAATTTTCGTACGATAGGAATTTTGCTCATGTTAATTTTGTAAGTCAAGAAGCTTCAACTAATAAAGTAAATTCTTCTAACACTAAGGTTTCTCAAATTGCTAGTATTAAGTTAGAAAATGAACTTTTAAGCGACCCAGTTTTCTTTAGTAATCATCGAACAGGAGGAAAGACATTGTGGTTCAAGATGTAAAAAACCAGCTGCATTTTATTTCTTCCAACGGAAAAACATTATGGACAAAAAAGCTGAAAAACCCAATTATCGGTAAGATTAAAGAAGTAGATTTATTACGAAACGGAAAAAAGCAATTGGCATTTGTCACAAAACATCATTTTTATATTTTGGATAGAACTGGAAGAAATGTGAGTCCATTTCCAATAAAACTTAATGATGACATTACCCAACCGCTTTCCGTATTTGATTATGATAACAATCGTAAATACCGATTTATTATTACTCAAGGAAAAGAAGTGTTAATGTTGAATAGCAAAGGAAAAACAGTAAAAGGTTTTAAATTTAAAAAGACAAAATCCAATATTGTTTTTGCGCCACAACCCTTTAGGATTTCTAGTAAAGATTATATTGTTATTGCTGCAAAGAATGGAAAATTAAATATTCTTAGCCGTGTTGGAAAACCTAGAGTTTCCATTTCAAAAACATTCGATTACTCTTCAAATCCTATAACCGTTGAGAATAAAAAAATAGTGGTTATTACAAAAAACAATACCAAAAACAGTATTGGAGTTGATGGAAAAGTTTCAGTAAAAAAACTAAATGTTACCAGTTATCAATTTAGAGTAAAAGGAAAAACGAAAGTTACTTTAGATGATAATTTAATGCGTATCAACGGTATTTTGGTAGAACTTCCTTTTGGTATTTATACAGCTCCAGAGATTTTTACGGTCAACAGAAAAACGTATATCTCCATTTCAGAGACACAAGAAAACAAAGTCTATATCTTTTCAAAAACAGGGAAACTACTTTCTGGATTCCCTGTATTCGGAACTTCAAACGCACTGCTTGATGGTTCGTTTAATAAAGGAAAAACTTCAATTATGGTTAGAGGTGATTCAAAATCTATATTGCTGTATAAATTTTAGAACTCACAGAATACTAACTATAATTATATTCACACCAACTATATATTAAACCGTACCATTCATACAATAATTTAATTCAATAAGGGATTTAAAATTAATTTTGTAGAGTATTACAAAAACATAAACCTTAAAAATTAAACTATTTATTATGAAAAAAATCTTTACACTACTTGCCATTGTTATTTGTACAGTATCGTATGCTCAAGACAAAATTTATGTACATACAGCGACAGTCGAGAATACGACTAATGACATTACTTACATTAATCACCCAGATTTAAATGGCAATCCCAATGCAGGTATTGTTTACTCTCACGTATGGAACCCTAACGAGGAATCTGGTGTTTATAATGATAATTTCACAACCTTGTTTTATTCTACAATAGAAAATAAATGGACTATTGCTACGGAGGATTTTTCTGACATCGTAATAGGAAGTCACTACAATGTATATATTGCTGCAAACGAAAGTTCAGTAATTACTCACATTGCTTCACCTGCAAACATAGGACAGTATGGCGACTACACAACTGTTATAGACGATCCATTATTAAACGGAGATAACCCTACCTTATGCAGTAATCTCTAACTATTACAATCCTAATAGTGTCGCAAATATTGCAAGATATGCATTCTATTATGATGGTATAGATAACAAAAGAGCGGCATTTAATACACATAACGTAGGTAACCCTGTACCTGATGGAGCGGCATTTAAAATATTAATTCAAGGAGAAGGAACTACAAAGTTTGGTCACTTTACCAATGTAGATAATGTTACTTCAAATTTCACAATGCTAAATCACTCATCTTTAAACGACAATCCAAATGCAACTTTTGTGTTCTCAAACTATTATAATCTTAATGGCAGCGCTACTATTATTGAGCCCGGAATGTTAGGGTCTTGGTATGACTCTGGTATAGGCAGATGGGGAATTTATTACGAAAACACCACTACTGTAATGGATGAAGGTTTATCTTTTGACATTATCGTTGCCGATCAAGAAATTTTAGGAAATGAAGATTTCACTTCAGAAGCTAACATTGTAATGTTCCCGAATCCAGCTGTTGAAACAACTACAATTACTTCAACTCAAGAAATTACAAGCATTACTGTTTTTAATATTCTTGGTCAAGAAGTGGCTACTTTTAAAGGAAAAGGAAACAACACACAAATTGATGTTTCTAATTTAACAACAGGAAATTACTTAGTAAAAGTTGCTGATGAAAACGGAAACGCTAAAACTTTAAAATTAATCAAACAATAATGACTAACCATCAATAAAAATTTCATAGTGCAATTTTTATTTTAATGTTAAGCCGGAAATAGACTAGGGATCTATTTCTGGTTTTTTTTATTCTAGTATCTTAGCACTTATAACCAATTAAAATATCGTATGAAAACACTTTTAACAACCTTAATCACCTTACTATTTGTTACTTCGGCTAGTGTCGCACAAAGTAATTGTAGTAAATATTATCCTTTTAAAGAAGGTACTACCCTTCAATATACAAATTATGATAAAAAAGGAAAAGAATCCGGAAAACTAAATCACAAAATTACCAACTATCGTAAAAGTGAAGGCAAAGAATGGGTTACAATGACTATGAATACTTCAGATAAAAAAGGAAATGGAATTGGGGACATCTCTTATGATATTTCTTGCGATGGCAGTGGAATTTCTATAGATTTTAAGTCTATGGCAAATATGGCAATGCTGAAGCAATTTGAAAGTATGGAAACCGAAATTACAGGAACCAATACCATACTTCCTAATAATTTATCCGTCGGTCAAGAATTACCAGATGCTAATATGAATATGAAAATCTCTATGAGTGGTATTTCTATGAATGTAAATACAGCTACCACAAACAGGAAAGTAACTGGTAAAGAAACCGTAACTACTCCTGCAGGAACTTTTAATTGTCTTATTTTAGAACACACTACTACAGCAGATGTAATGGGTAAAAAAGTAAGCACTACCACAAAAAGTTGGTTTGCTGAAGGTGTAGGAATGGTAAAACAAGTGTCTTTTGACAAAAACGGAAAGACACTAAACAGAAGTACCTTAACTGAGTTTAGTAATTAAGTCATTTTTTATACAATTATAATCCGAAGTTTTAATTAGCTTCGGTTTTTTTGTTTAAAACACCTAAATACAAGATTATATTTTATAACTTGTAGCCATTAAACCCCAAATTAATATCAAATATTTTTCAATAATATTACTTATACTATTCTCTTCTACATTTTGTATAGGACAAAAGGCATCTATTTCAGATTCATTACAAAATAGAATTAATAATGAAAAAAATATAGATACTATTATTAAAATCTATGAAGATGAATTTCACACCTTATTAGATACTAGTAATGATGATGTTCTTCAAATCTCGCAATCTCTAATTGAATATGGTAAAACAAACAAATGCGATATTTGTTTGGCAAAAGCATACTATTTAGAAGGCTATTTTTATTATTTAAAAGGAGAAAGTGATAAAGCAATAAAAAAAGCAAAGGAATCGTTTTCATTAGTTTCTCAACTTAACGATAGTAAATTAGAAGGAGAGTCATTACAATTATTAATAGGTACTTACTTTACTGTAAACAAATATACTGAAGCAGAAAAATTTGCTTTATTATTAGCAGAAAAAAGCAGAAACAATAAAGAAACAGCATATTTTGAAATTATTGCTGATGTTTTTCTTGGGTTGATTAACGATGAATTAAACTATTATAATTTATCGATTCTTTATTATCAAAAAGCAGATTCGATAAATAATGCACTTCAGCCCGAGAATTTTCAGAACTACAAAGGTGCGATTTACGGAAATACCTTTATTGTATTCTTAAAATTAAAAGATTATGAAAAGGCAGAAAAATACCTAAATAAAGCTAAAAAACTTCATACAGATAAAAACTCAGAACAATACAATATTGTAAAGCAAAATTATGGTTATTTAGAAGTTGAACGAGAAAATTATCAAGTTGCCTTAGATATATTAATTAAAACCAAGCAGTATTTTAAAACAAAAAACGAATTATATCATCAAGGAGAATCTTCCTTTTTATTAGGTCGAGCATATTTTGGACTAGCAGATTATACTTTGGCAAAAAATAATTTTAATGAATCTCTAGAGATATTTCAAACTATTGGCGATTCATTAAGTATTGGATTAAGTCATAAATATTTAGGAGACACCTATTTAAACAACCCAACAAATTTTCAAAATGCAAAAACAAATTTAACTAAAGCACTATATATTTTTAACAACTTAGATTCCTATGACAATCAAATTAACGCCCTACAATCGCTTTCAAAATTAATGCAACTAAAAAACAATTATAAAGAAGCATTTAAATATCAAAAAAGAAAAGATAGTATTAATAATGTATTTCAAAAATTAATTAGACAACGTAATATTTATGAAATTGAAACACAATTTCAAACCAAACAAAAAGAAAAGGAAATTGTAATTTTAAAAACACAAGGAGAGTTATTAGAACAACAAAAGAAAAGCCAACTCTATTTACTTTTGACTGGAGTATTTGTTTTATTAGTTTCTGGTGTTTTCATGTTTTTTCAATACAAAAGCAAAATAAAAACCAACAAAAATCTCAGAGAATTAGACGAAGTAAAATCTAATTTTTTCACTAACATCTCTCACGAGTTCCGAACACCACTAACACTTATAAAAGGCCCCATAAATTTACAATTAAAGAAAAAAGAACTTCAACCAGGAGATCGAGAAAACTTTGAAATGATTAATAGAAATACCGATAGACTGCTTTATTTGGTGGATCAAATATTAAATATTTCAAAAATTGAATCTGGAAATTTATCTTTAAATATTTCAAAAAACTATTTACTACCATTTGTTGGCACCTTAATAGATGGGTTTTCATTTTTGGCTAAAGAAAAAAACGTAACGATAACAAACATCTCATCTGACACTAATATTGAAACCTGGTTTGATATATCTTTTGTTGAAAACATTGTTCTAAACTTAATGTCCAATGCTTTAAAATACACTCCAAAAGACGGTTTTATTTTAACGCATTCACTTATCAAAAATAACCAATTGTATTTCGAAATTAAAAACACAGGAGTCCCATTATCTAAAGAGGAGCTGGATTCTATTTTTAACCGTTTTTATCAAACAAACACAAATAACAGAGGTATTGGATTAGGATTGGCACTGGTTAAAGAACTTGTTCAGGCACATAAAGGGACTATGACTATTTCTAATGAAAAAGATAAATGGACAGTTTTTAAAGTGCGTTTTCCAATTAATAAAGAAGCTTATATACTTAATGAAATTAACTCAAATTCAGATACAAATACGGTTATTTCAAAAATTAACCCTCCAACTGAAAACGATTTCATTCATTTAGATGATGATGATTTAATTTACGAAGAAACAAATCCAACTTTATTAATAGTTGACGATAATACAGATATTTTACAATTTGTTTCAAGTTTATTTACAAATTCATTTACCATTTTAACTGCTAAAGATGGAGAGGAAGGTGAACTTAAAGCTTTTAAGTACATTCCAGACCTTATAATTAGTGATGTAATGATGCCAATAAAAGATGGCTTTGAACTTTGTAATTCGCTAAAAACAGATCAGCGCACCAGTCATATTCCAATTATATTATTAACTGCAAAAGCTGGAGATGAAAATGAATTTGTTGGAATAGAAAATGGTGCTGATGATTATATTACAAAACCATTTAATGACGAACTCTTAAAATTAAAAGTAAAAAAACTTCTTGAAACTCGAAAAAAACTACAAGAACATTTTAGTCAAGAGCTTATTTTAATTCCAAAGAATATTGAAATAAATACGACTGAAGAAACCTTCTTAAGAAACATTCAGTCTATTTTAAATAATAACTTAATTGAACCCGATTTTTCAATTGAAAAATTTAGCAAAGCTGTTGGCTTAAGCAGGATGCAATTACATAGAAAATTAAAAGCACTCACTGGTTATTCTGCTTCAGAATTTATAAGAACACAACGTTTAAAACTGGCAGCTCAATTATTAATACAATCCAATATTAACATTTCACAAGTAGGCTATAGTGTTGGTTTTAATGATCACGCTTATTTTAGTAAATGTTTTAAAAAAGAATTCAACTGTAGCCCAACAGAATATGCAAAAAAGCATAAATAGCAAGACCTTAATAGTAATTTACAATCAATAACCAAACTATTAATGTTACATACGAAATAGCATTTGTTACACTCGTCATATCTTTAGTTTTATATAGAGTTTAATTTTACACCATTATTAACTAAAAAACTTTAATTATGAAAAAAATTACTACAATGCTGTTTTTAATGTTATGCTTAACATTAACAGCACAAGACAAAATTTATGTGCACACTGCTACAGCGGCTAACATTTCTGGACACATAACGTACATTGATCACCCAGACCTAAATGGAAACCCTAATGCTGGAATTGTTTACAGCCATGTTTGGAATCCAAATGGAACTGTTGGAGTATATAACAACAACATAGATGGTTTATGGTATGATGGTCCTCAATGGGCTATTTTTAATGAAGATACCGCTATAAATATGGTTGAAGGCGCTCAATTTTTTATCTATATTGCTTCAGACCCAAGTGATGTAATAACACACATTTCTACAGCAGCAAATCAAGGAACAGATGGTAGTTATACAACAGAAATTGATGATGCAAATTTTAACAACGCAGACCCAGGACCCTATGCGATAATTTCAAATTATTGGAATCCAAATGCTGTTTACAATACACATCTCTATAGTTTTTATTATGATGATGTAACTAATAGAAGAGGGTTTTATAATAGAGATTTTGACCCAATTCCAGATGGGGCAGCTTTTAAAATATTGGTAAACGGTGCTGGTGTATCACGATTTACACATACAACAGATGCAACTAATAATAATTCAAACTGGACAATTCTAGATCATCCAGATTTAAATGGTAATCCAAATGCAACTTTTGTATTTTCTCATTATTGGGGATTAAGCGGTAATGCTGGAGACATAGGAAACACAAAATTAAGCGCTTGGTATGACGGAAACAATTGGGCTATCTATCTTGAAGACAATACGTTAACAATGAACACAGGAATCTCTTTTGATATTATTGTTGCATCACAAGAAATACTAGGGAACAATGACATTGCTATTGAAAGCAATTTGTTAATGTATCCAAACCCTGCAACAAATCTAACAACAATTACAAGTTTACAAGAAATATCAAATCTTCAAATTTTTAATATTTTAGGGCAAGAAGTTCAAAATATATCAGGAAAAGGAAAGTCAATGCAGCTTGACATTTCAACTCTTGAAACAGGGACCTATTTTGTGAAAATTGAAACAGAATTTGGAACTGATTCATTAAAACTTATCAAACAATAATTTTATATGTGATTTTATTTTTTAATTAGGCTTCAGTTTTTGAAGCCTAATTTTTCAAAATATTCATTTTTTTTGTTATCCTGAAAACCTCTCTAATGAATAAAAATAGACTTACTGGATCTATTGACCGTCTAAATTCTTTCAATATTTCAATAAATATTAATTACTTAGAAAAAGGAGTTTACAAATTAAAAATTATTCATAAAAACAAAATTATAAAGAAAGTATCTTTTATTAAAGAATAAAAAAAATCCGAAGCTAATTAACTTCGAATTTTTGCTTTAATTCTGCTTCAAAAAGTTCAGAAAAATGATGGAGTAGTTTTTGTTTTACCTCTTCAATAGGAATTTCTTTTTTACCTAACTCTACGTTTAATGAAGTCACTGTTTTTCCTTTTATTCCACAGGGAATCATATGGTCAAAATAGCCCAAATTGGCATTTACATTTAATGCAAAACCGTGCATCGTTACCCAACGACTAGCACGCACTCCAAAAGCGCAAATCTTTCTTGCAAAGGGTGTTCCTACATCAAACCACACTCCTGTTTCACCTTTGGATCGTTCTGCTTTTAAACCGTATTCAGCAAGGGTTCTAATCACCATTTCTTCTAAAAAACGAAGGTATTTATGAATGTCGGTAAAAAAGTTTTCTAAATCTAAAATCGGATAACCAACAATCTGTCCTGGACCGTGATAAGTAATATCTCCTCCCCGATTATTTTTGTAGAAGGTGGCTCCAATTTCAGTGAGTTTTTCTTCGGAAATCAGCAGGTTATCAATATCGCCACTTTTTCCTAAAGTATAAACGTGAGGATGCTCTACATAAAGAAAATAATTAGGGGTTTCTATAGAAAGTTCTTCTCTTCGGTTTTTAATTTTAATATCAATAACACTCTTAAAAAGCTGTTCTTGATATTCCCAAGTTTCTTTATAATCCTTAAGACCTAATTCTTGTATTTCAACTAATTTATTCAAAGATTATTTTTCCAATTTAACCTCCAAATCCAATACATCTGGATTTTTAATAGACTCCACAAAAGAGCGTTCAAACTCAATGGTTTTGCCATCTGAAGAATACAAAGCATCATCGACTGAAGCGCTTTTAATTTTACGAGGAAATGTATATTTAATCTTATAAGTCATCGCGCCCATAAACGACTCAACGGAAGCCATACTATCAACTTGAGCCTTGTGTTTTTCAACATCAATAATGTAAGCATCTCTTTTAAAAACTCCTTTTTTATAAGAATAACGAACCCCTACATTATTATCGCTTCCATCTTCTTCTTCACTTTCATTATTATCATCTCCACCCATACTTGGCATTACATCATCCATTTCATCAAAAGCTTTCATTAAATCGTTAGCTTCAGAAACATTCTTAAATTCGTTAAATATATCAACAATCATTTTGTTTTCTTCAGGATCCATATTCATGTGAATACTATAATTTTCTAAAGCTTTTAGTTTTTTTTGCTCTTCTGCAGACAATTTCGAAATACTATCTTTTTTCTCTTCAAACATTTCTTTAAAAGATATAATCGTATCTGTTTTTACCATGGTAGAATCTTTTCCCATATCTCCCATCATTCCCATCATTTCACCCAAATCCATACTAATGGTCATTCTTCCAGAACCATCTTCATTTAAAACCATTGTTTCAGTAAACTGACAACTAATCAAGGTGAAACTTACTACTAATAAGGTAATAATTTTGCGTAACATATTTTATTATTTAGGATTATTAATAATGATGAGAGCAGCAATTACACCTGGAATCCAGCCACATAAAGTTAAAATAAAAACGATAATTACAGAACCACAACCTTTATCCAACACTGCTAAAGGCGGAAAAACGATTGATAAAATTACTCTCCAAATACTCATAAAACGCAAAGTTACAAATTAATACTGGCCTATAAGTATGACTAAGAATGTAATTGTTACAACAATGTCAGAACTATTGGTTAAGCCATAGTTTGTCAGTATCTTTACGCCTTATTTTTAGACCATATTTATGCAATTATCCGAACAAGAACTCGTACGAAGAGAAAAACTCACTCAATTAAGAGCCCTAGGTATTAATCCTTATCCAGCAGAATTATTTACAGTTGACACCATGACAACGGAAATAAAACAGGATTTTAAGGAAGGAAAAAAAGTGATAATTGCCGGAAGATTAATGTCTCGTCGAATTCAAGGAAAGGCTTCATTTGCTGAATTACAGGATGCTGAAGGAAGAATACAAGTGTATTTTAATCGTGATGAAATCTGTCCTGGAGAAGATAAAGTACAGTACAATGATGTCTATAAAAAATTACTAGATATAGGTGATTTCATTGGTATTGAAGGCGAATTATTCACTACCAACGTAGGCGAAAAAACAGTAAAAGTTAAAAACTTTAAACTACTTTCAAAATCATTAAAGCCATTACCACTTCCAAAAACCGATAGTGAAGGAAATACCTTTGATGAATTTAACAATCCTGAACTGCGGTACCGTCAGCGTTATGCGGACTTGGTAGTAAACCCACAAGTAAAAGAAGTATTTATAAAGCGTACTAAATTGTTTACAGCAATGCGCACCTTTTTTAATGAACGTGGTTATTTTGAGGTAGAAACTCCAATTCTACAATCAATTCCTGGAGGTGCTGCTGCTAGACCTTTTCAAACGCATCACAATTCGTTGGACATTCCTATGTTTATGAGAATTGCTTGCGAATTGTATTTAAAAAAATTAATAGTAGGTGGATTTGACGGAGTGTATGAATTTGCAAAAACCTTCCGTAATGAAGGAATGGACAGAACGCACAATCCAGAATTTACCATGATGGAAATCTATGTGGCTTACAAAGATTACAATTGGATGATGGATCTTACCGAGCAGTTGTTAGAGTTCTGTGCTACGGAAGTAAACGGAAGTTCAAAAACCATATTCGGAGAACACGAAATAGAATTTAAAGCTCCTTATGCAAGAGTAACGATGGCGGAAGCGATTGAAAATTTTACGGGTTTTGATATTTCAGGAAAATCGGAAGATGAAATAAGAACTGCAGCTCAAGAAATGGGAATTGAAGTAGATGAAACGATGGGCAAAGGAAAACTTATCGATGAAATTTTTGGCGAAAAATGTGAAGCCAATTACATTCAACCTACCTTTATTACTGACTATCCAAAAGAGATGAGTCCTTTAACAAAAGAGCATCGTACCAATCCAGAATTAACCGAACGTTTCGAGTTAATTATCTGCGGAAAAGAATTAGCGAATGCTTATTCTGAGTTAAACGACCCAATTGACCAACGCGAACGTTTTGAAGATCAAGTAAAATTAGCAGGCCGTGGTGATGATGAAGCAACCGAATTTATAGATCAAGATTTTTTAAGGGCTTTAGAATACGGAATGCCACCAACTTCAGGAATGGGCATTGGGATGGATCGTTTCATCATGTTTTTAACCAATAATGCTTCTATTCAAGAAGTACTTTTCTTCCCGCAAATGAAACCCGAAGTTAAGCAGGTAGCTATGAGCGATGATGAAAAGGTAGTCTTTAATATACTGAAAGCAAATTCTCCTATCGATTTGGTAGAGCTAAAAACCCAATCAGGATTAAGAAATAAAAAATGGGATAAAACCATTAAAGGCTTAACAAAACACAGTGTAGCTAAGGTGAATAAGACCGATGATGGTTTGTTTGTAGAAGTGGTTTAATACCGCTTTGTCATTCCTTGCTTGACACAGAATCTATAAAACTAATAAAAGGAATTACAGCTTAGTAATTCCTTTTGTATTTAAAACAGTTTTAAATAAGCCGCTAAACTTTCATAATAAAATCAAAATTGTATTTTAGGCGAAAATTTTACCCAAATGAAAAAATATTTTATTTTTAGTCTTGCTGTTTTATTTTTACTAGTAGCAGCTTGTGGAAGTGATGACGATGGCTATGTAGACAGTGATACAGAAAACCCTTCTGCACCATTTAACCTATCAACTACTAATATAACAGAAACTTCAATTCAGATTATTTGGGATTCATCTTCAGATAATATAGGAGTTACAGGGTATTTCGTTTATTTAGATGGAAATAAAATTCAGACAATTAATGAAACAACTACGATTATTAATAATCTTGTTTCTGGTAATTCCTATAATATAAATATTTCAGCTTTTGACGCAAATGGAAATGAATCAAATCAAAGTGAAACATTATTTGCAGAAACGATTATTACAGAAGTACCACTTACTTTCGAAACCAATTTATCTGATATGGGGATTTTCAGTGGAGCTATTTCTAATTTAACTCCTGCTGAAAACGTTCATTTATACGATTTAAACAGTCGTCTTTTTACAGATTACGCTTACAAACAACGTTTATTACGTTTACCAGAAGGAGCAGCAATGCAATATGACAATAGTGATTTATTGCCAAATTTTCCTGACAATACTTTAATTTCAAAAACATTTTATTATTATGAAGACGAAAGCAATACTTCGTCCAATAAAATTATGGTTGAAACTCGTGTTTTAATTAAAACGGAAGGAGCTTGGAAGATTGGAAACTATAAGTGGAATAACGACATGACCGAAGCAACATATACCGATGATGGAAGTATCGTTTCAGTCGCATATTTAAATGCAGAAGGAATTGCACAAAATATAGAATATCAAATCCCATCTAATACCGATTGTATTGATTGTCATCACATTTATGAAGACACTACTCCTATTGGACCGAAGTTACGAAATATGAATTTCAGTCCAAATAACGGAACCGTTAACATTAATCAATTACAATATTTTATAGACGAAGGAATGTTAGAAGGAATTACAAACCCTTCAGACGTTACAGTTTTGCCAGATTGGGAAGATGATAATTTTGATATATTAGAACAAGGAAGAGGATATATGGATATCAATTGTGCCCATTGTCACCAACCAGGAGGTTTCACTCCAACTGGATTTTTATTAGATTTCAGATTGGAAGTTCCTTTTGATGATACTGGAATATATTCAAGAAGAGGACAAATTGAAGACCGAATTCAAAGTACCACACCTGGTTATATGATGCCAAAAATTGGAAGAACAATAGTACATAATGAAGGAGTAGCAATGATGTTAAATTACCTTCAAGCAATCGAAGAATAAAAAATTATTCTTTTTTGGCTTAATTTTTGGAATGTAAATTGATAAATAACTAAATTAGTAACCTAAAATCAATAAAAATGAAAAACCTATTATCAATCGTTGCTTTTGCATTTGTATTAATGTTAAGCACTCAAAATGTATCATCTCAAAGTTTAACACAAGATCAAGACAGACCTGAGGTTGTTGCTAAATCACAAGTTGAAAAACTTACAAATCAACTAAACCTAACAGGAGATCAAAGCCGAACACTTTATAGAGCTTTTGTAGCTAAAGAAGTAAATTACAGAAAGCTAATCAATGGAAAAGACGCTAAAAGTGCAGATGTTATAGCAAATAAGAAAAAAATTGACGAAACATTTAACACTTCAATGAAGAAAACATTAACAACAGACCAATATAATAAGTGGAAAAAATCACAATAAAACAGAATTTTTAAATATTCTTGATAAGACCACATAATTATGCGGTCTTATTTGTTTTACAATATCATATATTTCACTTTTTTTTAGAGTTTATTATTAATTCTTGACCAATAGAAATAGTATTAGAAGTTAATTTATTATACTTTTTCAACGAATCAACCGAAATATTGAACTGTCTTGAAATACTATATAAAGTATCTCCTTTCTTTACAGTATATGTTTTAATTTTAGAATTTTTTTTATCTTTATTTTTTTTAGATTTTTTACCTAAAACTTCTTTATCATAAGAATAAAGCTTATTCTTTTCAATTATTTTAATTAATTTTTCAGGGTATTTAGGATCTGTAGCGTAACCTGCCTTCCGTAATCCTTTTGCCCAAGATTTATAGTCATCTTTTTTCAGCTCGAATAAACTTTGATACCTACTTCTTTCAGATAAAAACAAAGAGTGGTCTCTAAAAGAGTATTTAGGATCTTTATATTTTCTAAAACATTCTTGCAACTCATCATCATCATGATAAACACGCTCACCTGTCCAACCTTTATGGCATTTTATTCCAAAATGATTGTTTGATTTTTTACTTAACTCTGCCCTTCCTGCGCCGCTTTCTAGGATTCCCTGAGCCAATGTTATACTAGCAGGTATCCCATATTGCGCCATTTCTTCTTTAGCAATGTCGCTATAATTATTTATATATAAAGCAACAATTTCTGTATATGAAGCATTTTTAGGAATTGGTTTTACTTTTGTAGTATTCTCTGTTGAATTTTCTATAGGTATATCTTTTGAGTTATGACGAACAACCTTTTCTTTTTTAGGAGTATGTTTCTTTGAAGTTGAAACTACTTTCTTTTTAGATTTACAACTTCCTAATAGAAGTACAGCAATGAAAAGTAATGTTATTATTTTTTGGAACATATTACAGTTTAATTTGAGGTAAATTTTTCTTTCTTAATAATTGATTCATTCCCGAAATTCCTTGTAGTCCCCCAGTGTGAATAGCTAAAATACTGCTATTATCTTTAAAATATTTCTTTTCAATTAAATCCATAATACCATAAAGCATTTTTCCTGTGTAAACAGGATCTAATTGAACTCCTGTTTCTTCTTTAAATTCATTGATAAAACGAATTAATTTAAAATCTATTTTAGCATAACCTCCAAAACAGTACTCATCAATTAAATGATAATTTTTCTTGGAAGTATATTTTTCAATTTCAGATTTCTGAAAGGTTCCTTTTAAAGCAGAGAACCCAAGAATTGTTTGGTGAAGTTTTGATGCTTCAATAAGTCCTGAGATAGTGCCTCCTGTCCCTACGGCAGTGCAAATATAATCGTATATAACATCATTTTTAGTTAATATTTCTGTACATCCTTTAACTGCTAACTTGTTAGTTCCTCCTTCTGGCACAAGGAAAAACGAGCCGTATTTTTCTTTTAGTTTATCAATAAAATCCGTTTCTGCTTTATTTCTATAATTCTTTCTTGAAATAAAATATAGCCTCATTCCACATTTTTTTGCAAAAGATAATGTTGGGTTTTTACCTATTTTATCGAACAATTCTTCTCCTCTAATAATGCCAATTGTATTTATACCTAGTTCTTTTCCTGCAGCGGCAGTTGCGGCAATATGATTTGAATAAGCTCCTCCAAAAGTTAGTACTTTATCAAAACCTAATTTTTTAGCTTCAAATAGATTGTATTTTAATTTTCTGAATTTATTTCCAGAAACCTCGGGATGTAACAAGTCTTCTCTTTTAATTGTTAATGAAACATTACATTTCACAAACACGTCTAAAGAAATATTTTTGTTTAAAACTGACTTTTCTTCTATAAACAAAATTTTTATTTTAATACAAATTAACAACTAAAGTTAATTTAAAAAATGTTAAAATTTAACAAACGGAACTGCATCTATAACAATAGATCCTATTTTTACTAAAAACATTATTGTAAATAAATTACAAAATGGTAATTCAAATATAGACTTCTCTTGCATATTTTTGCTAACAGAAAAAGTACAATCGGAAGATCTTCTGAAGAAAACTCAATTTATGCAGAATTGCGTTTCCCAGATGCCCCAAGTGCAATCACTCCTTACGAAAACAAAAACACTAAGTTATCAATAGAAACCAATAAGGACTCCAAAACATTAGCACACAAAAAGACAGATTAAATATATTGACTATTATTTCATTTATTTATAGGAATTTTCTTTCATTTATTATACAGATGTGTTTTTTGACGATTATATTTGTTTTTTAGCTGTTTTTGATGTAGTGTTGTAGAACCAAATCTATAAGTTACAACAATTATGTTTAAAATTTACCCCGCAAAAAGAGCTTTTATAGGCTTAATTCTATTCTCATTTATCTCCTTTCAAACTATTGCCCAAGTTGGGATTGGGAATACCAATCCAAATACCAATTCACTTATTGAAATTGGTAATGGTACGGATACAAAAGGAGTTTTATTACCTAGAGTTTCATTAGTAGCAACAACTAATCCTTCTCCTTTGTCTACTGATGTTGAGGGGATGATAGTTTACAATACCAATACCAATGGTGCTGGCGCTACAGCAGTTAGTCCAGGTTTTTATTATAACGATGGCACAGATTGGATTCGACTTGCTCCAGGAGAAAGTGACGATTGGAAACTAACAGGAAACGCAGGAACTACTCCAGGAACAAATTTTTTAGGTACTACAGATAATGTAAGCCTTGAGCTTTTTACAAATAATACTACCAGAATGAGAGTGGAAAATGACGGACAAGTTACAGTTGGTTATGGTGCAACTCTAGCAACAGCAGGGAATCAATTTAGTTCATTAAGCTCATTAAACGGTAACTCAATCGTCGGAAATACAAGCGGTTCTGGAACGGGAGTTAGAGGTATTAGTACTTTAACCGGATTTGGAGTTAGAGGAGATAACTCTGGAACAGGTAAAGGAGTTTTAGGCATTGGTGCTAGTACGGGTGTAGGTGTACAGGCACAAAACTCAGGTTCAGGTTATGCATTAGCGTCTTTTAATACCGGGACGGGTGGTGGAATATACAACACAATAAATAATTCTAGTGGAATTGGCATATATAATAACCTTTCAACAACGGGAGGAACTGGTAATTATGTAAACTTAGGAACCAATAGTGGTACAGGTGTTTATGTATTAGGGGTTGACATTCAACCTCCAGGAACTCCAACCACTGGAGGAAATGGTTTTTCATTTTTTACTGATAGGTTTACTCAAACAGTTAGTGGCACATATGTTTATGGTGCTGTTTTAGGAGGAAATCAATTTGGTGTAGGTCATGGTGTTATATTAAACCATTATGGAGTACAAGGCCGAAATGGAGAATTTAATATTAGAAATAGTAGTAATAATGATGCAGCAATTTTTTCAGTACATAACGGAAGTGGCTCTAATATAATCGCTCAAAATCAAAATGATAGTCCTTCGACTACTGTAACTGTTGCCGATTGTTCTTATACGGGTAGTGATGGCAGTAATCATATAGCTGTTTCTGGATTTTCTGTTCCAACTTCAAGTAAAGGAATTGGTGTACAAGGCACAGGAGGAAAGTATGGTGTAGTTGGAATCAGTTCTGGTGGTGATGCAATTTTTGCGGATGGAGATAGTAACGCAAGTGGAACAAAATCCTTTGTAATTGATCATCCTAATTACCCTGCTAACAAATATTTAAAGCATTTTTCTATAGAATCAAATGAGGTTTTAAATGTGTATAGAGGGACAACAATATTTAATTCTAATGGAAGACCTACTGTTCAATTACCAGAGTATTATACAGCAATTAATAAAAATGCTTCCTATCAACTAACTGCAATTGGTGCCTCCATGCCCAATCTTTTTATTGAACAGGAAGTGGGAAATTCTAATACTTTTATCATTGCTGGCGGAATACAAGGAAAAAAAGTTTCTTGGACCCTTACAGCTGAAAGAAATGACCCCTACTTACAACAAAACCCAAATAAAAGAAAAAATGTACTTGATAAAGGAGATGACAGAGGGAAATATTTGATGCCTCAATTATATAATCAGGCAAAAGAAAACGGTATATTCTATAAAGAAGTAAAAATATTAAAACCTTCTGGAACAAATGATGCTGATGTTATTAAAAACCTCATCACTCCAAAAGCATTAGTAATTGAAAAAGAAGAAGCAATTATTAATAAAAACTCTAAGAATTCAAACTAAAGCAAATAATCCCATTATTAATAAAAAAGGGCTCAACTATGAGCCCTATTTAA
>JAJRQR010000029.1 GCA_024280145.1 Bacteroidota bacterium
AAAACGATTAATTTAGAAACCACTATTTCAGAATTACTTCCTGAATTTAAAGGCTCCAATAAAGAGAATATTACCCTTCGAAAAATGCTTTCACATTATGCGCGTATCAAGGAGTGGATTCCTTTTTATACTAACACTTTAGATTCCTTAAAAAATCCTGATCCCAGATTTTACCGAAAAGAAAAAACAGCTGTTTATAAATACCAAGTTGCAGATAAAATGTATATGCGTTTGGACTTAAAAGACAGTATTTACAATCAAATTAAAGAAAGTGAATTGTATTCTAAATTAAAATACAAATACAGTGATTTACCTTATTATATATTAAAAGAATATTTAGAAAGACACTATAATTTGCCAATGCAAGATATAGTTCAAGAGCGATTGTACAAATATTTGGGAGCGAATAACACCACCTATAATCCTTTAGAGAAGTTCCCAAAAAATATGATTCCGCCTACTGAGGATGATAACTATTTCAGAATGCAAACCGTTCAAGGATACGTACACGATCAAGGAGCAGCAATGCTTGGGGGAGTTAGTGGTCACGCAGGAATATTTAGCAATACCAATGATATTGCTAAGATTATGCAAATGTATCTTTGGAAGGGATTTTATGGTGACAAACGATTTTTTAATCCTGAAACATTCGATTTATTTAATACCTGTAATTACTGCGATAAAGATGTAAGGAGAGGCGTAGGTTTCGACAAACCACAACTAGGTGAATCGGGTCCAACTTGCGGATGTGTTTCAATGACAAGCTTTGGGCATAGTGGGTTTACAGGAACGCTGACTTGGGCTGATCCAGAAGAAGGTATCATCTATGTGTTTCTTTCAAACAGAACCTATCCAGATGCTTCTAATAGAGAGATAATAAAGAATAATTTGAGAAGTGATATTCAACAAGCAATTTACGAGGCTATAGAAGACGAATAACTTTTCATTCAGTATTAATTAAAACTTACCCGATTTTTCGGGCTATTATTATGAAAATCGCAATAGTTTGTTATCCAACTTTCGGTGGAAGTGGAGTAGTTGCTACAGAATTAGGAATTGCATTAGCTGAACACGGTCACGAAATTCATTTTATTACCTATAAACAACCTGTGAGATTGCAATTATTGCACTGTAATGTTCATTTTCATGAAGTTACTGTTCCAAATTATCCTTTGTTTCACTATCAACCTTATGAGTTGGCTTTGTCCAGTAAATTAGTCGATATGGTGAAGCTTCATAAAATTGATTTGCTTCACGTACATTATGCGATTCCACATGCTTATGCAGGTTATATGGCTAAAAAAATGTTGGAAGAAGAAGGAATAATTATTCCAATGGTTACTACACTTCACGGAACCGACATTACCTTAGTTGGAAATCATCCCTTTTACAAACCAGCAGTAACCTTTAGTATTAATAATAGCGATGCAGTAACTTCGGTTTCACAAAGCTTGAAAGATGATACCTTACGTCTTTTTGATATTAAAAATGAAATAGATGTAGTTCCAAATTTTATTGATACTGCAAAGTACAATAGCAAATACTCTGATAGAGAACGTGATTTTATTGCTACAAAAGATGAAAAAATTATAACCCATATTAGTAATTTCAGGAAGGTAAAACGAATTGATAATGTAATTGAAATATTTGATCGAATTCAAAAAGAAATGCCTGCCAAATTAATAATGGTAGGAGAGGGACCTGAAAAAAAACCAGCAGAAAAATTATGTCGAGAAAAAGGAATTTCAGATAAAGTATTGTTTGTTGGAAATAGTCATGAGGTAGATAAAATATTATGTTTTAGTGATTTGTTTGTATTACCATCGGAACATGAAAGTTTTGGTTTGGTGGCTTTAGAAGCAATGGCTTGTGGTGTTCCGGTAATATCTAGTAATGCAGGTGGATTGCCCGAAGTTAATATTCAAGGAGTAAGTGGATTTTTAAGCGATGTTGTAGATGTAGATGAAATGTCTGAAAATGCTATTAAAATATTGGAATGTCCTGTTATGCTTTCAAAATTCAAAACCTCTTCAAAAGAGATAGCTAAAAATTTTGAAACCAAAAATATAGTGCCACTTTACGAAGAGGTTTATGAGCGGGCAATAAACCGTGTAAAATCATAATTTTTATCACGCTTTAATTACATTGTAAATAAAATACAATGAAATAATTCCTAATACGGGTAGTAAAAATAATAAGTCTACACGTATGTTTACATCAGATCCAACGGTTCTTACGGTAAATTCATATACCCAATAAAGCATCCATAAGGAAAAGAACCATACTACAAATTTTTTCTTTTTAGTCATATCTAATACATTTAATAATTATACAGCTACAATATACAAAAATATATAGGATAATATAGTCTTTATATATTTATTTTACAATATATATGTTAAAATAATAAGATTGTATTAACTTATTATAGCTCAAAATGTATTAAGTATATTATTTTGATGCTTTTACTTAAGAATAACAATATTAATGATTCACGTAATCTAGAGCGCTTTCTATTTCGGAAACATTAAAATAACGTTCATCTCTACCTTCTTTTTTACTAGCATAAAACAAATTATCTATAGCAACTAATTTTTCAATAATAGGTGAGTTGGCTACAATAGCAAAACGTCCCATTTTATGATAATTACGAAATACCCATACCATATCTTCTAATAAAGCATTTAAACTGCTTTTAGTAATTTTTAACTCGTCAATTTTTACTAGAATATTAACTTTATCAAAGCCTTTTTCTAATTTCTGACTAAATAACTTTTGACAGTATTTTTCATCTACTTCCGTAAAGCCACCATAGGCTTCTAATGCAATAACATTGTTTTCAAAAACTTTTAATTGTTCTACCATAATATTATTTTTAATAAATAAAATTTATAAAGGTTAGCCCTTCATTGTTTTCCAGATAATTAATAATCATTCTAAAAATTAATGCTTTATTAATGTGGTACTAATTGGTTTCTAGAGTTAGCATTACAGCCAATCCGCCACCTTTTGCTAAATGTATTTTTTGGTTATACGTTTGATCTACGGTTTGTTTTACTTGTTTAAAATCGGTGGCAATTCTATTGGCATTTATGCCGTCTTTATAAAGTGTCATTTTGTATTTTTTCCCTTTCGGAAGGAAAGAAAGATTCAATTGTAGATCTCGTTCGTCCCAATCTGTCATTCCGCCGATATACCAATTATTTCCATTTTTTCTGGCAACTAAAATATAATCGGAAACCTTTGCTTCTAAAATAATGGTTTCTTCCCAAACTGTTGGAACAGCAGACAAAAACTCCATACATTCAGGCTCTTTATAATAATTGGAAGGAGTATCGCAAAGCATTTGTAACGGACTTTCATAAACCACAAACATCGCTAATTGATGACAGCGTGTTCCCATACTCATAGGCGTATCAAATATAGGGCGGTAATCTTTTTCCTGTGCGTTGTTCATTGCTCCAGGAGTGTAATCCATTGGTCCTGCCATCATTCTACCAAAGGGAATAATTAAATCGTGTTCGGGAGTTTGTTTCATACTCCATTTGAATTCTTCACCACCATTTACACCTTCACGAGTTAAAACATTGGGATACATTCTTCGTAATCCTGCTGGTTTAAAGGAACCGTGAAAATCAACTATTAATTTGTGATCAGCTGCCATTTTTGCTATCTTATGATAATAGTTGACCATTTCTTGATCGTCCCGATTCATAAAATCTACTTTGATTCCGTGGATACCCCAAGCTTCAAATTGTTTGAAAGTTTCTACTAATTGTTCATCCAATGTTTTCCAAACACACCATACAATTACGCCTACATTCCGTTCTTTTGCATAAGCGATAATTTCTTCCATATCAATTTCTGGAGCAATATCACTCATATCTCCTAAAACGTACCAACCTTCGTCTAACAGGATATTTTCAATTCCGTATTCGGAAGCAAAATCGATGTAATATTTATAGGTTTCAGTATTGATTCCCGCTTTAAAATCGACTCCATATACATTATTTGCATTCCACCAATCCCAAGCTACTTTTCCCGGTTGAATCCAAGATGGATCTTTAATTTGGTTGGAAGAAGCTAAAACATAGGTCAGTTGATTGTTAATAATATCTGCATCTTTTTCAGCAACCGCGAAAATTCTCCACGGAAAAGTTCGAGTTCCTTCTGTGATAGCAATATAATCCTCACGTTCTGTAATAGGAAGTACACGATCGGTTTTAGTTACAATGGTTTTTGGATATTTAGCTGAAACCCGATAGAGACTATGGTCATTATTTCCTCGCAACCACATTCCTGGATAGTCAATTAAATCGGTTTCGGTAATAACGATTTTTGGTCCTTTTGAAGGATTGATAATTAAAGGTAAACTTGCCAAATCGGTATTGCTGGTTTGTCGCATCGACTTATAATCAAAAAATACCTGATTGTGTGATTGAAACTTTTTTTCCTTACCCCACCAAAGCATGTGGTTTTCGATAAACTGATAATTTCCAGTTTCGGAGAGAATGGTGATTTTCCCATCGATAGTCGTTCCAAAACGATAGGCGAATCCTTCGTTATAAGCACGTATTACAATAAAATAATTATTTTTAAAATGAATAGTAGCTTCATTTGCTTCATTTTTGATTTTGGAAGTTTTTACTTGAATTACTGGCTTTAATACCTCGGAAATAGCTTGTTTTTCAACTTTTAAAACTTCAGAATTTGGACCTAAAACCGTATTGTGCAGCGTCATAGATATTTCAGAACTTTTCAGAAGTGTTTGTCCTTTGTAGGTTGCAGTAATACTTGTAATATCTGAAACCTTTAAACTGAAAGTAATATTCTTATCAGGTGATTTTACGGTATAAACGTTTTTCTGTGCCATTCCGATAAAAGGAAGAAGTAATAAGACGAGGATTAATTTTACGTTGGTTTTCATAGGATTATTTTTGAAGTTCTAGGCTAATGGTTTCTTTTCCGTCGGTATAAGAAGAAATCCATACTTCGGGCTTAATATTGGTGTTTTCTTTGTCGTAAGCCATTACAAATAGCTCAATTTTCTTACCGATATAATCCTCTTTCATCGGAATATAATAGGTGTAATTTGAAGATCGTTGCGCATTTACATATTCCCAAGTATTGGACGGGTAGGAGGAAGCACGATCAGGTGCGCCTACTAATTTACCATCTATTTTTGCGGCTACATAAGCACCTTCAATTCCGTGTTTACCATTTAAAGCAATGCTTAAATAACTGTTATTGGCAAGTTCAGGTAAAGTAAAAGAAGTGCTCCAAGATTTCACAGGCTTCATTTTACTAGCGTGTGCAAATAAATTGGAAGCCCGCCATTTTTCTGAATTGATTTTTGTACCTTTATAATATCCTTCAATCTCTACCATATGCTGTGGTTGCTGTTGCATACGGATATAGCGAATGTTTTTATGAATTGGGATTATATTCAAAGTATCTGCTAAATAGGTAATTCTCTCCCAAGTTTTTAAATCGGAGGAAACCTCTGCATAATTCCCTTCTTGCGGAAGTAATGGATGCAATGAGAAATAATCTGGCAAACGGATTATCAGTTCATCAATATCAGTTTGTTCTCCTAAATCCAATCGGAAAGTTCCTCGTTTGATTCGCAAGTCAATATCATATTTTTTGGAAGGCCAAAAACCTGTATTCATATTTCCATCGAACAAATATTTATCCCAAATCCCTCTGTTTACAAACGTTTTTTGATTGAAGAAAGCATCACGAGCTGCCTTAACTTCAGGGATATTGGTTTTACCAGAACGGAATAGAGAACGTACTTCCAAAGCATTATTATCTGCTGAAAAAACGGAAGCTTCATATAAAGCAGCTGCATCTTTTGGAATTTCAATTTCATTAAAACCCGCCAATTTACGATGTACAGGAAGGCTTAGTTTTTCACCTCTAAATTTTATGGCGAATAGTTTAGCATCTTTTGTATTTCTATTCTTGGTACCATTGATATTATATGTTTTATATTTTTCTATATCGTTAATTCCAATATTCGTTCTCATTCCTGGCATACCAACCAAATTAATCAAAGTCGATTTCCCTTCTACATTTCTGATAACATTGTATTCTGTTCCTGAAACGTATGGTTCGTCATATTGCTCAGAAGTTGCTATAAACATAGCTGCTCTAAAGGGTAAAACAGTAACTGCAACCGTTTTGTTATAGTCAAATTTACCCACAAAGTTTTCGTTTGGGTGTAATTGTACCAAGCTTATTTTATTGGAAGTTTCAGTAATTCCGATTTCTTCATTTAAAGTGATTTTATAATCTACCGGAAGCCAAGAGTTGTTTCTTAAAGTGATAATTCTTGTTTTATCACCACCACGAGCAACGGTGTTTTCTCCGTAATTTTCTTTTGGTAATACTTTTCCATCTACTAAAATGGCATCGTATTTTTTATGAAGATTATATATTCTTGCCAATTTTGAAAATTCATCATCACGAAGCAACCAAGGATTTCCGTAGATTTCGGGAGCAAGAATTAAACTTCTATTAAAAGCTTGTAGAATTAAATCGTCATCCCAATAATCCAAACAAGAAGAAAGACAAACACCGTGATCTTCGGTCAACCTTTTTAGACCAGGAACCAATCCTCTTGTAAGTGCTGCTGCTCTGTGATGTGGTGCCGTAGCATTGTTGGTCATAAAAACATCGATATAGGTTTCTGCTCCGCCCCAAAGGAAAGTGGTGGCGTAGGCAGCTGCTTTTTCTAATCCCAAACGATGATTCAATAAAATTAAATCTGGACTGTATTTTCTACATTCCACCATCATATTGATAAAGGCGTCTTCTTTATCTGGACCTAAAATTCCACAAACAGCATCGAATTTAAAAAGAGCAAAATTATAATCTTTACAAAGCCCAACCATTTGATCGGTTCTTGCTTTTTCTTCTTCTGGAGTTGTTCCAAATCCGTTGGGGCCTCCCCAAACTCCTAATCTAATTCCATATTTATTTGCTTTTTTATAAATAGAATCAAATCCATAAGGAAACTGATTTTTAAATCGTTCGGATCTCATACTTCCGTAGAAACGCTTGCCATCTATAGCACCCGCATCAAAAGCGTAGATATCGAGTTGCATTCCGTATTCGGTTTTTAACCAACCGAAAAAGTCCATATTGATTTGTGTATGTGCTTCCGTAGTACCTTCATTGGTATTATTAATCCAAGAAAAATATTGTGCTTTTGAAGGTGTTTTTTCATCGGCTCCTGCAAATACTTTATCTTGGGCTTTTCCTATAAAACAAGTGAAAAATAAAAGTAAGGCTGTAGCTAATTTTGATGGTTTCATATAATTAAGTTTTAAGCAAAATAAATGTAGATTCCAATAACGATTACGGTGATTCCTATTCCTGCAGCTTTCACATATTTCCAAGGAGTGATATCGACTTCGTTACTTTCGTAAGCTTTATAAGGAGTTTCACGCGGATATAATTTCCCAATGATTAACATAATGATCACATTCAGTACAAATAGAATTGCCATTACGTGTAAAAAGTGCGGGTAATTTTCATCGCCAAAAACGAATGGTTTTAAAATGAATTGACTAATACTATAAAGTACCACACCAGAAATCAATCCCACTTTTGCAGCAATTGCAGGAACATATTTAGTTAAATAACCCACCAAAATAATAGTTAAAATTGGGATGCTATAACAACCGTTGACTTCCTGTAAATAACCGAATAATCCGTCTGGAGCATTGGCAATAAAAGGAGCGATAAACATCGACAAAATAGCTAAGAATATCCCGAAGGTTTTACCAATCTTAACGACTTGTTTTTCGGAAGCTTCCTTATTGATATGAGATTTGTAAATATCCAATCCGAATAAAGTAACCGAACTATTTAAAGCAGAGTTAAATGAACTCAACACCGCACCAAACAAAACCGCAGCAAAGAATCCTAACAAAGAAGCGGGGAGGACTTTACTAACCAATAACGGATAAGCTTGATCTGGGTTATCTAAAGTACTTCCGAATAAATGAAAAGCAATAATCCCAGGAAGCACCACAATTAAAGGTCCTAATATTTTAATAAAAGAAGCCAGTAATAACCCCTTTTGTCCTTCCTTTAAATTCTTTGCCCCTAAAGCTCTTTGGATAATGGCTTGATTGGTTCCCCAATAGAATAATTGAACCAGCATCATTCCTGTAAATATGGTTCCGAAAGGTACGGATGCTTTATTGTTTCCGAGTGCTTTAAACTTTTCTGGACTGGTTTCAATAAGAATTGTAACCCCTTCAGAAAGACTACCATCACCAATTAATAGCAATCCGAAAAACGGAATCATCAAACCTCCAATTAATAATCCAACAGCATTGATAGTATCGGAAACAGCAACCGCTTTCAAACCACCAAAAATGGCATAAATAGAGCCTGTAATTCCAATTCCCCATACGGTAATCCATAATGCTGTGCTATTGGAAACATTCAGCAATTCTGGAATACCAAACATCGTATTAATTGCCAAAGCACCAGAATATAAAACGATGGGTAAAAGCACGACTACATAACCACTTAAAAATAATCCTGAAGTGATGGTTTTAGTGAATTTATCGTAGCGCCTTTCTAAAAATTGAGGAACTGTGGTGATACCACCTTTTAAATATCTTGGTAACAATACAACAGCTGTGACTACCATTGCGATGGCGGCTAAAGTTTCCCAAGCCATTACTAATATACCTTCTTTAAATGCGGCTCCGTTGAGGCCTACGATTTGTTCTGTAGATAAGTTGGTAAGTAGGAGGGAACCTGCAATGACAACACCTGTGAGGCTTCTTCCGCCTAGAAAATAACCGTCGGAAGTATTTTCGGGAGTGTTTCGTGTAGCAAAATAAGATATAACTGCTACTAATAAGGTAAAGAATAAAAAAGTAAGTATTTGAATCATTTTAAATGTTTTCAATTAACGTTGAACGAAAGATAAAAATACGACAATTAATTTCTTTATAATCTAAGTTATCATTTGAATATTCAAACAATTTATTCAAATAAAGGATTAAACAGGTACTTATGCAATAAAAAATCTAAAGTACTATTTTCTATTTTTTCTTATTGAATACAATTTAGTTTGTTGTAAGTTTTTTATTATATTTGTGTAACTCCCTTTTTACTTTTAGTATTCTTCTTTTTTATGAAGTCAATGTTATTGACAACACATAAGAAAACACTATTGGTATGTTTATTTCAATTTGTTATGAAAGAAAATAATTTTAAGGTAGTATTAGGCGAATTGTTTCATAGAGAACAGGAATGTTTTTCGATTGGTTTTGAATATCATTTGGGTTTAAAGAATTTGGTTCGAAGTATGCCTTATGTTAAATGGAGTGCAAGGAATAAAACATTTTATGTTGCCAAGAAAAATCTATCATTACATAGTTTGTATTCCTTGCTTCAGAAAAAAGGGATTTATGTGGATTATTCTTCAGTAAGCAATAGAAAAACTTCTGTTTCAGAAATAAAAAAGAAAAGAGCTGCTAGGCTAATAAGTGAAGGGAATAAAGAGGTGATTAGGGCTTATGTTAGGTATTTAAGAGGCTTGCGGTTAAGTGAAAGTACCGTGAAGGTGTATTTTACATTTGTAGCAGATTTTGTTGAATTTATTGGCGAAAAACCTTTGGATTTGTTGACAAATATAGATGTTAGGTTGTTTGTAGAACGGCAAGTTGAATACAAACGATATGCAATTAGTACCCACAGACAATTGGTGAGTGCGATTAAGCATTTTGGCACTTTTTTACCTGATAGTAAATTGGTTGTTGAAGATTTAATACGTCCCAGTAAGTCTACTTATTTACCTTCGGTTTTGAGTAAGGAAGAAATGATTGATTTGTTACGAGCTACTAAAAATTTGAAGCATCGTGCAGTATTGGCGTTGTTGTATTCTGCTGGAATGAGAATAGGGGAGGTTTTATCTTGAGAATTAAGAAATATTGATGTGGATAGGCGTCAAATTTTCATTAAAAACGGAAAGGGAAGGAAGGATCGCGTTGTTATTTTGGCGGAAAGTTTTATTCCTTTGTATCGCAATTATTTTATGACATATAAACCAAGTCAGTTTTTTATTGAAAACCCAAATGGAGGAGTTTATAGTGCTGAAAGCATCCGAAAGTTTATAAAAACATCTGCTAATAGAGCAGGGATAAAAAAGAATGTTACGCCCCATACCTTGCGACATAGTTATGCTACTCATTTAATAGAAAACGGTGTTGGTTTGCGTCATGTTCAGGATTTGTTGGGGCACAGTAAGCCAGAAACTACAATGATTTACACTCATGTTGCAAAGAAGGATTTGTTAAGGATTCAGAGCCCTTTAGATACTGCTTTTACTGAATTATCTGACCGTTATAAAGAAGAACAAAAGGTACGCTTATCCGGAAACATATAATAATAAACAGTATATTTGGTAATGATATAACAAGTTG
>JAJRQR010000030.1 GCA_024280145.1 Bacteroidota bacterium
AGATAAAAAAATCATCAGAACCTATAAAAGAGTTCGCAAAAATCATGGTGACAAACATTAAAGCAATTTATCAATACAGGAGTATTGAAACAGAATATGAGAAATTAAATATTCCACATTATTTAAGAACATAACCTTAATTAATTGATAATTTCCAAATTGTTGTCCAGTTCCTGTTCCACCTAATTGACTATAAGAGCCGTAATGTTCAGCATTACCTGTATTAGAAATTGTCTGGTAATTTCCATATTGTTGTCCAGTTCCTGTTCCACCCAGCGCACTATAAGAACCATAATGAAAACCATTACCTGTATTAGAAATTGTTTGAAAGGTGCCGAATTGCAGTCCTGTTCCAGTACCAACTAAACCATTATAACTACCGTAATGTGCATTGCCACCAGTATTTGTAATATATTGATAACTCCCATATTGTAGTCCTGCCCCACTACCGCTTAAACCATTATAACTACCGTAATGTATATTGCCGCCAGTATTTGTAACATTTTGATAACTGCCATATTGAGGTCCTGATCCAACACCAGTTAAAGTATTATAATTAGCATAATGAGGATTATTTCCTGTATTCTCGATTGATTGTAAACTTGCAACTTGAATCCCATTACCTGTGCCTGTTAATAAATTATAGTTTCCAAAATGTGTATTTGAGCCTGAATTTGTTACAATTTGATAACTCCCATATTGAATTCCTGTACCTGTTCCTGCTAATTCGTTATAACTTCCATAGTGACCATTTCCTCCTGTATTAGAAATACCATTATAGCTTCCATATTGAGCACCAGTTCCAATACCGGATAAAATGTTATAATTTCCATAATGATTACCACTACCAGTATTACTATTTTCTATATAATTAGCATAAATATTACCTGTTGTTGCTCCATTTATTAGAGTGTTCATGCCTCGAGTACCTGTACTTAAAATATCTAATGAATAATCTGCTGTTGTTTTACCAATTGCCACATTCCCTTGGGTAAATATATCATCTGTTATTGCATTTGGTGAAGTTGTAGTACCTTCTTCATACCAATCGATATCATCATCACTAGTTGCAGAAGTTGTAAGGCGTTCCCAAGTAGTGCCATTAAAATAATAATATCCTACTCCACTACCTCCTATTGTCGCAGGATTGGTGTTATAAATTAGCAGCCCTGTGGCTGCAGTATTGATGCCATCTAACTGTGTTGTATTGATATTACTCAACGAAACATTAGGAATTAACAACCCTTTATCTGACGATGTAATATCTAATTGTGAGGATATATGAGGGGTTACAGTCCCTATACCTACTTGAGCAGAAATACTACTTATTATTAATAATAAGGCAGTAAGTACATAAAGCTTTTTCATAAAACAATAATTTAAAAAGGTAAGTTGTTAATTTATAGAGGCTAACAAATATAGCCTATTTTTTAATATACAAATTTGAGGCTATTCAATTTTATAAATTTGCAAACGTCTTTCATTTATTGTAACATTACAATCCTAAAAATAAAAGAATGCAAGAGAATAAAAACCTTTCAGAAATAAAAGTAGATGGTCAACATATCATTGAAAATGTAGAATTGAACATTTGGGAAGCCCTTATCCCCGTTGTAATACTAATGGGAATGCTTGCATATAATATTTTTTTTGCAAATGGTGAAGCTTTAGGTGAATATTCAAATCAGTTTATTTTATTAATTGGCGGTGGTATTGCAGCCATTGTAGGCTTTAGAAATAAAGTTGGGATAAAAGTAATGATTGAAGAAATTTGGCAAAACCTAAAAAGTGTCTTTGTTCCTATTATGATACTTTTCCTTGTTGGTGCTTTAGCTGGCACCTGGCTTATTAGTGGGGTTATTCCTGCAATGGTTTACTATGGGCTGCAAGTTTTAAGCCCATCTATATTTTTACCTTCTTGTGTAGTAATTGCAGCATTAATATCAATTGCTACTGGAAGTTCATGGACTACATCTGCCACCGTAGGAATTGCATTAATAGGGATTGGCGAGGCTTTAGGTATCAATTTAGGTATGGTTGCCGGAGCCGTAATCTCTGGAGCTTATTTTGGAGACAAAATGTCGCCCTTAAGCGATACCACAAATTTAGCTCCCGCAATGGCAGGAACCGATTTATTCACTCATATACGTTACATGGCAATAACCACTATACCAACTATAATTATCACTATCATTGTTTTTAGTATTATAAGTCTGAATATTGATACTTCAGGCAATGCAGATGTTAGTGGCTTACTCAACTCTATTAATAATACTTTCAATACAACCCCCTATTTATTTTTAGTACCACTTGCTGTAATCGCTTTAATATTAACTAAAACAAAGCCGTTAATCGCACTAGGTTCTGGTGTTTTATTAGCAATTATTTTTGCTTTTATTTTTCAGCCTGAAATATTAAAAACGATTTCCTCTTCTAGTTTTAATTCTATACAAAATGCTATTTTTACAGATATCCAAATAGTAACTGATAATGAAAAATTAAACGACTTGTTTAGCTCAGGAGGAATGAAAGGAATGCTTTGGACAATACTTTTAATAATTAGCGCAATGGTTTTTGGAGGTGTTATGGATGCTATTGGAGCATTAGCACGAATTACAAAAGCATTATTAAAAATGGCACATTCTGTTTTTGGTCTATTTTTTAGCACTGTTTTTAGCAGTTTAGGATTAAATGTCATAGCCAGCGACCAATATCTTGCAATTGTAATTCCTGGGAAAATGTTTAAAAAAGCATATGAAGATAGAGGTCTTGCTCCTGAAAACCTTAGTAGAACCCTAGAAGATGCAGGTACAGTAACCTCCGTTTTAATCCCTTGGAATACTTGTGGCGCATATCAAAGCGGTGTGCTTGGCGTTGGTGTTGGCGAATATTTTGTCTACGCTATTTTTAACTGGCTGAGTCCGATTACCACGCTTCTTTTTGCAGCTTTAAATATTAAGATTAGACAATTAGCTTCTAAAGACAAATAATCATATTTTATAGCTATTTTTAATTACATAAAATAAATCTATTGTAATATAAAAAATTTAAATTTCATTAACTATGAAATCAATGGTACTGTAGTATTTTTGTAATCAGAAAATAAACATAAACCATAAAATTAAAAATATGTCATTAGTAGGTAGAAAATTCCCAGATATTAGCGTAGATGCTATGAACGATATGGGAGACACTTTTAAAGTAAACGTTTTAGAAGAAGCAAAAAAAAACAATAAGAAAGTAGTATTATTCTGGTATCCAAAGGATTTTACTTATGTATGTCCAACAGAAATTTTTGCTTTTCAAGAAGCATTAAAAGATTTTGAAGACAGAAACACAATCGTAATCGGTGCATCTTGTGA
>JAJRQR010000031.1 GCA_024280145.1 Bacteroidota bacterium
CGCAGAGGTAGAAACCATAAGATACGATAGTAATTTTGGATATGTCCTTTTAGGTGACGGAAATGGAAATTTTAGCTATTCAAAAAAATATGACCTTAATATTGATAGTGATTCTAAAGATGTAACTTCAATTAATATAAACGGAAAACAACATTTTATTGTTGTAAGTAATAATGAACCTTTACAAATATTTAATTATAATTAACAAGCTTTATTTTCTAGTCATCATTTAATTAATAAAAAAAGCCATCTTTATTTTAAAGATGGCTTTTTTTATTATAGATTGAGAACTATATTTAATTTTATACTTCTTCCTCTTCTTCTTTTTTATCAGCTAAATCAATTCCTTTTTTCTTCACAGAATCAAAGAAAATTGGAGTTGCAATAAATAACGATGAGTAGGTTCCTACAACAACACCAACAATTAAGGCGAAAATCAATCCTTTAATTGAATCTGCTCCAAAGGTAAATATCGATAATAGCACGATTAAGGTAGTTAACGATGTATTTAAAGTTCTACTTAAAGTACTATTTAATGCAGCATCAATAATTTTTGGCATTTTCCACGTAGTATGTTCATTAAAATACTCACGAATTCTATCAAATACAACCACGGTATCATTCAATGAATAACCAATTACAGTTAATATTGCCGCAATAAACGATTGATCAATTTCCATATTGAAAGGCATAAACTTATACGTTAACGAGAATACTCCTAACACGATAATAACATCATGGAATACCGCTGTTACAGCACCTAAACTAAATTGCCATCTTCTAAAACGGAATAAAATATAAAGAAATACTACAACAAGTGATCCTAATACAACCCAGAAAGATGCTTTCTTAATATCGTCTGCAATAGTTGGACTTACTTTGTAAGATTCCATTCTACCAGCTATTTTATGCTCGTAATCGTCAATATATTGATTGAAGGTAAATCCTTCAGGTAAGTATGATTTTAGACCATCAAACATCATTTGTTCTATTTCTTCATCTACTTCAGTACCTGTTTCATCAACCTTGTATTTAGTAGTGATTTTTAATTGGTTATCACCACCATAGGTTTTTGCTTCAGCACTTTGGAAAATAGCAACCATATCATCTTTTACTTGATTGGCATCTACATCTCTATCAAAACGAACTGTATAAGTTCTTCCTCCAACAAAATCTACCCCTTGGTTTAAACCGTTTGTAAATAACGACCCTAAACTTATCGCAATTAAAACACCTGAAACTGCGTAAGCAATTTTTCTTTTTCCTAAGAATTCGAAATGATTTTTTCTAAGAATATTTTTTGTTATTGATGTAGTACACGGTAATGGTTGTCCATTTTTCGTATAACTATCAATAAACAATCTTGTGATGAAAATTGCTGTAAATAATGAAGTTGCAATACCTATTAATAAGGTAGTTGCGAACCCTTGAATTGGCCCTGTACCAAACATTAATAAAATAATACCCGTAAGTCCCGTTGTTATATTCGCATCTAAAATGGAAGATAATGCATTATTAAATCCATCGTTAATAGCATCTTTTTGAGCTTTTCCTTTTGCAAGTTCTTCTTTTATACGCTCAAAAATAAGTACGTTCGCATCAACCGACATACCGATTGTTAAAATAATACCCGCAATTCCAGGAAGTGTTAATACCGCTCCTAATCCAGCTAATATTCCGAAAATAAATAAAATATTTACTGCTAAAGCAACATCTGCAAATGCTCCTGCTTTTCCATAGTAAAAAATCATCCAAAACAATACAAAAACCAATGCCAATCCGAATGATATCATTCCGCTATCAATTGCTTCTTGTCCTAATGTCGGTCCTACAACCTCACCCTGAACAATCTCAGCAGATGCAGGTAACTTACCAGCTCTAAGAACGTTTGCTAAATCTTGACCTTCAACAATACTAAAATCTCCAGATATTTGTGATCTACCACCAGCAATTGGTCCACTTGTTACACCAGGCGCTGAATATACAATATCATCTAGTACAATCGCAATTTGTGTTTGGTTGCTATAAGCTTCACCTGTCATTTGTTCCCAAACTCTAGATCCACTAGCATTCATTTGCATACTAACAACAACTCTTCCTAATTGATCGTAAGTTTGTACAGCATCTACCACAACGCCACCGGCTAATGGAGGTTTTTGATCTCTATTAGATTTAATAGCATAAAGTGTGATTACTTCTTCACCTACATTTTTATCGTCTTGAGCAATTCCCCATACAAATTTTGCATATCGTTGATCATTACTTAATAATGCTTTTACTTGAGGCATTCTTAAATAGCCATCAATTGCAGCAGTATCTTTTAATCTGAACGTTCCTAATTCTGGTCTTCCCATTTGACCAGGAAAAACCATTTTACTTAAAAATGGGTTATCTAATTGTGCGTTTTCTAACGATTCGTTTACATCTTCACCACCAATTAAATCATCAACAATATTACCTTCTGTATCTGTAGAGTCTTTAACTTTTTCAGCAACTTCTTCTTCTGGCGCATCTTTTTTAGTAAGCTCTGCTATTTTCTTATCAGCAGCTACCATAAAGTTTTGTAATTCATCTAATTTATAAACACTCCAAAACTCTAACTGTGCCGTACTTTGAAGTAATTTTTTTACACGCTCTACATCTTTTGCCCCTGGTAGTTCTACTAAAATACGAGCAGATTTTCCAATACGTTGGATATTAGGTTGTGTAACTCCAAATTTATCAATACGTTTTCTTAACACTTCAAATGCAGCAGTGATTGATTCGTCAATTTTACGTTCAATAACTGGCTGTACTTCCTTGTTAGTCATTTCTGAACTAGTGATGTCATCTTCCAAGTTTTTATTAAAGAAAACATCTGGAGAGGCTAATAAATTATCTCCTGGAAGTGCCTCATAAGCTTTAAAGAAAGACTCTAAATAAGTATCTTGAGATTTTCTTTGTAGTACAAAAGCATCATTTAATGCCTGATTAAAAGCAGCATCTTTTGAGTTGTTTGCCAATCCTTTTAAGATATCTTTTACAGATACTTGAAGAATTACATTAATACCTCCTTTTAAATCCAGACCTTTATTAAGTTCTTTTTCTTTGGCTGTATTATAATCTATTCCTAGCATTATAGGAACGTTTCCAATGGAGTCTAAGTAACTTGCTTCTGCAATGTTTCTTTTAATTGGTTCGTTTGCGGGGAATTTTGCATTTGCAAACGCTTTTGCGTCATCCTCTACATTATTTGCAATATAAGTGTATGATAATTGGTACAAACTTACCAATCCGAACAATATCGCAAATACTTTTATTAGTCCTTTGTTTTGCATTATTTTATTTTTTTAGGTCAGATATTAATCCCGAATTTCGGGTGGCAAATATATAGTTTAACCTATAATCTGACAATGATTTTTTATGATATTAAATTTGATTTTTTTAGCTTTTCTAAACGGAAAGCTTATTACGAAATAAAGTTAGCAATTGGACCTGCTCTAACTTCAGGAATATTGTGTGAAGCATTATCTATTTCAGTAGCAATGGTTTTTTGAATTGTATAAGCTACTTTTTCTATTTTATTGGTTTCCCAAACATTAATTTCTGTTTTTAAGAAATATACATTGGGTTTAAAAAACCTATCAATTTCTGGTTTTAATTCTAATGCAAGACCGTTTAAATCCTTTTCAGAATCATCTCCTTTTTGGATTTCATAGACATCAAGTTTGTAAGTATTTGATTTCTCTTTTGAAGGAGTATCATTTGAAGTGTTATTTTGAAAAATTGAAGAAACACCTAATTGAAATTTATTTTTTTCAGAAATAATTTCCTTAATGGAAGCAGCATTTACATCACTAAAATAAGAAATTTTTAAACTCCCATTTTCACTTTCGTGAATTTGAATATGCTCAACTCCAATTGCTTGAAGCTGTTTTTTTATTGTAACAATTGTTTGCTCTACCTCAATTGAAGTTACCTCATCGTTGGCAAACTGTACTACAATTTCTTGATTGGGAATAGAAAACTGCTGCTGACTTACCATCAACAACGAAAGGATAAAAATAAAAGCGCCTATGAACTTTTTTGTTTTCATTCGCCAAATATAAAAAATAAAGACCGCATTTCTGCAGTCTTTATATAAATATCTATTTTAAATATTTGAAAACTAAATATCTAATAAACCATTGGTTTTTCTAACTCCAACAGAACTTGTTAACATATGTTCTTTTTCAGCATCAGTAAGTTCTAATTCTACGATCTTTTCAATTCCATTGCGACCTAGCACTACTGGCACACCAATACAAATATCATCTAAACCATACTCTCCTTCTAACAAAGTAGAACAAGGGAACATTTTATGTTGATCGTTTGCAATTGCTTGAACCAATCCTGAAACTGCTGCACCTGGTGCGTACCAAGCAGAAGTACCTAATAATTTAGTAAGTGTTCCTCCACCAACTTTAGTATCTTCCATAACTTGAGTTAGTCTTTCTTCTGAAAGAAACTTAGTAACAGGAATACTATTACGAGTTGCCATTCTTGTTAAAGGAACCATTCCAACGTCACTGTGACCTCCAATTACCATTCCGTCCACATCACTAATAGGAGCTCCTAAAGCTTCTGCTAATCTATATTTGAAACGAGCACTATCTAAAGCACCACCCATTCCGATAATTCTATTTCTTGGCAAACCTGTTGTTTTATGAACCAAATAAGTCATGGTATCCATAGGATTACTCACCACAATAATGATTGCTTCTGGAGAATGTTCTATCAAACTTGCTGATACTGATTTTACAATTCCTGCGTTAATTCCTATTAATTCTTCACGAGTCATTCCTGGTTTTCTTGGAATACCACTTGTGATCACCACAATGTCACTTCCAGCTGTTTTTGAATAATCGTTGGTAACTCCAACAATCTTTGTATCAAATCCGTTTAATGATGCTGTTTGCATCAAATCCATAGCTTTACCTTCCGCATAACCTTCTTTAATATCTAAGATTACTACTTCGCTTGCAAAATCTTTAATAGCAATGTATTCAGCACAACTTGCACCTACTGCACCTGCTCCAACAACTGTTACTTTCATCGTTTTTATTATTTAAATTTTAATGAATAATTTGTTAAAACTA
>JAJRQR010000032.1 GCA_024280145.1 Bacteroidota bacterium
CCTTATACAAATAATGGTAATGCTTGGTTTGTCAATGGATATCTACACTATCAAACTAATAGCATCACAATTTTTCCAAGGCTTTTTAATATGGAAAAAAAAGAATACCAGAGTGATTGGCTAGAATCTATGGAAATTTTAGAATTAGATGAACAAACTACTGGAGAAACCGCTGGATGCATCATTTATTTCCACGTACCTGAAGGAACAGAAATTGAATGGAAAAATAGATTTGAACGATATGAATTTGTAGAATGGGTAGAATTAAATTCATCATCTGGCATTACACCTTATTAAGTTCCGGATACTACAAAATATTGGAATTGTTAACATAACTATGACTTCGGAATTAATAAAAGTAGAATCCTATACCGTTCCCAAACTAGAAGAACGTATGCGACTATCCGATTTTGCTCCGGGGGTTTTCAAAACTATCTTTTCAAAAAAAGGAATCAAAAAAGCCATTAAAAATGGGTACATTACTATTAATGGCGATGTAGGCTATACTTCAGATTATATAGTTGGTGGAGAAATAATTGAACTATTTCAGCCAAAAACTGAAGAAAAGAAACCTTCTATTGATATCCCATTTCAAATAATTTACGAAGATAATTATTTAGCCATTATCAATAAACCTGCAGGAATTTTAGTTAGTGGAAATAAAAGATATACTATTGAAAATGCACTTGTTACAAAGCTTAAAAAGAGTAAGCAAAAGGATGCATTAATGTATCCAGAGCCAATTCACAGATTAGATTATCCGACTAGCGGTGCTTTGTTAATAGGAAAAACAACACAAGCAGTCATCCTCTTAAACAAGTTGTTTGAAGAACGTGAAATTCAGAAAAAATACGTTGCCATTACTATTGGACATCAAAATGAAACTGGAATCATTGAAACTTCAGTAGATGAAAAACCTTCAAAATCTGAATACAAAGTAATTTCAAGGCTGGAATCTAGAAAATACGAATCATTAAACTTAGTAGAATTAATTCCGTTTACTGGAAGACGACATCAACTTAGAATTCATTTAGCTTCTATTGGAAATCCAATTTTAGGAGATTTAAAATACGGAATTGAAGGATTAACAGGAAAAGGAAATGGATTGTATTTACACGCTTTTTCATTAAAATTCATCCACCCTTTTACTAATAAGACGGTTGAAGGAATCATTTTACTTCCAAAAAAGTTTACTAAACTATTTCCGAATTCATAAATGCTTCATTTATAACGAAATGCAAATCATGTAATAAAAGCATAATTGTATTGCTAAATAAACAAAAATCATTATTTTTGCAGCCGTCTATAAAGATAAAGTATAGACAATAATTTATTTCAACCTCTGGCGAAAATCGTGAATGTTGGTTTAAAGATAACATTAAGAAATTATTATAATGGAAGAGTTAGTAAAATTTGTACAAGACGAATTTGTAACAAAAAAAGAATTCCCAAAGTTCGGAGCTGGAGATACAATCACAGTTTATTACGAAATTAGAGAAGGTGAAAAAACAAGAACTCAGTTTTTTAGAGGAGTAGTAATTCAAGTAAAAGGAACAGGAACATCACAAACCTTTACAATCAGAAAAATGTCTGGTACTATTGGTGTAGAGCGTATTTTCCCAATCAATTTACCTGCTTTACAGAAAATTGAAATCAATAAAAAAGGTAATGTACGTAGAAAACGTATCTATTACTTTAGAGGTCTTACTGGTAAAAAAGCTAGAATTAAAGAAAAGAGAATGTAATCTCACTCTAAAACAAATACAAAAAAGCGATCTAATTTTAGGTCGCTTTTTTTATGAACAAAAGTTAATAACTACGGTTCATACTCGGTTAATATCTAATCAGTTATAAAACTTGTTTTTATCATTTTCTGTTTTATATTTGGAGTATCAAAACGAGGTAACAGTAACAATCGTTTTATTAAAGTAACGTTCTTTAAAAATTTTTTAATCCAATTTAGTTCAGAAACAGTTCGTCGAAAGATGTTTTGAATTCAGAATCTAATTGAAGCGATATTTCAATTCTAACACGAGCAATCGAAAAAGAATTGGCCTCGAAAAGGAAAGAAGAAACTTGAAGGAGAAATCTTGAAGGAAGAAACCTAGAAAATTCGAGAGATGAATTTCGGTTTTAGTTGCAAGACTAAAATTAGTCTCGATTTCTGATACATTTCAGAAGCAACCGGACAATGAAACGTAATACTATATGGCCTGACATTTTTTATGGAAAGTTTTTCCGCCGCAAGGTAGAATTACAAGAAGTAAAACTTACGAAAACTGGTTTCGATCAGTAGCAATAAGAGACAGATAACCACAAGTATAGACCACGAGCAATTTTATAAGCTTAAAGCATTAGCAGTCTTTATAAGAAAGTAAATGTTGAGATTAAAAAAGGAGTCCAGTTTTGCGATTCTTTCTAGCCTAGCTAGGAAGTTAACCGATAACGAAGACTCATTGAAACAAATCACGACTGCAAGGGTTTAATAAACTTGCTTTAAATTGTAATGATTAGTCGGTAACGGTGTGTTTCACAAGAAGCCATATCAAGGTAGAAATACAATGATATGGCTTTTCTTGTTTTCAACAAATTTATATTATATTAGACCTGCGAGGTTTTGAAAACCTAGCAGGTCTTTGCTATTTCATAAAAAAAATATCTCATTATGAAAAATAATTAATCTACTATTATACTCATGAAAACATTTATTAAAAGAATACTAATCTGCCTAGTACTAGTATCTACAACCTCTTTAAGCGCACAAAATATTAACCATAAAAAAGGTTACGACATCCAAATTGGAGAAATGGTCTATATGTTGGAGTATATGAAAACTAACATTATTTCAACTACAAAAAGACTCAATCAAATTGAAACAGATTTTCAATTTGATGAACAAGCGAATTCAATAGGCGCAATAATTTTACATCTAGCAACTGTAGAAGCAATGTATCAAAAAAGTACATTTGGAGTAGAAGTGTTTAATGAATACCAAAAGGACGAAAAAGAATTATTCGAAATGGCTATCGACCTTAATAAATCTAAAGAAGTATTAAAAGACAAACCCATAAAATATTATTTAGATTTTTATAAAAAAGTACGAAATAAAACATTAAAAGAGTTCAAGAAGAGAAATGATGATTGGTGGACTAAAGGTAATCACGGGGCTTGGTTTCACGTAATGGAACATCAAGCACACCATCTAGGACAAATAAAATTAATTACAAAAAGACTCCCAACATAATCTCCTTAAACTATAAACAATGATATGGCTTTTCTTGGTTATATGAAGTCTATATTTGAGATCTGTTAAGTTTTGGAAACCTAGCAGGTCTTTGTTATTTCATCAATATTTCAACCTAAAATTAACAAATTAATTATATAATTAGTTTTTATTGCGAATTACGCTACGAGTGTGTTTATAGCTCTTTTCTTCTTTTAAATACCCTCCATATTTCGTATATTTGCACCACGAAAAAACGAATACTTTTCGTTTTATTATTTTGAAATAAATTCTACTTCTTATGAAAAATTCTGCAACCATTATTTATACAAAAACAGACGAAGCACCCGCTTTAGCAACGCATTCATTTTTACCAATTGTACAAGCATTTACTATTTCTTCAGGTATTAATATTGAAACTCGTGATATTTCTTTGGCAGGTAGGGTTCTTTCATTATTTCCAGATTATCTTTCAGAAGGTCAAAGAGTAAAAAACGATTTGGCAGAATTAGGGGAATTAGTTAAAAAACCTGAAGCAAATATTATTAAACTTCCCAATATAAGCGCTTCTATACCACAACTTATGGCAGTTATTGAAGAGCTGCAATCCAAAGGTTTTGCAATTCCTAATTATCCAGATGAACCAAAAACCGATGAGGAAAAAGAAATTCAGAAACAATACCACAAAGTAAAAGGATCTGCTGTAAATCCTGTTTTAAGAGAAGGAAACAGTGACAGACGTGCGCCAAAAGCGGTTAAAAATTATGCAAAAAACAATCCACACTCTATGGGAGCTTGGAGTAGCGATTCTAAAACTCACGTAGCAACAATGGCTACTGGTGATTTTATGCACAATGAAAAATCATTAACGTTTCAAAAAGCTGATGTGGTTTCTATTGTGTTTACAGACGAAAACGGAAATAAAACAACTCTAAAAGACTCTCTTAATTTATTAGAGGGAGAAATAATTGATGCTTCTTTTATTAGTAAAAAAGCATTGCTTTCCTTTTTAGAAACCCAAGTAAAGGATTCAAAAGAAAAAGACGTACTTTTTTCATTGCATATGAAAGCTACGATGATGAAAATAAGTGATCCAATTATTTTTGGTCATGCAGTTCGTGTTTTCTTTAAGGATTTATTTAAAAAATACGGAGAATTATTTGACGAAATTGGAGTAGATGTCAACAACGGATTTGGAGATTTAATCAACGATTTAGAAAAATTACCTTCTGATAAAAAAGAAGAAATATTAGCTAAAATAAAATCAATTTTCGAGAATGGACCTGAAGTAGCGATGGTAAATTCAGATAAAGGAATTACCAATCTTCACGTTCCAAGTGATGTAATTATTGATGCTTCTATGCCAGCAATGATTCGTACTTCTGGGAAAATGTGGGGTGCTAATGGTGAATTAAAAGATGTAAAAGCAGTAATACCAGACAGTAGTTATGCAGGGATTTACTCAGCAACTATCGACTTCTGCAAAAAGAATGGAGCCTTTGATCCTACCACAATGGGAACCGTTCCAAATGTAGGTTTAATGGCTCAAAAAGCCGAAGAATATGGATCTCACGATAAAACTTTTGAAATTTCTAACGATGGAAAAGTTCAAGTAATCAATTCTACTAATGAAGTGATTTTAGAACATCAAGTGGAAGAAGGTGATATTTGGAGAATGTGTCAAGCAAAAGATTTACCTATTCAAGACTGGATTAAATTAGCAGTAAATAGAACTCGTGCTTCTGGTATGCCATCAGTTTTTTGGTTGGACAAAAATAGAGCTCACGATGCTGAGTTAATTAAAAAAGTAAATCAGTACTTACCAAATCATGATACATCTGGACTTAATATTCAAATCCTTTCACCAGAAGAAGCAACTCAATTTACTTTAGAAAGAATTATATTAGGTAAAGACACAATTTCCATCACAGGAAACGTATTGCGTGATTATTTAACCGACCTTTTCCCTATTTTAGAATTAGGTACTAGTGCAAAAATGCTTTCAATCGTTCCTTTGATGAATGGTGGTGGTTTGTTTGAAACTGGAGCTGGAGGATCTGCACCAAAACACGTGCAACAGTTTGAAAAGGAAGGACATTTACGTTGGGATTCACTTGGAGAATTTTTAGCTTTAGCCGTTTCATTAGAACATTTAGGTTCTAATTATAACAATCCAAAGGCAATCGTTTTATCGGAAACTCTAGATAATGCTACCGAAAAATTATTATTAAATAAAAAGGGACCTTCACGTAAAGTAAATGAATTAGACAATCGAGGATCTCACTTTTATTTAGCAATGTATTGGGCAGAAGCTTTAGCAAATCAGAATAAAGATGAAGAGTTAAAAGCTCAATTTACAAGTATCGCTAAAGATTTATCTGAAAATAAAAGCAAGATTTTAGAAGAATTAAATACAGCTCAAGGTCATTCAGTAACTCTAAATGGTTATTATTTTGCGAATGATAATTTGGTTTCACAACAAATGAGACCGAGTGCAACATTTAACACAATCATTACAAAATAAAGAAAATAATTTCGCTTGATGATATTTTTAAATTTAGGTGTATCTAAGTTTAATTATATCGTTCTGTAATATTGTTTCCACAAAGTATTGTAAATTTGTTTTATGGGTTTTACAAAGACAACTGAAGCAGATTCACATTACAATCATCTAGAAAAAATGACGGTTTCAGAATTATTATCCAATATTAATTCTGAAGATAAAACTGTTCCAATAGCAGTTAATAAAGCGTTACCTCAAATTGAAAATCTTACCGAGCAAGTAGTTAAAAAGCTAAGAGACGGAGGTCGTTTATTCTATATTGGTGCTGGTACTAGTGGCCGTTTAGGAATTTTAGATGCTAGTGAATGCCCGCCAACATTTGGAGTTCCTCACGAATTAGTAATTGGTTTAATCGCTGGAGGAGATACAGCAATAAGAAAAGCAGTTGAGTTTGCTGAAGATTCTAAAACCCAGGGTTGGAAAGATTTACAAAAATTTAATATTTCGGAAAAAGATTTTGTGATTGGTATTGCCGCTTCAGGAACTACTCCTTATGTAATTTATGCATTGAAAGAATGTAATAAAAATAATATTAATACGGGTTGTATAACTTGTAATGAGGGGAGCCCATTAGCATTAACTGCTAAGTATCCTATCGTTGTAATTGTAGGACCTGAATTTGTAACTGGAAGTTCTCGAATGAAAGCTGGAACAGCTCAAAAGTTGGTTCTGAATATGATTTCCACAACCACTATGATTCAGTTAGGAAAAGTAAAAGGAAACAAAATGGTCGATATGCAACTAAGTAACAACAAGTTGGTCAATCGTGGTGCTAAAATGATTATGAATGAATTATTCGTTTCAGAAGAAGAAGCTAACCAATTATTAAAAGAAGCAAAAAGTGTTCGTAAAGCTATTGCAAATTATAAAAAATGACACAAAAACACACCGATAAAAAATTACTCAGTAAAGGAATTAAGTATATGGCTCTAACTTTGCCTTTCTTAATTTTATGTCCTTATCTAATTACCTTATCCTTTCTGAATAAAGATAATTTTTATTTTTATATATTTATTGTTTTTGGGATTATAACAGGATTTTGGGTAATGTATCTTTTTTACAAAGGAATTAAAACTTTAATGGATGCGTTATTTAATTAGTGTTGCATTACTAAACTTCTTTAGCAAAAACATTTCCTTTTAATTTAACCACAAGTTTGTCTATTTCTATCATCCTACAACTTTCTTAATAATTCAATAATTCTGTAGATTTCATCCCCACTTTCTAAAAATTGGTCAAAAAAAAGATCCAATCAAATAAATGATTGGATCTTTAAGGAAGGCGGCGACCTACTCTTCCACAGTAGTAGTACCATCGGCGCAAACGGGCTTAACTTCTCTGTTCGGAA
>JAJRQR010000033.1 GCA_024280145.1 Bacteroidota bacterium
TAATTAATGATGTTTTTAATACATTGAATAAAAAATAAATAAGCCTTTTTTAAAGAAAAAATATAGATTATGGCATTAGAAATGAAAGTTCCATCACCGGGAGAATCTATCACCGAAGTAGAAATTGCAGAATGGTTAGTAGCAGATGGCGATTGGGTTGAAAAAGACCAAGCTATTGCAGAAGTGGATAGTGACAAAGCTACGTTAGAACTTCCTGCAGAAGCAAGTGGAATAATAACACTAAAAGCTGAAGAAGGAGATGCAGTGGCAGTTGGTGCTGTAGTTTGTTTAATTGATACTGAAGCTGCTCGTCCAGAAGGCAGTTCTCAGTCTTCAGTAAGTAGTGATGAGTCTGTAGTTGTTGAGAAAAAGGAAGAAGTTTCGAAACCGGCTGTAAAACAAGAAACCTATGCTGCAGGAACAGCTTCTCCAGCAGCAAAAAAGATTTTAGCTGAAAAAAATATCGACCCTAAAACCATAAAAGGAACAGGAAAAGATGGGAGAGTAACAAAAGACGATGCTGTAAAAGCAACACCTTCTATGGGAACTCCAGGTTTAGGAAAAAGAGGAACTTCTCGTAAAAAATTATCAATGCTTCGTCGTAAAGTTGCGGAACGTTTGGTAATGGTTAAAAATGAAACGGCAATGCTTACTACTTTTAATGAAGTAGATATGTCACCAATTTTCGAATTAAGAAAACAATACAAAGAGGAGTTTAAAGCAAAACATGGAGTAGGATTAGGTTTTATGTCTTTCTTTACTTTGGCTGTAGTTAGAGCTTTGGAGCTATTTCCAGATGTTAATTCTATGATAGATGGAGATTTTCAGATCAAACATGATTTTAAAGACATTTCAATAGCAGTATCTGGACCAAAAGGGTTAATGGTTCCTGTGATTAGAAATGCTGAAAATTTAAGTTTTAGAGGAGTAGAGTCTGAAGTAAAACGCTTGGCAATTTTAGCTAGAGAAGGTCAAATTACGGTAGATGAAATGACAGGAGGAACTTTTACCATTACCAATGGTGGTGTGTTTGGATCGATGTTGTCAACTCCAATTATCAATCCTCCACAAAGTGGAATATTAGGAATGCACAACATTGTTGAACGTCCTGTTGCTGTAAATGGAAAAGTTGAAATAAGACCTATTATGTTTGTGGCACTTTCTTACGATCACCGTATCATTGATGGCCGGGAGTCTGTTGGGTTTTTAGTTGCAGTAAAAGAAGCATTAGAAAATCCTCAAGAGTTATTGATGGATAATGATGTTAAAAAAGCATTGGAATTGTAAGAGATTATATTAGTAATATCCCATAAAAAAACCAGCGTAAAGCTGGTTTTTTTTGGTTAGTTAACTTATTTCTTAAAAATTGCTATGAAAATAAAAAGGAAACAAGGTTTAATATTAATATCGAACAAACCGTAATAATAGTTGAAACAAACAACCATTTTTTAATTTTAGATTTTTTAACCTCCCGTTCTTTTATCATAAAAACCATCTCGTTTTCCATAGTGTAAATATTGGAAAAAGAATTGTTCTGTGAAATAAGTGGAAACACGTAATTTTTAAATAACTAAAAGACAAGTATTAAAGTAATTTGTCAACATTGTCTTTTGCCCAGATAAGTAAACTATTGGTTTTGTGCTCAATTTTAAGCTTGTTGATAATATTGCTTCGATGTTTTTCTACAGTACGGTGTGAAATAAACAGTAGAGATGCTATTTCTTTATTTGTTTTATCCTTTGCAATAAGTTTAAGTATTTTCTTTTCAGAAGGAGTTAAATTACTTAAGTAATTTTCTTGATAAGGGTTAATACCCAACAAATCTTTAATTCGTGGACTAAAATACGGAACACCTTCTGTAACCGACTTTATACAAGTTTCAATCTCTTCGATAGCAAATTCTTTTAGTATATAACCAAAAATATTAAGCTCATTTGCTTTTTGAAATAACACTTTTTCTTTGTGAAATGTGATAAGGATTATTTTAGTTTCAATTTTGTTTTTTTGCATTCTTTTGCGACTTCTAATCCTGTCATGTAAGGCATTTGGATGTCTAGAATTGCAATATCAGGTTTCATCTTAACAATGATATTATAGGCTTCTTTACCATTATTACCACTTGCGATAATGTTATAGTTTTTTTCCAATAAAAAATCATTGAGGCCTTTAAGAAGCAATGGATGATCGTCTGCAGTTATTATAGTTTGGCTTTTCATGAGACAGGGAATGTGAATTCAATTAATGTTCCGTCTCCTTTTTTGGATTGTATTTTCATTTGTCCACTTAAGAATTTGGTGCGCTCTAATAATGTTTTTAAACCTAGAGAATTGGTTTCTTTGTATTTTTCTGGAAAGTCAAAACCTACTCCATTATCTTTAATTGAGATAATGATTTTATCTGCTAACCTTTTAATTGAAACTTTACTCGCTTCGGCTTTTGCGTGTTTAATAATATTACTTAAACTTTCTTGAACAATTCGATAAATATTTACCTCTTCTTCTTTTTGGAAAAGGTTGTCAATGTTATCTATTTCAGAAGAAATAAAAATAGTTGTGTTCTCGTCAATTTGTGTAATGGTATGCTCTATAGCTTTGGTAATACCTAATTCCTGAAGCTGAAAGGGATATAAATCTCTAGAAATAGTTCGAACTTCTTCTATGGTTTCGTTTACTAAAGTTTTGTTGTCAGACTTGGTGAGTTTGTTTTTCAGAATAAGAAGTTTTTGTCCGATACCATCATGAAGATCTTTAGAAATTCGGATGCGTTCACTTTCTTGCGATTGTAATAAATCTTGGCTGTATTTTTCTTGAAGTATTTTATTGTTTTTTAGTTCTTTTTGATTTCGGTATAATAAGATAAGTCCAAATAGAAGCGCAATTGCAATTGCTGTGGCAATGGATAACCTTTTTACAAAATCATTATTTTTTTCTAAAAGTTGAATGCTTGTGGTTTTTTCAACTAATTCTTTTTCTTTCTTTTCAGTTTCGTAAAGCGTTTGAAAATAGGCTAAAGCATTTGCTGAGCTTTTGCTATATATAGAATCTTTAATTTCGTAATATTCATTTTTATTATCGACACTTTTTTTAAAGTCACCGGTTTTATAATAAATATCAGACAATAACAAATGCGATTCCATTTTGTCTTCTTTATGGTTTAACTTATGAGATATTTCTATTTTTCTATTTGCAAATTCTAAGGCTTTTTCAAAGTTTTCTGTTTTTTTAAAATACACTGCATTTGCACTACAGTAGTATGATTCTGCAATAAGATCACCGTTAATTTTCTCTAAATTATTGTTTAATTTTTGTAGTTGTTTTTCTGCTTTTTCAAATTCATAATCATTGGCATAATACTCGGCAAGTTTGCTATGAATAATTACAAAATCAAGGTTTCCTACGAGGTTAAGATTTTGTAATAAGCTATCGCCTTTTAATAAATATTTTAATTGTAGTTTGAATTGTTTGGTGTCTTTATAATCAACCGATTGATTGTAATAAGAAGCAACAAGGCGTTCATGTAAATTTAATTGGATTAGTTTTTTAATTAAATGATCACGTTCTATTTTTGCTTTATCATAAAAGCCATTCATACTATACATTGTTATATTCCCTTGGTGAGCATATAACATATATTCGTAGTCTTTAAGGTTTTCGTAGTAAGTGTAAGCGGCTTTAAAATCTTCGCCAGCAGGTACAAATTTTCCTAAATTTGAATTAGCTTGGCCCCTAAATAGATAAGCATCCGCTTTATAAATAGAGTCTTTTTGGCCAAAGTTATTTAAGGCTGTAGTATAATCTTCGATTGCTTTTTGCATATCGATTCTAAAATAAGAACCCCCTCTTTTTAAATAAAGGCCTGCTAACAAAAAGCTGTCTTTGATTTTGTATTTATTGGCTAAAACTTCATCAATAATAGTTATTGCTCCTCTTGGATCATTTTTATAAGCGGTTAGTATGTGTTGCAGGTTCATCGCTTTTTTTGCAGCTAACTCTATACTGTCAATCTCTTTGGCAAGTTTAATATACTGTATTGAAAACGCAATAAAAGTGTCATCGTCTTTTTTAAAACTTTTTGAAATTACAGAATCTAAGGCAATTAATTTTGGAATTGGATCATGAGAAGTGTCAGCAATAGATCTATAATATTTAATATCCTGCGTAATCCCTATATGAGGATACGCCAACAAAAAGATAAAAATAAGAACTAACTTTTTCAAAATGCTAGGTTTGTAGGGAGAATATAAAGGTACTAAAAAAAAGCTGGAAATAAAACAAGCTTATTTTACATAAAAACAATTTCTTCCATAATCAATTACCGCCCGAGTTTGCTTTAATAAATCAGCTCCAATTATTCCGTGTACCGATTTCTCATCAACTTGTCCAAGCGCTTCATTTACGTGAGAAAGGTCAAATAATACAAAATCTATTTTTAAAAAGCTCCAAGATTTAATAGTAAGCGTATTGTTTTTAGCAATTTCCGTTTTCATATTAATAGCACCAGCTCCTGCGGCTTTTATTTTACTTACTTCGTTCTTTAGATTAAAATGAGAAATTTGGTCAAAGCCTATACAGCTTGTTGATGCTCCAGTATCTAAAATAAAATCACCTTTAATATTATTTATTTTAGCAGAAAATTTATAATGACCCGATTTTATTTTTTTAGTGGAATTCGGTAAAATCCTTTTTCTTCCAGTAATTCTCTTAATTGCGCCATTATTTTTTTCTTCAAATATAAGGAACATACTATTTAAGATTTGTAACAAAAATGTAGCTTTGCAAAATATGTTAACAGATACTCATACTCATTTATATAGCGATGCTTTTAATGAAGATAAAAGTAAAATAATGCAACGAGCTTTTGATGCTGGTGTGCATCGCATGTTTATTCCCGCTATAGATTCTGAAACAACTCAGGCGATGTATAATCTTGAAAAAGAATATCCTGACAATGTTTTTTTAATGATGGGTTTGCATCCAACTTCGGTAAAAGAGGATTACGAAAAAGAGTTGTTACATGTTAAGGAACAATTTTTAAAAAGATCATTTTATGCTGTTGGCGAAATAGGAATTGATTTGTATTGGGATAAAAGCACTTTAGAAATTCAAAAAAAAGCGTTTAAAATTCAAATTCAATTAGCTAAAAAACACCAGTTACCTATTGTGATTCATTGTCGAGATGCTTTTGATGAAGTATTTGAAGTGTTAGAAACTGAAAAAGGAAATGATTTATTTGGAATATTTCATTGTTTTACTGGAACCGAAGCACAGGCAAAACAAGCAATATCCTATAACATGAAATTAGGTATTGGAGGAGTGGTGACTTTTAAAAACGGAAAAATTGATAAATTTCTAAATAAGTTTGAACTAAAAAATATCGTTTTAGAAACCGATTCGCCTTACCTTTCGCCTACTCCTTATCGTGGAAAACGAAATGAAAGTAGTTATTTGCAACTAATTTGTAAAAAGGTTGCTGAGGTTTATAACGTTTCTGAAGAGGAGGTAGCAAGAATTACCACAGAAAACTCAAAAGAAATATTCGGTATTTAATAAAAAAATAAAATGTGTAAAAAACCAAAAATACTCCTTATATATACTGGTGGAACTATTGGAATGATAAAAGACTCGGAAACGGGGTCTCTACATAATTTTAATTTTAATGATTTACTAGAGTATATCCCAGAATTAAATCTTTTAGATTGTTTTATTTCAACACATAGTTTTAAAAGTCCAATAGATAGTTCAAATATGAAGCCCATGCATTGGGTGAAAATTGCAACGATTATTGAGGAAAATTATCAAAAATACGACGGATTTGTAATTCTTCACGGAAGCGATACGATGTCTTATACCGCTTCAGCTTTAAGTTTTATGTTTGAAAATTTGTCGAAACCTGTAATTTTTACTGGATCTCAATTACCTATTGGCGATTTACGTACCGATGCCAAAGAGAATTTAATTACTTCTATCCAAATAGCTTCTTTGTGTAAAAATGGCGAACCTATTATTAAAGAAGTAGGCTTGTATTTTGAATATAAATTATACAGAGCTAATCGAACCACAAAAATAAATGCTGAACATTTTGAGGCTTTTGACTCTTTAAATTACCCTCCACTTATTATTAGTGGCGTAAAACTTTCGGTAAATCACCAGGCTTTATTGAAACCAAATTCAGAAAAGAAGTTAATTGTTAGAAAGAATTTAGAATCTAATATATTATTAGTAAAGATGTTTCCTGGAATAGAAGAGGCAACAATTAATCATTTGTTTTCTTTCTCAGATTTGAAAGGTTTAGTGTTAGAAACCTATGGAAGTGGAAATATTACCAATGAAAAATGGTTTGTAAAAGCAATTACAAAGCTTATTGAAAGAGGAATTCCAATCATAAATGTGACTCAATGTAGCGGAGGAAGTGTTGATATGGATATTTATAGAACAAATATTCAGTATAGAAAATTAGGGATAATTTCGGGAAAAGACATTACAACTGAATCTGCATTAGCAAAATTAATGTATTTGTTAGGACAAAATATTTCAGCTAACAAGTTCAAAACCACATATGAAACCTCTTTGAGAGGAGAAATGAAATAAATTAATAGCATAAATATTTTATCATACTAATTTTTTTTTGTTATTTGGCAGCCCGTTTGGCTGGGATGTTATTTATATAACATTAATTTAGAGAGGTGGCCGAGTGGTCGAAGGCGCACGCCTGGAAAGTGTGTATACGCCACAAGCGTATCGAGGGTTCGAATCCCTTCCTCTCTGCAAAATAAAAATAGCAATATATTGCTTTTATAAAAACAATAAAATGAAATAGAGGCACCAAGAACTCTATTCATTTAAGTATAAATATTATTTCTTGGAGATTAACTATTTTTTTATATCTTTAAAACCTTTAATAAAAACAAATCTTAAGTCAATAGCAATGAAAAAATTATTTTCTATTATCGCAATAACCGCTTTGGTTTTTGCAGGAACATTTAGCTCAAAAGCAGCAACTGTACAAACAATGCCGAGTAATGTACAAACATTAATGACGGCAACAACAGTATCAATTATTCAAGATGAAGGTGGTACAGCCACTGCCGAAAAGGGATTTCATCAAGAATTAAAAGATCGTTTTGTAGAAGGAGGTCCAGCATTTATGGGGATTGTACTTTTATGTTTAATATTAGGTTTAGCTTTTGCTATTGAAAGAATTATTTATTTAAACCTTTCAACTACAAACACTAAAAAATTAGCAGACAATGTTGAAGACGCACTTAAAAGTGGAGGTCTTGATGCTGCAAAAGAAGTTTGTAGAAACACAAAAGGACCAGTTGCATCTATCTATTATCAAGGATTAGAAAGAGCTGATGAAAGTGTTGATGCTGCTGAAAAAGCAGTAATTGCATACGGGGGAGTTCAAATGGGACAATTAGAAAAGAATGTTTCTTGGATTTCATTATTTATATCGATTGCACCAATGCTTGGTTTCATGGGAACAGTATTAGGTATGATTGATGCATTCGATAAAATTCAAGCAGCAGGTGATATGAACCCTTCTTTAGTAGCGGGTGGTATTAAAATTGCACTTCTTACAACAGTGTTTGGTCTAATTGTTGCAATTATCCTTCAAGTATTCTATAACTATATTATTGCAAAAATTGATAGTATTGTTAATAGCATGGAAGACGCTTCTATCACATTAATTGATATGTTGGTAGACTACAAAAACAAATAATAATTTAATATCCAAACACAATGGGTTTACATAAAATAACAAAAATCGTAGGGTTAATCCTAAGTATTGTTGGAGCTGGTTTTTTAGGAAACATCATCATGAAAGGTGATGAAGTAATTAAAGAAACAGGTGCAGGGATTGATGCATTTATTTATACAACTTATATAATTTTTGCATTAGTATTAATTGCAGTTATTATATTTGGTTTGAAAGCACTAGTTTCAGGAAATATTAAAAATACATTAATGATCGTTGGAGCATTTGTGGTAGTAATTGGTATTTCTTATGGATTAGCAGATGGTACTGAGATGCCATTAACGGACGGCGGAATGTTATCTGAATCAGGTTCGAAATGGATTGGAGCAGGTTTATATTCTTTCTATATATTAGCAATTGTAGCAATAGGCTCAATGATAATTAGCGGATTTAAAAAAGCAAAATAAAATGGCAAGAAGATCAGCACCAGAAGTAAATGCAGGATCCATGGCGGATATCGCATTCCTTTTGCTTATATTTTTCTTAGTAACAACTACTATGGAAAAAGATAAAGGAATTGCAAGACAACTGCCTCCTATTCAAGATTCAAATATTATTCCTCCAAAAATTAAGAAAAAGAATTTGTTTATTGTATTGGTTAATAAAAATGACCAATTATTAGTAAATGAAAGATCTATGGAGTTAAAAGATTTAAGAGAGGCTGCAATTGAGTTCCTTGATAATGGAGGGGCAACCTCATCTAGTCCTGATTATTGTAAATATTGTAAAGGTAAAAGATCTATTTCTTCTTCTGATAACCCAAACAAAGCTGTAATATCTGTGCAAAATGATAGATTAACTTCTTATAATACTTATATCGCAGTACAAAATGAATTGGTAGCTGCTTATAATTCTTTAAGAAATAGAGAATCTAAACGGTTATATGGATGGGAATATACAGAAATAAAACAGGAAATAGACGCAGGGACTTATCTTGGTGATAAAGAAGCTACACAAGAAAAATTAAAGGTGATTCAACAATTGTATCCATTAAAACTTTCTGAAGCGCAACCAAAAAAAACAGGTAATTAATTAATATTAGGAGAAAATGTCAAAATTTACAAAGAAAAAAAGTAGCGAGTTACCTCCAATATCAACAGCATCTTTACCAGATATTGTATTTATGTTATTATTCTTTTTTATGGTTGTTACTGTTATGCGTGATACTGAATTGAAAGTAGAACAAAATTTACCAAAAGCAGATCAAGTTGAAAAACTAAAAAAAGACAGATCAGTTTTTATTTTTGCAGGTAAACCAAGTACTCAATATAAAAAGAATTTTGGAGATGAAGGAAGAATTCAAATTGGAGATAAATTTACTGATATTTCTAATATAGGATTAGCTTTAAAAGAAGCTCAAAGTAAATTAAATCCTGAACTACAAAATAAAATAGTTGTAGCATTGAAAGTTGATGATGATACTAATACTGGATTAGTTACAGATATTAAAGAAAAATTACGTGAACTTAATATGGTGAAGATAATTTATATAACGACACCAGGAAATCAATTAGATCAGTAAAACCAAAGTATAGTGCATTTTAAAACGCCTTGTTCTGAATAATCAGAATTCAAGGCGTTTTTTTTAGATATAATTTTAAATACAAGTATCTTTAAGGCATATTAAATTAAAAATCTTACAACATATTTTAAATTTTGTCAAAACAGTTTAACTTCATATTATTTATTTTATTTTTTGCAAATACATTTGCACAGGATACCATACCAAAATTTATAGGAGATTCACTTTATAGGGAAGATCAATTTTATATCGGCTTAACTTATAACTTATCTTCAAATATCCCAAATGGTGTTAAACCCGAAGGTGTTTCAGCTGGTGTTAATTTTGGCTTCCTAAGAGATATGCCTATAAATAAACGTAGAAGTTTGGCTATTGCCTTAGGAGTTGGATTGACCTACGATCAATATGGACAGAATCTTTTAATAAGCGAAAATGAAAATGGAGAAACATCGTTTTCCATTTTAGAAGCTAATGAAAATTTTAAATACAATCGATTAAGTATGTGGGTTGTCGAAGTCCCCATAGAATTGCGATGGCGAAGTTCCACTCCTGCAACACAAAAATTTTGGAGAGTTTATGCTGGTTTTAAAGCAGGTTATGCTTTTTGGCATAAATCTTCTTATAAAAATGGCTCCCTAAAAATTACAAATTCAAGCATTACTGAATTTGAAAAATTGCGATTGGCTACTTCAATAAGTGTTGGTTATAGCAAGTTTAACTTATTTGCTCAATACAATATAAATCCATTTTTTAATGAAAATGCTATAACACAAGATGGTCAAAAAATTAATTTCAATGGAATAAAATTAGGGCTGATTTTTTATATATTATAACCAATAATTCAACAATATTAACTGAGGCATTACTCCTAGAAAAAAACCAACAACTAATTCAGATACTGAATGTGATTTTGTATGAAGCCTTGAAGATGCCACCCATCCATTAATAAAGATAAATATTCCGATTTCAAACAAATAATTTTTACTAAAATACACACTCAACGCAATTAAAAACATCGTTAAACCACCAATTCCCATTTGGTGTAAGCTAACTTTAAATTTTAATATAACAAGTAGTAGAGCTGCAATACTGGAAAACAGAATTCCTACAAAAAAATAGTACAATTCTGGAGTTTGATAAGAACTGAAAACTATTTTAATAACCAATAGAATTAGTAATATCTGAATCATTAACGGAAATTTACGCTCACTTACTTTTTTTAAATTAATGTTTTCAACAACTCTTAAGTTCTTCAATAAAAAAAAAGTAATTAAGGGAATAAAAAAGGTGATCAATACAATCGAATATAATTTTGCTTTAATAAGCTCAAGCTCAAAAAAACGTGGACTTAAATTATAATAGAGTAGAACTCCGTAAAAAGGAATTAATAAGGGATGAAAAATATAAGCAGCACTTCGTAAAAAATAATTCATCATATTTTTTTTCGTAATCGAGCGACAGGTATACTAAGTTGTTCTCTGTATTTTGCTATTGTACGACGAGCTATGGGATACCCTTTTTCTTTTAATAAAGCAGCAAGTTTATCGTCTGTATGTGGTTTATTTTTGTCTTCTTCAGAAACAATGTTTTCTAAAATACTTTTAATTTCTCTAGTTGAAACATCTTCTCCTTGATCGTTTTTCATTGATTCACTAAAGAATTCTTTAATTAACTTTGTCCCGTAGGGAGTATCTACATATTTACTATTTGCTACTCGCGAAACCGTTGATACATCCATGTTTATTTCATCAGCAATATTTTTTAAAATCATCGGTCTAAGCTTTTGCTCATCACCAGTTATAAAATATTCTTTTTGATAATGCATAATAGCGTTCATAGTAACAAATAATGTTTGTTGACGCTGCTTAATTGCATCAATAAACCATTTTGCTGCATCTAGTTTTTGCTTAATAAATTGAACAGCATCCTTTTGAGATTGAGTTTTTTGTTTAGCAACTTTATAACCCTTTAACATCTCGTTATAATCTCTAGAAACGTGAAGGTCTGGAGCATTTCTGCCGTTTAATGTAAGTTCCAATTCTCCATCGATAATTTTAATTGCAAAATCAGGAACGATATGCTCAATAATTTTTGTATTCCCTGCATACGACCCTCCTGGTCTTGGATTTAAGCCTTCAATTTCATGAATAGCTGTCCTCAATTGTTCTTCGGAAATAGAATGTTTAGCAAGTAACTTTTTATAATGTTTTTTTGAGAATTTTTCAAAGGAATTTTCAATTAACTCAATAGCTATTGAAACAGATTCGGTTGGTTTTTTACGTTTCAACTGAAGCAATAAACACTCTTGAAGATTCTTAGCACCCACACCAGCCGGATCTAATTCTTGAACTAATTTAAGTACTTCTTTTACCTTTTTTCCGTAGTAAAAATATTTTGTGTAAAAGCTAAATCATCTACAATGTCAAGTAAATCTCTTCTTATATAACCTCCATCATCTACGCTACCAACTAAAAAACGAGCAATTTCTTTTTCCTCTTCATTAAGTCGATACGTGTTTAATTGTTGTAATAAATATTGGTTAAACGAAGTGCCAGAGGCATAGGGAATTTGCTTGTCATCATCATCTACACTATGATTGTTTGCAGATAATTTATAACTAGGTGTTTCGTCATCACTTAAATATTCATCAATATTTATTTCGGTTTCTATGTGTTCATTGTCATCATCAAATTCATCTTCATTATTAAAACCATCATCAAACTCATCTTTCTCGTCTTTTCCCCCTTCTAGTGCAGGATTTTCTTCAATTTCTTGTGAAATACGTTGCTCAAAAGCTTGGGTTGGAAGTTGTATTAACTTCATCAACTGTATCTGCTGAGGAGAAAGTTTTTGCGAAAGCTTAAAATTGAGTTGTTGTTTTAACATAAAAAATTAATTATATAAAAATAAAAAAAACAATCTACATTTTATGACTATTTGAGTAGAATACTTTTTTCTTTTCCTTTTCAAAAATGTATAAAAAAAATGATTAATCTTGGGATAAATTAATCATTTTAATTATTAGAATGTTCTAAAAAAACAATCTATATATTTATAACGCAAATTATTTTAAAAACTTGCATTCCCCGGAGTTCTAGGATAAGGTATTACATCTCTAATATTCCCCATTCCGGTTACAAACTGTACCAAACGCTCAAATCCAAGACCGAAACCACTATGTACTGCTGTTCCAAATTTTCGTAAATCCAGATACCAATCCAGTTCTTTTTCATCTATATCTAAGGCTCTCATTTTCTGTATTAATACGTCGTAACGCTCTTCACGTTGTGCCCCACCAACAATTTCACCAATTCCTGGAAATAGCACATCCATGGCTCTAACGGTTTTTCCATCATCATTTAATCGCATATAAAATGCTTTGATATCTGCTGGGTAATCAAACAAAATCACAGGACATTTAAAGTGTTTTTCAACTAAAAAACGCTCGTGTTCACTTTGTAAATCTGCTCCCCATTCGGTGATTAGGTATTTGAATTTTTTCTTTTTATTAGGCTTACAATTTTTAAGAATGTCTATCGCCTCGGTATAACTCACTCTTTTAAAATTATTTTCTCCAATAAAAGCCAGCTTTTCTGTTAATGACATTTCGCTTCTTTCAGCTTGTGGTTTGCTTTTTTCTTCTTGTAATAATCTGTTTTCAAGAAACTCTAAATCGTCTGCACAATTTTCTATAGCATAATTAACCACGTATTTGATAAAGTCTTCAGCCAAATCCATATTTTGGTCTAAGTCGTTAAAAGCAACTTCAGGTTCAATCATCCAAAATTCTGCTAAATGACGAGAAGTGTTGGAATTTTCTGCTCTAAAAGTAGGCCCAAAAGTATAAATTTTACCCAATGCCATTGCGTAGGTTTCACCTTCTAACTGACCACTTACAGTAAGATTGGTTTCCATTTCAAAGAAATCTTTTTTATAATCGATGTTTCCATTTTCATCCAAAGGCGGATTTTTTTGATCTAAGGTAGAAACACGAAACATTTCGCCAGCTCCTTCTGCATCACTTCCAGTAATTATTGGCGTGTGCATATAGTTAAAGCCGTTTTCTTGAAAGTATTTATGGACCGCAAAAGACAGTTTAGAACGAGTTCGCATCACCGCGCTAAAAGTGTTAGTACGAATACGTAAATGTGCTTCTTCTCTTAATTTTTCAAGACTATGACGCTTTGGAGAAATGATAGTTAGTTTTACTTCTTCTGGATCTGCTTCCCCAAGAACTTCAACTTTTGAAACTTGAATTTCAACCTTTTGACCTTTTCCTTGGCTTTCAGTTAAATTTCCATACACGTGAATTGCAGCACCCACCGTAATTTTCTTTAAAAGGTTTTCATCAAAATTTTCGAAATCAACTACACATTGTAAATTTTTAATAGTAGATCCGTCATTCAACGAAATAAAACGATTGCTTCTAAAGGCTCTAACCCATCCTTTAATGCTAATTTCAATAGGAGAGGGTTTTGTTTCTAATAAATTTATAATTCTGTTTTTTTGCATCATAATTGTTTTGGTTGGTAAAGATACTTTTTAGTCTATAAATGTCAAAAAGGAAGGCTTAGTTTTCTTTTTCATTCTCATCGTCATCTTCTTCAATATCGGTATCTGATAATATTTGTAAGGTTGGTTTTTTTAAGGTCTCTTTATTTGCGATGCTTCTTTCTAAAGATAATAATAAAGAAGGAAGCAATAATAAATTGGAAAGCATTGCGAATAATAAGGTAATGGAAACTAAAACTCCGAGTGCTACGGTTCCGCCAAAACTAGAAATTGAAAACACCGAAAACCCGAAAAATAATACAATGGAAGTATAAAACATACTAACACCTGTTTCTCGAAGGGCTGCATAAACAGACTTTCTAATTTTCCAATGGTTGGCTATTAATTCTTGTCGGTATTTTGCTAAAAAGTGAATGGTGTCATCTACAGAAATTCCGAAAGCGATACTAAAAACTAATATTGTGGAAGGTTTTATAGGAACTCCCATAAAGCCCATAAGTCCTGCTGTGCTTATTAATGGGAGCAAATTTGGAAGAAGTGAAATTAATATCATTTTAAAGCTTCGGAACATCCAAGCCATAAAAAGAGCGATTAAAAATATGGCAAGCGATAAGGACAAAACTAAATTATTGACCAAATATCGAGTTCCTTTTTGAAATGCCAATGCCTTTCCGGTTAAAGAAACATTGTATCTTTCTGGAGGAAATATTTTATTTATTTCAGTTTTAATATCGTCTTCTATTCTGTCAAACCGTTCGGTATCTGTGTCTTTTATATAGGTTGTAATACGTGCGTATTGTCCTGTACTATCTACATAATTATCTAAAAAATGCGTGTTATTTACACTGTTTTTAGCATAGGAAAGTAAAAAAGTACGTTCTTGACTATTGGGTAATTGATAGTATTCTGGATTGTTATTATAATAGGCTTGTTTAGAAAATTTCACCAATTCAACCACTGATAATGGTTTTGCTAGCTCCGGAATTTCATACATAAAATTCTGTAACTTATCCATTCGCTTCAAAGTAGCGAGACTCATAACCCCTTTTTTACGTTTGGTGTCAATCATTACTTCCAAAGGCATAATACCTTCAAACTCTTTTTCAAAGAATTTTATATCTTCATAAAAACCAGTTTTCTTAGGCATATCTTCGATAATACTTCCTGAAATCCCGATGTTGTACATTCCAATAATACTCACACAAAGTAGGGCTACCGAAACTGCATAAATACCGACACGATGATTTTTTACCATTCTTTCGGTCCAATTAACAAAAGTAATAATCCATTTTTTCCCCAAATGTTTTAAATGCTTGTCTTTTGGTGGGGGTAAAAAACTATACATTATGGGTATGATAAAAAGACTCAATAAAAATATTGCGATAATATTGATGGAGGCTACCACACCAAATTCAGAAAGCAACTTACTATTGGTTAAAATAAAGGTTGCAAAACCAGAAGCGGTTGTTAAATTGGTCATTAAAGTTGCGTTCCCAACCTTTGCAATTACGCGTTGTAATGACTTTGCTTTATTGCCATGAAGCTTAATTTCTTGCTGATATTTATTGATAAGAAATATACAGTTAGGAATACCAATTACAATAATTAAAGGAGGAATTAAAGCCGTAAGAACCGTGATTTCGTATTGTAATAAGCCTAAGATTCCGAACGCCCACATAACACCAATAATAACGGTAAACATTGAAATTAAGGTGGCTCTAAACGATCTAAAGAAGAAAAAGAAAAGCAAAGATGTTACTAATAATGCTGCAACAATAAACATTCCTATTTCGTCTATAATGCTTTTAGCATTTAGAGTCCGAATGTATGGCATACCAGAAGCATGGACTTTGATGCCTGTTTCGGTTTCAAATTCCTCTATTAACGGTATTAGCTTTTCAATAATAAAAGCGGGTCTTATAGGCGTATTAATAATATCCTTATCCATATAAATGGCAGTCCGAATCGATTTTTTATTTGGGCTATACACCAAGCCTTCATAAATAGGAAGTTTATTAAAAAGTTCGTCTTTGTATTTGCTGAGCGACTCATTTGTAAATACAGTATCACTTATAAATGGAACCAATCTAAAAGCAGTGGTGTCTTCTCTTTTTTCAAGTTTCAATAAGTCACCTACTGAAATTGCAAAGTCTATTTCTTCGTATTTCTGAATTTTTTTTGAAAGATTATTCCAAGCAACAAAATTTTTAGGAGTGAAAAGGGTAGAGTCTTTAACACCGATAACAATCACATTTCCTTCTTCTCCAAAATGTTTTAAAAACTCTTTGTATTCTAAATTTATTTCGTGATCGTCTGGAAGTAAATTTGCTTCGGTTGTTGAAAAACGCATGTTCTTCCATTGAGAAGCCAAAGCAATAGTAATTCCTGCAATAACAACTAATAATAAGATGCGATTTCTTAATATAAAACGAGCTAAGGCGCTCCAAAATCCTATGCTAAATAGTTTATTCAAAATGAATTGTAATTATTTCAACCCCATAATTAAAACGGAATGGGCGCAAAGGTATTAAAATAGGTGTAACTATATAGGTTTATGCTGTTTAAAAGTGAAATAAATACCTTAAAATTTTAGGTAAAAAGTAAACTTTAGGGCAATATTATCATCAAAATTTGGAAGGTGATAATAACCATAACGATAGGCAAAACTCAATCCGAAGCCAAAAAAGATTCTGTTAAGTTCAATTCCAGACTCTGAATAAAACTGATCTAAGGTATTAAAGTCAAAACCAAGATGATTCTCTTTGTTTTTTAAATTTCCGATTGCGTGCCTTGTAAATACAATAGCTTCAGGTTGTATTTTTTCTGAAATATTTATTCGAAATAAACTGTGTTTTACGTGTAATGCTGCCTATTTATCTGAAAAGAATTCCCCAAAATACATGGTCTCAAAACTACTTCTACCAGCAACTGAAAATCGTTTTAAAATGGCATTTTTTGTAGGACTGTTAGGTGATGAGTGAAATAAATGAGTTAAGGGAAGATCACCTAAAGCCAAAGAACTAATTAGTAAAAAATTGGTGGAAGAAAGTTTTTCGCGTTTTATAAAATAATCGGCTTTTATTCCAAATTTTGTGTAACTAAAATCACTGCCGAAGACATTTTTAAAACCTTGTGTTACCTGTAAACTTACACTTGGTATTCCGCCTCCATAATACTCAACTGATGAGGGCTTTTTATTATTTACACCATAACGAATACTTAGACTTGCTTCTGAAAGGGTGTATTCTTCATAGGTAATTCCGTTGTTTACATACTGATAATTATCAATCTGACTGATATTTCGTTTCGCTACCTGTACTTCAGAAATTAGTTTATTATTAAACTTATAATTTAATGAAGACCTCCAAGAAATATGTTTGTAAAATTGAGTAATGTTTAATAAACGAGGTTCGATAATGGAGAAAACCAATTTATCTGTTAAAAGGGTGCAGTCACCAAACTCTCGGATATCGTCCGTGTAATATAAGTCCAACCATACTTTATCAGATTTATTAAGTCTTATACTGGCTCCAATACTATATTTTGATTCGTGGTCATTTAAACCATAGGCAAAATAACCTCCAAACTTGTATTTTTTTAAAAGCTTATCGTTGGTAATTCCACCAATCCCTACTCGTAAACCTTCGTGACCGTTGTACTTTATTACTGAACGTAAATCAATATCGAAAACCCAAATAGGATAAAATCCAGATTCAAGCGGATTCACTTTTTCTATAAAACCTTGTTCTTCTTTCTGTTTGGGGTCTTGAGAGTAGCCCAAAATACTTGTGAAAAATAAGAAGTAAAATAAAATAAAGTGCTTATTCAAAAGAGCATGAGGTTTGGTTAGGATATAAAAATATAGCGACCAAAAGCCGCTATAAATATGTTTAGTTAATAGGTCTGCATATTAAACGGTCATTATTTCTTTTTCTTTTAAAACTAATGCCGCATCAATACGTTGTATGTGTTCATCAGTCATTTTCTGAATATCTAATTCTAGATTTTTTGTTAAATCTTCAGAAAGATCTGCTTTTTTAATTTCGTTATTGGCGTGCTTACGGTCATTTCGGATACCTACTTTGGTATCTTCCGCTTCTGCTTTTGCTTGTTTTACCAATTCAATTCTTCGTTCTTCCGTTAAAGGAGGAACATTAATAATTACACTTTCGCCATTGCTCATTGGATTAAAACCAATATTTGCTAAATGAATTCCTTTTTCAATTTCAGGAATTAAAGACTTTTCCCAAGGCTGAATTGTAATCGTCATCCCGTCTGGAGTAGATATATTGGCTACCTGACTTATAGGAGTTGGAGTTCCGTAGTAATCTACCATCACACTAGAAATCATAGAAGGTGATGCTTTTCCAGCTCTAATGTTTACAAACTTTTTTACAAGGTGCTTTAAAGCATTATCCATTGCTTCTTTTGTACTGTCGATAATAAATTCTACTTCTTCGTTCATGGTTATTGTTTTAATATTTTAAAAGTAGTTTGACTGCTGTCGAAACTATTAATTTACTCTGGTTCCTATGTTTTCTCCTGAAACTACTTTCATTAAATTTCCTCTGGTATTCATGTCGAAAACTACAATGGGTAAATGATTTTCTTGACTTAATGTAAAAGCAGTGGTGTCCATAACTTTCAATCCTTTTTTAAGCACATCGTCAAAACTTATAAAATCGAATTTTGTTGCATTGCTGTCTTTTTCTGGATCGCTGGTATAAATTCCATCCACACGAGTTCCTTTTAAAATAACATCTGCTTTAATTTCGATGGCGCGTAAAACGGCTGCCGAATCTGTTGTAAAATAAGGATTTCCAGTTCCACCACCAAAAATCACTACGCGACCTTTTTCTAAATGGCGTAAAGCTCTACGTCTAATAAAAGGTTCGGCTACTTCGTTAATTTTAATAGCACTTTGCAATCGGGTAGGAACTCCTTCATCTTCCAAAGCAGATTGTAAAGCGAGTCCGTTAATTACGGTTGCTAACATTCCCATGTGGTCGCCTTGTACTCTGTCCATTCCGCGACTTGCTCCAGCCAAACCTCTAAAAATATTTCCACCACCAATAACAATGGCAATTTCCACATCTTTATCAATAAGTTCTTTTATGTCTTGTGCGTATTCTTGAAGACGTTCTGGATCAATCCCGTATTGGCGATTTCCCATTAAGGCTTCACCAGAAAGTTTTAAGAGTATTCTTTTGTATTTCATTTTCAATTTTTCTAATGCAAAAATAACGAAAAAAAATGAGGGAATGAATGATGATAATTAGGAATAAAAAAACCGTTTCAAAATACATTGAAACGGTTTGTAAATTATAAGGAAAGTATGTTTACCCTAAAGTAACTCTTGCAAACGAAACTACTTCGTTATTTTGAGAAGCTACATATTCAGCAACACTTTGTTTTTCGTCTTTAATAAAGTTTTGGTCTAATAAACATTGTTCTTGGTCAAGAGTCGTATTATCAGAAATAAAACGTTCTAATTTTCCAGGAAGAATACGATCCCAGATTTGTTCTGGTTTTCCTTCTGCTTTTAACTCTTCTTGCAAACGAGTTTTAGCTGCTTCAATTACCTCATCGGTTAATTGCGCTCTAGAAATATAAGTAGGAACGTTGATTAGGTGGTTTCCTAAACGCCCTCTTTCAATATTATCTTTTTCAATAACTGCAATTCTTGCTTCTGTTTCTGAAGCGATAAAAGCTGGATCGAAATCTTTATAAGATAATGTAGTTGCTCCCATAGAAGCTACTTGCATTGCAACATCTTTAGCAACAATTTCTGCATTACCATCTCCGTTAGCTAAACCTACTAAAGCAGCAATTTTGTTACCGTGAATATAAGTTCCTACAAATGGAGCGGATAATTTTTTGAAGTCGTTAATCTGAACTTTCTCGCCAATTACACCTGTTTGCTCAATCATTTTTTCAGCAACGGTCATTCCGTTAAAATCTGCATTTAAGAATGATTCTTGATCGTTGTAGTTCATTGCTAATTCAGCTAATTCTTTAGCTAAAGCAACAAAATCATCGTTTTTACCAACAAAGTCAGTTTCACAACCTAATACAATTGCAACACCTTCTGTTTTAGCTTCGTTTACTATTGAAACTGCAGCACCTTCACTAGAATCTCTATCGGCTCTTTTATCAGCAACTTTTTGTCCTTTTTTACGAAGGATTGCTACTGCGTCGTCATAGTTACCTTCTGCTTCAACTAATGCATTTTTACAATCCATCATTCCTGCTCCGGTAGCATCTCTTAATTTTTTTACGTCTGCGGCTGTTATTTTTGCCATGATATTTAATTTATTTTGTTGTATTAAAAAATAAAAGTCGTTAAATTTATTTCTGAAAGAATTAAACTAAAACGACTTTTGTATAAAATTTACTTTAATTTATTCTTCTTCTTTTGTTGCTTTTGCTTTTTTAGCAGGAGCAGCTGGTTTTTCAGCAGCAGATACTCTTTTACGAGTAGTTTTCTTTTCAGTAGGAGCAGCAGCAGTTGTTTCTTCAACAGCTGGCTTATCTTTACTACTTTTTCTGTCTGCAAGACCTTCAATAACTGCGTTTGTTACGCTAGTCATAATTTTGTCGATTGATTTTGAAGCATCATCGTTAGATGGAATTACATAATCAATTACATTAGGATCACAGTTGGTATCAACCATTGCGAATATTGGAATCTTTAATTTTAAAGCTTCTTTTACAGCAATGTGCTCACGAGTAGTATCAACAACAAATAATGCTCCTGGAATACGAGTCATATCTGAAATTGCACCTAAGTTTTTTTCTAATTTAGCTCTTGTACGATCTACTGCTAAACGTTCTTTTTTAGATAATGCGTTAAAAGTACCATCTTCTTTAGAACGATCGATAGCTGACATTTTTTTAACTGCTTTTCTAATAGTTACGAAGTTGGTTAGCATTCCGCCAGGCCATCTTTCAGTAATATAAGGCATGTTAGCATTTCCTGCTTTTTCAGCAACAATGTCTTTTGCTTGTTTTTTAGTAGCTACGAAA
>JAJRQR010000034.1 GCA_024280145.1 Bacteroidota bacterium
AAAGATAAAAAAATCATCAGAACCTATAAAAGAGTTCGCAAAAATCATGGTGACAAACATTAAAGCAATTTATCAATACAGGAGTATTGAAACAGAATATGAGAAATTAAATATTCCACATTATTTAAGAACATAACCTTTTTTTTTTATATTTACGAAAGTTAAAAACGAAATATGAAAAAATTTAATTATTTACTAATTCTCTGTTTTCTTACTTTAGTTACCGTTTCTTGTGAAAATGATGAGGATCCAAGTAAAAACTTAGATGATTTACCTGGGGCATTGGTTGCAAATATAGATGGACAATCTTTCGATTTTAGATACCAACCAAGAGCTTATGAAGGAACTTATCAAATTGGTGATGATATTTATAATAGTATTTTCTTACGGGGAACAACAAATATTGATTACACAAGAGAACTAAATATTACTATTATTAATCCAGTAGTAGGCACATTTGAGCTTGGATCTACGTTTTTAAGTGACATCTATTACACGCATGTTCCTCAAAATGGTTCAGCAGATAATAATTATGGTGCAATAGACGGAATCATAACGGTTACTCAGTTAGGAGACAGAATTAAAGGATCTTTTAATGCTACATTGTATGATTTTAATAATGATATTGAAATACCTATTGACGGAACTTTTGACTTAGTGATATCGGAATAAGTTAATTTGTAGAGGCTTTTTATCGGCTTTGATTACTTTAAAAGAAACGACTCCAATTACTCGCCACATCCCAAATAAAGAATCCTAAAAAGATAAAGGAAATTAAAAGCTTCATAAATGTAGAGGCTAGAAAGCCAATAAAAGAACCAAAAGCAGCCTTTAAAGCTTGTTTGCTTTCGGTTTTATTAAATACCAACTCTCCTATAAACGCACCCACAAAAGGACCTATTAAAAATCCAAAAGGAATAGGAGAGAGTAATCCTATAATTAATCCAATAATAGCCCCATACGCACCCGATTTACTTCCTCCAAATTTTTTGGTGCTAATAGCAGGCATCATATAATCCAGAATAAAAATCCCGATAGCAATCACAAAAGTGATTCCTATAAACCAATAATTAAAAACGATGATGTCGGTTAATTCTAAAAGGAGCAATCCCAACCAGCCAAATGGAGGTCCGGGAAGTACGGGCAACACACTGCCAATAATTCCGATGATGCAAAATAGTAATCCCAATGCTATTAATAGTAAGTCCATAAAACTACCTGTAAAGAAAGTCCCGAATTTTCGGGAATTTTTAAATGAGTTACGAAGATAAATAATTGTTACCAAGTCCAATCTCTAATATCTTCAATGTTTTAAACATTTAATTAAATTTATAACTAAATAATTAGTTTAAACTAATTATTTAGTTATATTTGACCGCGCTATTAAATTTATTGGTTTTCTTATCTGAAAATTAATAGTTATGTAGTAATCAAGCTAAAAAAAAGAATTATGAAAAAATCAATAAATTTTAAAAGTGAAAATTTCTACCAACCATTAATTATTTTTTCTTTTATATTTTTAATACTACAAAGCTTTTCCTACGGTCAGGAATCTCAAACTTCGGGAAAGTCAGAAAGTAAATTGATAAAAAAAATTAATGCTGTTCAACAGCAAATAATGGTACAAGGAAATATTAGTGAAGAAGAAGAACTGGCAATATCAAGTTTATGCAGCCTTATTCGCGATGATGACTTTGATGATTATGGTCGTGATGATGCGATTATATTTAAGGATGTAGAAAATGCACCTATTTATAATGGTTGTGAAGGGCTTTCTGAAGAAGAAACTAAAAAATGTTTTAATGAAAGTATTTCAAAATTTATAAAACAAGAGTTCAACGCAAGCATCGCTAATGCTTTAGATATTTCGGAGCCTCAACAAGTAGCAGCCTTTTTTATAATTGATGAGAATGGTAATCTGTCTGGTATGAAAATTAGAGATGCAGAGTTGACAATTCAAGCAGAAATAGGAAGAGTATTTAAAAAAATACCTAAAATGAAACCAGCTATTCAAGATGGGATTAATGTGCCAGTATTGTGTTCAGTTTTAGTAACCTATGGTGCGGAACTAAAAATTGAGCTTGTGTACATTCCTGAAGGGAATATTAAAAATTAAAAGTCTAGATTACACTAAACCAGCCAAGAATATATTATGAAACAACTAACAAAAGCAGAAGAAGACATCATGCAAATTCTATGGAAATTAGAAGAGGCAAATGTAGCGACTATGGTCGAAGAGTTTCCAGAACCAAAACCAGCCAACAATACAGTTTCGACCATTGTTAGGATTTTAGAAAGTAAAGGTTTTGTCAATTACCGAAAACAAGGTAGAGGGCACGTTTATTTTCCAATTATAACTAAGGAAGATTACAGTAACAGTTCTATTCAAAAATTAAAAGATGGCTATTTTCAAGGTTCGTTTAAAAGTATGGTTTCTTTTTTTATGAAGAAAAACGATATCAGTACCAAAGAATTGGAATCAATTTTGCAAGAGATCAACAAAAAGGAAAAATAATGATACATTATATATTACAAATAATTGCTTTTCAACTGCTATTTTTAATAGTATATGATGTGTTCTTGAAAAGGGAATTGTACTTCAATTGGAACAGAATTTATTTATTATTTACTCCAATATTAAGTTTTATTTTACCTTTAATAAAGATCGATTTAATTCGAAATAATATCCCTTCAGCATATGTTGTTCAATTGCCAGCAGTGATTTTAGGAACAAGTTCTAGCAACGAAATGGCTACAATTATTTTAGATGAAGTGACTATTTTTGGAACTTCAGGGATTAGTACAGGAATAATAATTCAACTAATTTGGCTAACAGGAATGTTAGTGAGTTTAGGGTTTTTCGTTTTCAAATTATATAAAATTCAACAACTAAAACGAACTGGAACTATTACAAAAATTAATAAAACAACGATTGTTAGTTTGCCAGAAACAGATGCTTCCTTTTCATTTTTAAATAGCATATTTTTAGGAGAAAATCTTTCCGAAGAGCAAAAAGAAACCATTTTACTTCACGAAAAAATTCATATAGAGGAAAGACATTCTTTCGATTTACTATTTTTTGAAGCCATAAAAATTATTTGTTGGTTCAACCCTTTGGTTTATGTGTTTCAGAATAAAATGACATTACTTCAAGAGTATATTGCAGATGAAAAAGTTGCTTCAGAAAAAGGAAAAAAAGCGTATTATCAAGGATTGCTTTCGCAAGTTTTTAATACGGAATCAATTTCATTTATCAATACATTTTTCAATCATTCATTAATCAAAAAACGAATTATTATGTTACAAAAATCAAAATCAAACAGAATCGCAAAGTTCAAGTATTTATTATTACTTCCTATAATTGGAGTAATGTTAGTATATACTTCCTGCACTCAAGAAACAAGTGCTCAAGAACAATCAAGTCAAGTTACTAAATCTGCGACATCTTCCCAAAGTGACATTATTAAAAACATTGAAGCTTTAATAAAATCCATTGAAGTAAAAGGAAATATGACGGAGGAAGAAGATAATGCATTAAAGGCTGTAGTCGTTCTTTTCGATGGTAATAAATTGGAAAATCATTATTATGATGAGGATAAAGTTAAAGATTTAATTGAGTTGCCATTTGGAACTATTGAGAAAGTACCCACTTATCCAGGTTGTACAGGAACCAACGAAGAGCTGAAAAAGTGTATGACTAAAAATATAAGTCAATTTGTTGGAAGTGAATTTAACACTAAAGTTGTTGATAAAAACATAACAGGAAAACAACGAATATCTGTACAATTTAAAATAGATAGATTTGGAAATATAGTAAATGTAAAAGCAAGAGCAGCACATCCATCTTTGGAAGCTGAAGCCCTTAGAGTAGTTTCAAAATTACCAAAAATGGAGCCTGGAGAACAAGATGGAAAAACTGTTGGAGTTTTGTATTCACTTCCTATACTATTTAAAATTGAAGAATAAATTATTTTTATTAGTTGCAGTATTATTTTTATCCAAAGCCGAAGCACAAAACGTTTCGGTTTTGGCTATTGGTGATAGTCTTTATAATTTAGGGAGTTATAGCAAGGCAATTTTACAGTATAATCAGATTTCAGAAAATGAAAATACCAACTTCAAACTTGCCAAAAGTTATGAAGCAATTGGAAATAATCCAAAGGCGATTCTATATTATAAAAAGATAGTTTCATCCAATCCAAAAGCAACTCAAGCAACCTATAGTTATGCGAAATTGCTTTTTAAAACTGCCAATTTAAAGGAAGCTGATAGTATTTTTAAAGTTCTTTCTGTTGAAAATCCTAGCAATCCAAATTTCCCATATCAAAGAGGATTGATAAAAGAACGGCAACAAGATTCTACCGCAATTTCTTTCTTTCAGGAAACATTTAAAATAGATTCAAATCATATAAATTCTGCTTATAAAATTGCAAAATTAAAATTGAAGAAACGAAAATTTTCAGAAGCGAAACCATTTATAAATAAAGGGCTTTCTGTAGATTCAACTAGCATTCGTTTTTTAATGTTGAAATCGTTACACAGTTATCACACTAATAATTATCATCAAGCAATTAAAGATTATAACCTATTATTACAACTCGGAAAGAAAGACGAAAAGCTACATATTAATTTAGCTGATAGTTATTATAAAGTGCTTGCTATCGAAAAAGCAATTGAACAATACACGTTATTAATCAATGAATTTGATGACAAAAACGAGGTATATCATTTTAATTTGGGGATTTGTTATGCTGCTTTGCATTATAATATAAAAGCTATTAAGGAATTTGAATTGGCGATTTCTTTAAAATATACGCCTTTAGACAATGAATATTATGCTATTTCGAGAGCTTATAAATATGAAGGAAATACGAAGCAAGAAATTAAAATGCTAAAAAAAGCAATTTCAGAAAATCCAAATGATGAAATGTTGCAATATCAGTTATTATTGACTTACGACCGTTTTTATGATGACAAAAAAGCAGTACTGACTTATTATGAAAAGTATTTAAAAAAGTTTGGTGAAACTGGAAAAATGCGAGAAATAGCAAAGTATAGAGTAAGCGAATTGAAAAAAGAAATTCATTTTAAAGACTAATTTTTTATTCAGATAAGATTAGTTATTTTTATAAAATGAAAAAGAGCATTTTATATTTAGTAGTTTTTACCTTTTTTATCACTTCTCCAAAATTATTTTCTCAAGAAATAAACTGGCTGACTATTGAAGAAGCCGAAATAGCCAACAAATCCGAACCTCGAAAAATCATTATCGATGTCTATACCGACTGGTGTGGTTGGTGTAAAAAAATGGATGCAACTACCTTTAAGGACAAGGAAGTGGTAAACTACCTTAATCAGAAATATTATTGTGTAAAACTGGATGGTGAGGATAAGGGAACTATTTCTTTTAAAGGAAATGAATTCAATTTTGTAGATCAAGGAAGAAGAGGTTATCACGAATTAGCAGCAGGGTTTTTAAAAGGAAAAATGAGCTACCCTAATATTGTTTTTCTAAATGAAGATTTAGATGTTTTACAAGCTTTACCCGGTTTTAGAACTGCTGAAGAGTTACTCCCAATTCTCAAATTTTTAGGTGACGATATCTATAAAGAAACCAAATGGGAGGATTATATAACAACAGTCGAAGGAAAGAAATAAGACCAATGAAAAAGACACTGCTTTTATTATTGATTTCTTTTGGAATTTCTTCCTGTCAGTTTTTTGAAACCGAACAAATTTCCTCTGAAACCATTATTGAAAATGAAATAAAATCTATTAATTGGAACGATGTAGATAGTTATCCAATTTTTAAAGAATGTGAAGATGTTTCAGGAAAACAAGAAACAAAATCTTGTTTTGAAACGACCTTGGCTTCTCATTTGTACAATTCTATAGAAGTTGAAAACATAGTAGTTTCAACAGATTTAGACCAAAGAGTCCTTATCAATTTTCAGATAAATGAAAAGGGAAATATTTCCGTTTCAGAAATTGAAATAGATAGTGTTTTGCAAGCACAAATACCTTTTTTGAAAAATAATATTTTAAGAGGATTGGATTCTATTCAGCCAATTGCTCCAGCCTATAAAAGAGGAATCCCTGTAAAAACTTCGTTTCAACTTCCCTTGCTTATAAAAACAAATTCTTAAAGATTAAACTTATAGCCAATGGTAAAATCTATTGGAAATTCGCCGTTACTTCCTTCAACAATACTTACAATATCACCGTAAATAAAAGTTAGGTAGCCGTTGCCAAGTTTATAATCAGCTCCAATTCCGAAACTCATTAAAGCACTAAAATTATCTTCAGTAGAAATATCTAAAACTATTTCTCCGGTATCCTGATCTTCTACTAATCTAGGAATACTTTCAAAGGTGTAAGCAGCAATTTTGGTGTTAAGGAAAACATCTAGTTTTTCTCGTTTAACAAATTTAAAACGATAACTTAATGAAAATTGTGAAGCAGAATATTTATACTCCGAGCTTTCAAAAGTTTGCTTAAACTGAAAAACTATTGAATGCCTTTTTAACTTGTTGTTTTCAATAATTTCAAATTCAATCCCCATTGTCGGAAGTGATTGATTGGTCGTGTTGTCTGAATAAACAGCATTGGTAATTCCAACAAAAGCACCCAACCTTGTCTTCAATTTGATGTTATTTTCTTTAACTATAAAATTCGGATCTTTTCGTTTGTTATAATCCTCAAAATAGTCCGCTAAACTTTTTGTGGTTAGGTTTACTTTGTCTTCAGAAAGGTCCTCATCGCTTGTGTTTTCTTGTAAAACTTGCAAATATTCTTCTTGAAAATCGCCATCAGTTTTTGTGTTGGTAAGCTCCGTGATGGTGTTTCCGTTCTTTATAAAATAGCGATATTCTCCGTCAATAATATTCCATAAAAGGGTGATAGTTCCTTCTACTTCAGTTTTTAAAGTGAGCTGTTCTCCATTAACGGAATAGGTTTCTTGTGCGTAACTTTGACTCGCAAAAAGTAAAAATGCAATGAAAGCGTATGAAAGTAGGTTTTTCATTTTTTATATGGATTTGGTTAGGCTAAAGGTAAAAAATTATTTTTTAAGCGGTCTGCCTTTCCAAGAATAAGTTCCAAAAAGACTTCCAAAAACTACTGAAACGGTAATAATTGAATATAAAATTGAGGAAATAGCAAACTTCAAAAAGGGTATTCTGTTTCCGAAAAAACTTGACGTAAAAATAATAAATAAGTAATCAGTAAGAAGTTTAATCATCCAAAATAATAAAATAAACGATAAGTAATTAGTATTGAAAAGGGCTAAAACAACTCCAATGATTACTAACAAATTACAAGCAAAAACAATTAGTCCTATTAAAGTAGAAGCCTTGTTTTTTTGCTTCCTTGTTTTAGAAGCCCATCGAATGCGTTGCGACATTACTTTTGTCCAAGTTGTTTCAGATTTAGTGAAAATAATTGCTTCTTTTCCTTTTAAATAGTGAACTTTATTTGGAAACATTTCAGTAACTTTTTCCAACAGAAAAATATCATCTCCACTCGAAATATGATTGTTTCCAGAATAACCATTTACCGCATTAAAAACTTCTTTCTTATAACAAAGGTTAGCACCATTACAAAGCATAGGAAAATTAAAGCCAAAGCTTCCCATAGTCACGGTTTGCAGGCTTAAAAAGTCAAAAACTTGATATTTATTTATCAATGATTTTTTAGAAATAAGTCCCACAGGAGCAGCCATAAATAAAGGCTGATTTTTAATGATAAAACTATGAAAAACTTGCAGCCAATTAGTTGGCACTATACAATCTGCATCGGTGGTGATAATCCAATCGTATTTTGCTTTTAAAATCCCCAATGTAATCGCATCTTTCTTTGGAGCATTACTTTTTCGAATGTTTTTAATAATCTGAAACTGAATTTTATTTGGTTGGCCATTAAGTGAAGTCGAAACGCGGTCATTGAGCAGAGTGTTACACTGAGCCTGTCGAAGTGTCGAAATGACATTCTCAATTACCTCCACAGATTCATCCTCTGATTCATCATCCAAAAAAATCACTTCAAAACAATCCCTAGGGTAATTTATTTTCTGAAGTGCAGTCAGTAATTCCGAAAGATTTTCAGCTTCATTTCGAAATGGAACTATAATAGAAAATTTGGTTTTTTCTAATTCATCTTCTTCTGAAAAAAACTCAGGTATTTGAAGGCTTCCCCAGAATAAAAATGCTAAAGTTACAAGGTAAATTCCGCCGATTATAATACCGAAAACCATCATACATAAGAAGGTTTATAAGCCATTAAAAAATAAGCGCCAAACACAGAAGGAATCACGAAATTAAGCAGCCACATACTAAAAACGGTACTCAAAACTGCCACATCTGAAATCCCTGCAATTGAAAATAACCAAACTGCCACACCACCTTTTACAACTACATCAAAAATAAAAATTGTGGGAATGATAGATGATAAAAAGTACATAGAGAATACTAATGGCAATGCTTGATTTATTGAAATTTCAACATCAAAAAACTGCAATAGTTTAAAAAACAAAAAACAAAAAATTAAATAGCGAGTTATAGAAAATAACAATACTTTAAACTTGGTTTGAAAAGAAATCTGTTTCAATTTCATATAAATATTAGATAAGCTAAGTCCCTTAAAGAGCAATTGCTTTTTTCTAAAATAAAACCCGATTCCTATTAATAAAACCAACAAGATGCTTCCAATTAATAACTGATTTTCAGAAAAAGTATTTAGCTTTTTTAATTCATAATTTTCAAAAACTATCCCCAGTCCAACCATTCCAAAAACAATAGTTACTATCATTTGAAACGAATTATGAAAAAAGTTAAGCAACAAGACTTGTTTCCGCTTTTCTTTTTTAAAAAACAAGGCTTTTGCTCCGTATTCCCCCATTCTGTTGGGAGTTGTAAGTGAAATTGTTAAGGAAGTCAAACTTTGTTTCAGTGAAGTTAAAAAGGAAATTTCTTGAGTTTCAGAAATCATTGTTTTCCATTTTACTATTTCAAAAAACCAATTGGTAGCAGCTAAAAGACAAAAAATTAGGATTGAAAATAACGCATTCTCTTTAAAAATATTCTTTAGATAAAAACTAAAGTCAATGGTTTCATTTTGAGTAATTTTCACATAAATATATCCAAAAGTAATCGCCAAAATAAAAACTTTCAGGGCAACAAGCAGATATTTTTTAGATTTGTGACTTAGTGCGAACATAAAAGGCTAATTTAGTAAATCTTATTTCTAGATTTTAAAATTTAAATGAATTCTGAAAAAATTATACTTGGTATTGACCCTGGAACCACAATTATGGGTTTCGGGCTTATAAAAGTGGTAAAAAAAAAGATGCACTTCATGCAATTAAATGAACTTCAACTTAAAAAATACGAAGATCATTATGTACGATTAAAATTGATTTTTGAAAGAACAATTGAACTTATAGATACCTATCATCCAGACGAAATTGCGATTGAAGCTCCTTTTTTTGGCAAGAATGTGCAGTCCATGTTAAAGTTAGGAAGAGCACAAGGAGTAGCAATGGCTGCTGGACTTTCAAGAGATATTCCCATAACAGAATATGCTCCTAAAAAAATAAAAATGGCAATAACAGGAAATGGGAATGCCAGCAAAGAGCAAGTTGCAAGAATGTTGCAAAGTTTGTTGGGCTTAAAAACACTTCCTAAAAACTTAGATAGCACAGATGGACTCGCAGCAGCAGTTTGTCATTTTTACAATTCAGGAAGAGTGGAGATTGGGAAAAGTTATACAGGTTGGTCAGCTTTTGTAAAACAGAATGAAAAAAGAGTAAAAAAGTAATGCGAAATTTAGAAGAATTAAAATATCCAATAGGGCAAATAAAATTTCCAGAGATAATTTCTGAAAACCATATTTCAGAATGGATAAAAACGATTGAAGACTTTCCAGCTTTGGTTGAAGAGGAAGTAAAAACCCTAAATTCAATAGAACTTAACTACAAATACCGCCCTGAAGGTTGGAATATTTTACAGGTAGTGAACCATTGCACCGACAGTCATATGAACAGTATAATTCGTTTTAAATTGACATTAACCGAAGAAAATCCAACTATAAAACCCTATGAAGAAGCGCTGTGGGCAGAACTATCAGATAGCATAAATTATCCAGTTAGTGATGCTTTAGTATTATTAACATCACTTCATAAACGATGGGTTTTTTTATTGAAAAATATGAGTTCAAATGATTTTAAACGAACTTTCATACATCCAGAAGGGAATGAAAAAATAACATTAGCAGAAAACTTATGTATTTACGATTGGCATTGCAATCATCATTTACAACATATAAAAAATGCTAAAAAATTTCAGTATTGATAAATTTATGTCTTTTTGGATTTTGGTAATTAATATTTGAAATTTTTAAGAAAATGTCAGGAATTTACATCCATATTCCCTTTTGCAAACAGGCTTGTCACTATTGTGATTTTCATTTTTCGACTACCTTAAAACGAAAAGAAGATCTAGTAGCAGCTCTTGGAAAAGAACTATTTCTTCGGAAAAATGAAATTACTGAACCCATTGAAACTATTTACTTTGGCGGAGGGACACCTTCCTTATTGACGATCGAAGAATTACGGTTTTTGATTGAAGAAGTATATAGAAACTACCAAGTTGTATTAAACCCCGAAATAACTCTTGAAGCAAACCCAGACGACATGTCCTCCGTAGCTTCAGCGAAGGGGGATGTTGTAAAACGGTACAAATCCATAGGAATCAACCGCCTAAGTATAGGAATTCAATCTTTTTTCGAGGAAGATCTAAAACTAATGAATCGTGCACACAATGCAGTTGAAGCCAAAAACTGTATCGAAGAAGCTACCAAACATTTCGATAATATCACCATCGATTTAATCTACGGAATTCCAGGAATGACCAACAAACGTTGGAAAGAAAATTTGCAAATAGCTTTGGATTTCAATATTCCACATATTTCCAGTTATGCCTTAACGGTAGAACCTAAAACAGCTCTTGAAAAGTTTATAAAAACTGGGAAAATCCCTCCAGTTGAAGAATCAGTTTCGCACAATCATTATCTAATTTTATTAGAAGAAATAGAAAAGGAAGGATTTATTAATTATGAGTTTTCAAATTTTGGAAAAGAAGGCTATTTCTCAAAAAACAATACCGCTTATTGGCAAGGGAAATCGTATTTAGGTATTGGTCCATCGGCACATTCTTTCAACGGAAAAGAAAGAAGTTGGAATGTGAGTAATAATATAAAATATATTAAAAATATTTCGGAAGGAAAATTACCAATTGAAATAGAAACCCTTTCAACAACCGACAAATACAACGAATACATAATGACAGGTTTGCGAACCATGTGGGGCGTTTCCTTAGAAAAAGTTGAATTGAATTTTGGAAAAATATATGTAAATTATTTATTAAAACAAGCCAAAAAACCCATTGAAGAAGGTTTATTACAATTAAAAAACAAAACCTTTACTATAACCA
>JAJRQR010000035.1 GCA_024280145.1 Bacteroidota bacterium
AGTGTTGATGAACTAAAAATAAGATTAAAAAAACGCAAAACCGAAAGCGAAGAAAAAATTAATATGCGTATTGCAAAAGCTTCGGTAGAATTGGCGACAGCACCACAATTCGATTATATTATCGAAAATAAAGTATTGGAAATCGCACTACAAGAATCTAAAGAATTGGTTTTAAATTTCATTAAAAAGTAAATGCAAAAAAAGGTAGGATTGTTTTTCGGAACTTTTAATCCCATTCACGTGGGGCATCTTATTATTGCCAATCATTTAGCAGAACATTCCGATTTAGAGGAAGTCTGGATGGTCGTAACGCCACACAATCCACATAAAAAAAAGAAAACTTTATTGGATGATATTCATCGTTTAGCAATGGTTCGGATTGCTATTGAAGATTATCCAAAAATACAAGCTAGCAATATAGAATTCGAGTTACCACAACCCAATTACACGGTAAATACACTTGTCGTTTTAGAAGAAAAATTTCCCAAAAAAGAATTTTGTTTAATAATGGGTGAAGACAATTTAAAAAGCTTTCATAAGTGTAAAAATTATGAAGTGATTTTAGAGCGATATCCTATTTATGTGTATCCTAGAATTTCTGAGGCTACAGCAAAAACTCAATTTTCAAATCATCAAAATATCACAAAAATTGATGCTCCTATTGTTGAAATATCGGCTTCATTTATTAGAAAAAACATTGCTTTAGAAAAAAACATTCGTCCTTTATTACCTAAAAATGTTTGGGAGTATTTAGATGAAATGAATTTTTACAGATAGTTCTACGCTATCATTTTTGTAGAGCCTACTATATTTCCGTATTTTTGATTTCAATAAAATTTATTTATGTTAAATAAACCAAAGTTTGCCGTTTTTGGAGGAGGAAGTTGGGCAACAGCCATTGTAAAAATGTTGTGTGAAAATTTAGAGGAAGTTGGTTGGTATATGCGAAACAAAACCGCTTCAGAATACATAAAAACACATAAACACAATCCTAATTATTTATCTGGAGTTGAGTTTGATACTTCTAAATTAAAACTCAGTAACGATATTAACGAAATGGCTTCCTATGCGGATTATCTAATATTTGTAATTCCTTCAGCGTTTTTATATACAGAACTAGAAAAGCTAACTATTGATATAAAAGAGAAAGTTATTTTTTCTGCCATCAAAGGTATTGTCCCAGAAACCAGTCTAATTGTGGGTGATCATTTTTATACCAATTTAAAAATTCCATTTAAAAATATTGGTGTAATTACAGGTCCTTGTCACGCGGAAGAAGTTGCTTTGGAACGTCTGTCTTATTTAACCATTGCTAGTGCCGATCAAGAAAAAGCGCAAATTGTAGCTAATAATTTAAGTAGCGATTATATAAAATGTTCCTTAAGTGAAGATGTAATTGGTACCGAATATGCCGCAATGCTAAAAAACATCTACGCAATCGCTGCCGGAATTGCTCACGGTTTGGGTTATGGTGATAATTTTCAAAGTGTATTGATGAGCAATGCGATTCGGGAAATGAAAAAATATGTGAAGAGAGTTTATAAAATGAAACGCGATATCAACGGTTCTGCCTATTTAGGTGATTTGTTGGTAACTGGTTATTCTACATTTAGTCGAAACAGAATGTTCGGTACGATGATAGGAAAAGGTTATACTGTAAAAAGTGCTCAGATGGAAATGAGTATGATTGCAGAAGGATATTATGCTACTAAAAGTGCTTATTTGCTAAATGAAGCAAAAGACAAAAAAGCAAAAACACCTATTATAGATGCGGTTTACAGTATTTTATATAAAAATAAAGATGCTAGAAAAGTGTTTAAATGCTTGACTGAAAAACTGGACTAACTACTCAGCAATCACACAATCCTGCCCCATTAAATCTATAAAAACCGCTTTTTCTTCGGAAATGGAATGAGGTTCAAAAATAAAAGTGCGATCCCATAATTTTCCTTCCGCAAAAAAAGTAACAATATATTCGTTGGTAAAGCTGAAAACTTCTTCAGCAATGAATTCTACTTTTCCCCCAGTATGAGGAGGTAAATCTCCCAATCCGTGACGTAAAGTTGTAGTCTTTTTATCTTTGCTTTTTCCTCTAGAAAGCACCAAAACAGATTCAATTATATCTTCCCGATTATTGATAACATATACATTCCAAGATTTAGCAAGAAAATCTTTATCCCATTCATTGGTTGCTATCACCTGAATGTTTTCAACTTTTGGAATTTGGATGTCTTTTTTCATAGGTTTTTTTGTCGTCCGGATAATTATCGGGAGCAGTCGAGACCTTAATAAAGAATGTCTGCATATTCAAAAGAAACCCCTTGACTACGCTCGGGGAGACATTCCAGATAAATTTACAAACTCTTAAACTGCTCTAAAAAACGCACATCGTTTTCGCTAAACATACGAATATCTGGAATTTGATGCAGTAATAATGCAATACGATCTATTCCCATTCCAAAGGCAAAACCCGAATATACTTCTGGGTCAATATTACAGTTTTTAAGTACGTTTGGATCTACCATTCCACAACCCATAATTTCCAACCAACCAGTACCCTTGGTCATTTTATAATCGGTTTCGGTTTCCAATCCCCAATACACATCTACCTCAGCACTTGGCTCGGTAAACGGGAAGTATGAAGGACGTAAACGTATCTTAGATTTCCCGAACATTTCAGTAGTAAAGTATTGTAATGTTTGTTTTAAATCTGCAAAACTCACGCCTTTATCTACGTATAATCCTTCCACTTGATGGAAAAAACAATGTGATCTTGCTGAAATTGCTTCGTTACGATATACTCTTCCTGGAGAAATGGTTCTTATTGGTGGTTTGTTATTTTCCATATAACGTACTTGCACCGATGAAGTATGCGTTCTCAACAAAACATCTGGATCTTTTTCAATAAAAAAAGTATCCTGCATATCTCTTGCTGGATGGTATTCTGGAAGATTTAAAGCGGTGAAATTATGCCAATCATCTTCAATTTCTGGTCCTTCAGAAACATTGAAGCCAATGCGAGAAAAGATATCGATTATTTTATTCTTTACGATTGAAATAGGATGCCTAGAACCTAACTCAATAGGTTCTCCCGGACGGGTTAAATCACCGTAAATTCCTTTTGAATCGTCTTCATTAGATAAAGATGCTTTTAAAGAATTCACTTTTTCAGTAGCAACTGTTTTAAGTTTATTGATGGTTTGTCCAAATTCCTTTTTTTGTTCATTAGGAACATTTTTAAATTCAGCAAAAAAGTCATTCAGCAAGCCTTTTTTTCCTAAATATTTAATTCGGAATGTTTCTACTTCATCATGAGACTTTGCGATAAATGCCTCAACTTCTGCAATATGTTCTCTTATTTTATCAATCATAACTTGTTTTAAACAGTTTGCAAAATTACGTTTTTCCTATTGTTGTTGCAATAAAAAACGGGAGAAATGAATACGAAAGACTTAAGATTGCTTCGCTTTATGACAAACGACCTAAGACCTGATTTAATTTTTCACTAAAGCCAATTGATTACTGATTTACTGAAGACTGAATCACTTCTTTTTCAACAAAATACTGAACCACGGCTTCCTTCATCAACACACTTTGTTCTCCAGCTTTTAAGGGCGGTAATTTTTCTAGCACTTTATAATGAGGCCAGCCTTCTTCATCAAAGTAATCGAAAGCATAATAGCCAAAAGGCTCTAACAATCTACAAATAGCAATATGCATCAGGTTGAGTTTATCATCTTTTCCGTAGATTTTCTTGAGGTTTCCTTTTCTTGAAGTCCGATGATATAAATAATCGCATCTAAATATAAAGTGTCTCCTTCAGCAAACTGATTGCTAATAAGCGTTACCACTTCTTCCCATTGTTTTTTTAACTCTTCGTCTCTTGCCATAACACTACCTGCGAAGGCAGGTATCTATTTAATTAAATCAAGTATCTTATAAGTTAATACTTGCTTTTTTATTTTCTACAAAGATACATTCTTAATCAGAAAAACCCACAAGAGTTTGGCTCTTGTAGGTTTTTATAAAATACTTTCAATCATTTATTCCTAAAGCGATACTTTTTTAAACTTATATAAACAGCCCTCGTCACAATTTAAATAATCTGGTGTTATAATTAAATTACTGTTTTCAAAATAATAGATTTCTTTAAAAGTTCCAGGAGGATTTCCAGATGACATATTCTCACAACTATAAACAAGTGTAAAGACTTCGTTTGTAAAAGTGTAATTTCCATTGCCACAAACATTTAATTTATTTGATGTAAAAGTAGTGTCATCATTAAGTTGATAAAAGTAACCACTATTTTCATCAACTTCTACCCATTCAGGAGAATTTCCTCCGTCCCCAATACGAGTTTCTATTAATTGCCATTTTCCTACTAATTTATTAGAGGAGTCATTCTCTTTTGAGCAACCTATAAATATTAATAATATGATATAAATTATATTTTTCATCTTAATCTTTTTAATGGGTTATTATTAATTGTTGGGTGTAAATATCGTTTCCGTCATGAATATGTAAATAATAAGTGCCCGAGGGAATACTTGAAGTTTCTACTGTTTTTTCTATATTACTGGTTGCTCCACTATAAACGGTATTATAATTTATATCGTATATGTAAATATAATATGTCCCTACAGGATATGTTGTAAAATCTAAGCTGAAACTGGTGTTTGATGAATTTGGAATTGGATTTGGAGGTACTATCGCAGATCCACCACAACCTGGTCCTGTACAATTACCATGTGCTACAGCCATAATTTTTGCACCACCCAAACCACATTTGTTTTTTGCCATTACTTGTATATAACCATCATTTTCTCCATAACCTGTAAATACATGAGATATTCCTATACCTAAATTTACAGAAACTTGCCAATTATCTCCATAATAATCTATAGGTGAAACCACATTATAAGGGTAAGGCAACCACCACTCATAAGTTGTTGCACCAATATCTTCCTCTTCTTCACCCGATTCATAATGGTAAGCTACTATCGAGGCTGTATCTACAACATCTGGGCCAACTATACTGCCTGTTTCTAAGGCTAATGGCTTTCCAATCCAAATGTTAAAATGTTCTAAGCCTCCATTACCATAACTTACTTCTATAGCTCCCTGCTCACTTATTGAGCTATTTAATGCAGCTATCGTAACAGAATTTCCTGTATTTGACCCTATAATTTCCATTGAGCCATTTATAACTTCCCAATAATAAGGAGGTGTACTATTTGTTAGTGTTAAAACGGTATTTAGATTTGAACAAGTAACAGTATCTCCTTCCACTATTCCACAAGAATTACCTACAACATTTTGTAATATAGAAAGAGCTGCTAGGGCATCACGCATTCTAAGCTCTTGACCTATAGTAAAATGATCTCTATTATCATAATAAGACATATTATTTGTTAAATCTGGTTGATAGCCATTATCATTTTGATTCCCATCATCAGCCGGTGTATCACAAACCTCATCCCCACAATCTTTACAATTAGGGTATATTTCGCCAATAAATTCAGCACATCCAGAAGTATTAGCAGCAGTACCTTGAAAAGTATGCAATAAATTTAAACAATGACCAACCTCATGCGGTAATGTTGATCCTAAGGCATTTGAGGCTTTTACTACTAACGCCTGACTACCAATACCATTTGCTCTACCTTTATAAGGTGCGATATCAACTATATAAACATTAATTGCATCGGCTTGGTTATTAATTTGCACTAAAGGGTCAAATTCTAGTTCTTGTAAACTATAATATGTAGAGTTATCTATATAATCAAACCCTAATTGGTTAAAAAACAAGTTATGTGGGTTAATCTAAATTTAACGAACTTGTCATTTGAGCTAAGGTGTTTTCATTTATACCGTTACCAGTACCATCGTTATTTCTAACAATATGATAATATACATTTAAGCATATTTTTGGATGAAACTCTATGTTTGTTCTATCGAAGCCCCTTTCTTGTTTGGTTCGTTCGTAAGTTTGATAATTTGTTGATGATACTGTACCACATTCTTGACTATAAAGCCAAATGTTAAAGCCAAAAAGTAATACAAAAAGTATAAAATATTTTTTCATAATAAAAAATTAAGGATTAATTAATATTGAGTCCTTAATTAACTGGGGAGTATAATAGAATTATTATGAAATAAAATAAAACCGTAATCTTAACCTTACAAAGCAAAAAAAAAAAAACGATTTAGCAAAATATTTTGCAGTTTATTTTAAAAAAACTGTAAATTTTAGTTTTCGGAAATCTAAATATGTTACACTATCTTTACCCTAAAATCATTCAATGGGAATTTTTGACATCATCTTAGGAATTATTTTAATTTACTCCTTTATTAGAGGAATGAAAAAAGGACTTTTTGTAACCTTAGCTTCATTAATCGGTTTAGTTTTAGGAGTTATTGGCGCTATTTATTTTTCTGAATATGCAGCAGAATACATAAACAATTGGTTTGATTGGAGTGAGCAAACAAGTAACATTGCAGCGATGGTGGTTACTTTTGTTGGAGTGGTTATTATTGTAAACTGGGCAGGAAAATTCTTAACCAAATTAGCTGATTTTGCCTTTCTAGGTATTTTCAACAAATTATTAGGAGGCGTTTTTAATATGCTGATTTCTGCTTTTATTATCAGTGTGATTTTTATGTTTTTTAACCAATGGAATACAACCAGTTATGTGATTTCTAAAGAAAAAACTGAAAACTCTTATCTTTACGAACCACTGATAGCCTTAGCTCCAATGGTACTTCCAGATTTAGTGACCACTGTTGAAAATATTGATATTCCTGAAAATATATTAAAAGAATACGATACTATTAAAAACGACTCCTTAAATTAATAATTATGAAAATTAAAGCAGAAGTATTAGAAAACGGGCCCTTATTAGTTCATGGAACTATAGAAGTTAAAAAAAGTAATGGGGAAATTGATGAGAAAGAAAAAGTAACTGCATTTTGTAGATGTGGCGCTTCCCAAAACAAACCTTATTGTGATGGAGCTCATAGAAAAATAGATTGGAAAGAATAATTTTTTGATTAAAACTCGTCAATGACAGCTATTTTAAAACAAGTAAAAACATTATTGCCTTCCGTAGAAATTGATATGGGAGGGACTCCTGTTAAACAATCACTGCCTACTCAAAAGGTAAATCGGGTGGATCCGTTTTTATTAGTTCATCATCTTAAAATTCAATATTTTGATGATCGCCCAGCTCGGATTCAAGGAATTGGTCCACATCCGCATCGAGGTTTTTCTCCCGTAACTTTTATAATTGATGGCGAAGTTCATCATCGAGACAGTCGTGGAAACAGTCAAATTGCTAAAACTGGTGAAGTACAGTGGATGAATGCTGGAGCAGGGATTGTGCATAGTGAACGACCTTCGGAAGCATTAGCTCAAAGAAATGGATTTCAGGAAATCATTCAGCTTTGGATCAACAGCCCTGCTGCTAGTAAAATGAAAGAACCTTATTATCGTCATCTTTCTAAAGAACAGATTTCATTGGTAACTTCTGAAGATACAAAAGTCGAAACCAAAGTCATTGCTGGAGAATTTAAAGGAATTAAAAGCGATATATCCATCGAAAGTGATTTACAAATTTTATGGGGAACTGCAGAAAAAAACGGCACAGAAACCTATAAAATTCTCAAAGATTATAACTCAATGTTATATTTAATAAAAGGAACCATGCGAATTACAGGCTACGGATTTGTAGATGCTGAAAACCTAGTGATTTTTGAAGAAGAAGGCGATTCAATCACTGTTAATGCTACGGAAGATTCACAATTCTTACTACTTAGCGGAAAACCTTTCAACGAAAAAGTATCGCAAAGTGGTCCTTTTGTAATGAATAATCAAACTCAAATTTTAGAAGCGATGCGCGATTATCAAATGGGAAAAATGGGTGTTTTAATTGAAGAAGATTAATTATGAAAACCAATAGACTTGAAGCATTTAGCGACGGGGTTTTAGCAATCATCATCACTATTATGGTCATGCAATTGCGAGCTCCAAAAGAAATGACTTGGGAAGCCTTAGTTCCAATACTTCCTGTATTTGTAAGTTATGTATTAAGCTTTATTTACATTGGTATTTACTGGAACAATCACCATCATTTATTTCAGATTACCAAAAAAGTAAATGGTAAAATACTTTGGGCAAATATGCATTTGTTATTTTGGTTATCCTTAATTCCTTTTGCCACTTCTTGGATAGGCGAAGATCATTTAATGGTAGTTCCTGTCGTGTATTACGGGATTATTTTATTTATGAGTGGAGTTGCTTATTTTATACTTCACCGGTTAATATTAAAGCTTCACCAAGACGATGAAACCATACAAAAAGCCTATTCCAATCAAAACAAAGCATATTTATCAATGGCACTTTATTTAATAGGAATTGCCCTTTGTTTTGTCCATCCAATACTCGGAGCAGTTTGTTATTTAATTGTTGCTATTATGTGGATAATACCAAATAAGCAAGTTGAAAAATATATAGAATAAATCTATAATTCTTTTAAATCTGAAAGAGGAATCCAACCGTCTTTTCCGTTGGCAATTTGAATTTGAACCCAATCATCATCTCTTTCAATAATCTGGACCTTGGTTCCTTCGTGAAGGGTGAATGATGTTTCATTTCCTAAACTCGGACCATCTTTAACTTCAATACTTTCTGAAAATATGATTGCAGGTTGGTTTTTTATAGCATCTTCAAAAGTAGAATATGCCATTGAGAACGACATTCCTAATAATAAAATTGAAACCATTGAACTAACAAAAAACAAGCGTTTCTTCTCTTCGGAATAAGAGAAATAATACAACAAAAACAGAAGCACAAATCCTACAGAAAACACAACCGAAGCAATCGCCCAACCATCAAATGTAAGCACCGATGAAATGCGATGATACCATTGATAAAATATTGTTTTTGGTAATGGTTCGATGGCATCAACCCGAGCGTTTTCAGCAAAGGCTAGATTGTTTTTTATATCACTATCATTGGGGTTTAGCAACAATGCTTTTTCGTAATAATAAATGCTTGGCCCAATATTATTTAATTTATAATGTGCGTTTCCTAAGTTATAATAAAGTGATGCCGAATGTTTTTTATTGTCTATTATTTTCATCCAAGAGTTGATGGCTTCTTGGTATTTTTCGGCTTTATAAAGTTCTTTTCCTTGCTCAAAAAGAGGTCCGTTTTGAGCAAGAATAGGCATAGAAAAAAGCACTACAATCATGACAACCATAACTGTTTTAAAATAACTCCTAACTCTTAACTCTGCACTCATAATTCTTAACTAGTAAATTGTTTGTCAATACTCGAAATTATACTCACTGCTTTTTCGTAATCATGTTTTATAGTAACATTGGATGTAGGTGTATATCGTGCAAATTCACAGCTTTTTAATAAACCAATAAATTCTGAAACCACTTCATTTTCTACACTTTTTTCTGAAAGTAAAGTAGTAATTTTTTCTTTTGAAAACTCCGAAGTTACAATGTCTAACTTTGCTCGTAAATAATTATGTAATGCTCGTTCTAAAGCTTCATAAAATGCTTCTTGTTTTCCGATGTTCTTTTTGGCTTCCGATAAATATTTCTTTGCCAGTTTTGTTGCTTTCCGAAGTCGTTTTCCATCTACATCGCTTAAACGTTTTCTTCGACTATTTCCTATTAAAATAAATATTGGGATTAATAAAAAAGGTGCTCCTGTTAGCCACCAAAATAATTTCGATTTAAAAAATACAGGCTGATTAATCGGCTTTAAATTCGCTGCTAACTGTATGTATTTAAATTGGTCATTAGCCACAACCACCTCTTTATTATTGCCTTTTGTAACGGTTTTGTTAGTGGTTTGATTGGGCAATGGGCCGTTTTCTACATTAATAATAATCTCTTCAGAAGAAATGGTTTTATAGCTATTCGATTTAATATCAGAATATGAAAAAGTAATCGGACGAATGGGATAATTACCTTTGTATTGTGGAATAACGGTGTAGGTTTGTGAGATAAAACCTCGCATACCTTTACTATCGGTTTTAATATTATCATTCCGCACGGGTTCATAAACTTCCAATGAACTCGGAAGTGTTATGGTAGGCAAATCGAATAATTTTAAATTTCCATTTCCTGAAACTTTAGTAATTAATTCTAAGGATTCGTTGGCGTTTAAAGTCGTTTTATTAGTACTTACATTAAACTTAAAATCTCCAACAGCTCCCGAAAAATTATCCGGCCTTCCTTTTAATGGTAAAGGTTTTACGTTAATGGTTCGTTTTCCAGCAGAAATTGTTCTGTTTACACGAGTCATTCTTCTTCTGCCAAAAATATCTCTGGTATTTCCTTGAACATCTATCGGAACATCAAGTGTTAAAGGCTCTATAAACAATTCGCCTGTTTTCTGTGGGTATAAAATAGCTCTTCTTAAAATTACATAGCGATACGGTTTTCCTTCGTAGGTGCCTTGATAAATTTTAGATTTTCCTTTATTATCAATATTTTGAGACCAAAAATCAGCATATTTAGGTGAATCTATTTCACGCCAACTTCGAGTAATACTTACATTATTTGAAACATACAGTTTATAAATTACCGTAATTGCTTCGTTTAAATACGGTGTTGCATTAGAAACTTCCGCAACTAAATGTACATTTTCACTTGCTATATAATCGGCGTCATTTTCATCTTTAGGTTTTGAAACTGCCGCAGTAATAAGCACTTTTAATGGAGTGGTTTTATATATTTCTCCTCGTATTTCAATAGAGGCTTGTTTGATAATAAACGTTCCTTGTTTTTTGGGAGATAAAAAATAGGAATAGGTTTTTGAGTAGCTTCTTTTTCCGTTAATCCAAGAATTACTGATGGATTGGTTGGGACCTCCAACTACATTAAATCCAGCAAAACTAGGTGGAACAAAGTTGTCTCCGTCTTGGTTCATTTCAAAATCTACTCGCAATCGCTCGTTAATTCCTAAGGTTTTTTTGCTAACCTTAGCAATAAAAGATACCTGAGCTTGTGATAAACCAATGCTCAGAATAAATAAAAATATATAGATAACTCTATTTTTCATTACCAATCTTTAGCCGATTTTACTTTTGCACCCTTTTGCTTCTTAGCATTTATTTTATCCTGAACTTTTTTCTCTTCATTATTCATTGCTTCTAACAAGTTTTTTACTTGTTGAGGAGATAACTTTCCAGGCTGTTGTTGTTGTGGTTGTTTTTCTTGTTTGTCCTCTTTTGGTTCGTCTGGTTTTCCTTTGTCTTTCTCGTCATCTCCTTCTTTTTTATCTTGCTCTTCATCTCCTTTGTCTTGTTCTTTTTTATCATCTCCATCTTCGCCATCTTTCTTATTATTCTCTTGATCCTGCTGGTCTTTATTCTCCTCCTTTTTATCGTCTTGATCTTTATTATCATCACCGCCACCGCCGTTTTTTTCTTGATCTTCTAACAATTCTTTTGCTAATGCTAAATTGTAACGAGTTTCTTCATCTTTTGGATTATTCCGAAGGGCATTTTTATATGATTCTACCGCTTCTTGGTATTTCTTTCATTCATATAGGTATTTCCTAAATTATGAAAAGCCTTGTGTTTGTCTTCTTTGGAATTTGCCACGGAAGCAGCTTGCTTAAAACGATTCATCGCAATATCGTTCATGTCCTTATTATAGTAAGCATTTACTAAATTGTATTTTGCCGTATCGTCTTTTGGATTTAATGAAATTGCTTGTCGATATTCCGCTTCGGCGATTGGAAAATTTCCTTTTAGCATTTCTGAATTTGCCTTGCTTAAAACTGTTTCAGATTGTTTCAGGATTTTTTGTTTTTCCTTGTCTTCTTGAGCGTTAATTGAAGTCGTAAAACTTACTAATAAAATGAAAGCAATAAAGAAACTGTTGCGCAGAGATTCGCAAAGTTTCAAAGAGGCTCGCAGAGAGAAAATGTAATATGTTATATTATTTACTTTCATTAAACAGATTTAATTTTTTAATCCAAGCTGTTTTTCTTTCTAAAAGAAGCATATCTAATACCAATAATAACAATGCTAAGCCTAAAAACCATTGGAAACGATCTTTAAAATCGGTGAATTGTTTTGCTTCAAATTCTTTTTGATTCATTCCATTTAAAATGGAGGTTACTTCTTCAATTACTTCTTTGGTATTGGTGCCGTCAATATATTTTCCGTGAGCTCCATTGGCAATTTCAGTAAGTGTTTCCGTGTTTAAACGAGTGATGACTTGCTCATTCTTTTCATCGCGTTTGTAATGTTGTAAAATTCCATTTCGCTTAATAGGAATTGGAGCTCCTTCAATCTTACCAACTCCAATAGTGAAAATTCTAATTCCCTTATTGGAAGCTTCATTTACGATAGCTGAAATATTCCCTTCATGATCTTCCCCATCCGAAATAATAAACAGCACTTTGTTTACCTGATCTTCGTCATTATAGTAGGTTTCAGCCATTTTTATAGCTTCGGTAATCGCAGTTCCTTGTGATGAAACCATATTGGTATTCATACTATTAAGAAACAATTTTGTGGTCGAAAAATCGGTAGTAATTGGCACTTGCGGGAATGCTGAGCCTGCGTAACCTATGATTCCTACTCGGTCTCCACCTAGGCTATTGATAATTTGTGTTACCAATTGTTTGGATTTTTCAATTCGGTTGGGTGCAATATCTTCAGCCAACATACTTTTGGAAACGTCTAATGCAAAAACAACATCAACTCCAGCTCTTGTTACGGTTTCTATCTTGGTTCCAATTTTAGGATTGACTAATGCCAAACTTAAACTTGCAACAGCTAATGATAAAACCATGACCTTTAACCAAGGTTTAAATTTCGACTTATCCGGACTTAAATGCTTTAATGCTTTTTGATTGGCAAATTTCTTTTGGGTATGTTTTTTCCAAAATAAAACCAACAGGAAAAGCACCATCAGCCCAGCAATGGCGAATAGTAAGTAAAAGAATATTGGTTTTTCTAATTGGTACATAACATTTCCGTCTTTCAACTCCGCTCAAGATAAACTCTGGCGGGTATCTTTATTTTATATTAGTTGATGGCTTCGATTTCGCTCAGCTTCCAAACTTTAGTTTTTAAAACCTCATAAGTTTCAATTCTACTCATGAGATTCCTGCCTTCGCAGGAATTTATACAAAACTCCGAAACAAAGTATATCGCAATAACAATTCAAACAATAATAAACCAAATGCGAATAGCACTAAAGGTCTAAATAGTTCGTCATAGCTTTTAAACTTTGTTTCTTCTATTTCGGTTTTTTCTAATTTATTTATTTCTTCATATATCTGAGCTAATTTGGTATTACTAGTTGCTCTAAAATATTTTCCGCCGGTGGTTTCGGCAATTTGTTTTAGTAAATCTTCATCAATTTCAACTTGAACATTCCCGTATTGAAATTGTCCGTTGGGTAAAATTCCGATGGGCGATAATGCCATTCCGTTGGAGCCTAAACCAATGGTATATACTTTTATACCAAATTCTACTGCCAATTCGCTCGCAATTTTAGGATCTATAAACCCTGAATTATTTACTCCATCGGTTAGTAAAATAATTACTTTGCCTTTGGCACGACTGTCTTTTAATCGGTTTACGGAAGTTGCTAACCCCATACCAATTGCAGTTCCTCCTTCAATAGTAGTGTTGTACTTTATACTTTTTAAAGAAGAAAGTACTATGTTTTTATCACTTGTTAAAGGTGTTTTGGTGTAGCTTTCTCCTGCATATTCTACCAAGCCTAAACGGTCGTTGGGTCTTGCTTGAATAAAACGGGAAGCCACGTTTTTTAAAGCCTCTAGTCGATTGGGTTTTAAATCCCTTGCCAACATACTTGCCGAAACATCTATCGCGATAACGATGTCGATTCCTTTTGTGGTTTTTATTCTGGTGGATTCATCAACCGTTCTTGGTCTTGCCATTGCCACAATGATTAATGCCAATGCTACTAATCGCATAATAAATAATAGAGGGCGTAATTTTGCCAACCAGTTTTTTGAAGTTTTAAATCCTTGTAAACTTGATATTTTTAAGATAGGAGTTTGTTGTTTTCGTTTCAGAAAAAACCATAGCAATAGTACTGGAATTACTAAAAGTAACCAGAACAATTGCGGATTTACAAATTCGAAATTATTTCCCATCTTTCTTTTTTGCTTCTTGTGTTATTTCCAACTCGATTGAGCTAATAATCCGATCTTTTATTGCTTTTGCAAAACGCCCATCGTCTTGATAAACGACCAATACTTCTTGCAATCCGTTTTCTTG
>JAJRQR010000036.1 GCA_024280145.1 Bacteroidota bacterium
AAAAGATAAAAAAATCATCAGAACCTATAAAAGAGTTCGCAAAAATCATGGTGACAAACATTAAAGCAATTTATCAATACAGGAGTATTGAAACAGAATATGAGAAATTAAATATTCCACATTATTTAAGAACATAACCAACCGAATTAATATCTGTTCTCCTAAATAATCATTTAAATTTACCTTTTCAAGAATCCACTCAGTTTGTGTTCCTTCATATAAAGGTTCATTTAAAGTTTGCACGCCAAAACCCTTACTCTCTATGGTGTAATTTCCACATTGGGGAGTCCAAGTTACACCATTATCTATGGATACTTCAAATTGTGCATAGTCCCAAAAAGCTTCTATGTTCCATTTAGCATAAAAAGTAACATTTGCACCTAAAGCAGTTGTTAAATCAATTTCTTCAGAAAGAGTAATTGTTTTATAATCATTAATTTCATAAAAAGAAAAAGGAGAGTCGGCAATTGAGTTTGTTGGTGAAACATAAAATACATTATTCAAACCCCAACCGTTATTTATAAAGTTTTCAGTAACGCTTTCGCCAGTATCTTGAAATATAGGAATCAATTCACCAAATATTTTTGTAATAATAGTTGTAGTATCATAATCCCCATTATTTATAATTAATTCGAAAGTTATTGTTTCTCCCAATTCAATTGAAGGGTCTAGGTTATAAATGAGAGTTCCAGATACTTCTTCTAATACATCTAAATTATTATATGATATAGGATTGCCCACAGAACTAATATTTGTTGAAATTGGATTCATGCTAACGGTAAAATTTCCACTACCAGAAATACCTAAGCGTTTTAAATCAAAAGTAGTATCTACAGTAAAATTATCTCCTATAAATTGGGGAGTAGTTTCTTTTATAGAAGCGTAGTTATTGACCATTTTAGCCGAAGTAATGTTTAAATACATCATCTCTTTTGCAATGCCTTCAATTTGATTAGAAGGAGGCCAGAAGGAGGACCCAATCTCTGGTGTAAAAGCATAAATTTTATTATGAGTTCCTACGGTACCATACATAAAATCATCACTATCTCCTGCAGCAGGGTATAACTCTGAGGATAAAATATTATCAAACCCATTTTGAGAAACAAGTTCATTAGAAATACCCATAAATAAATCGTTCTCGGGTGTTGGAACGCCATTAGTATATCCATAAGGATAAAGTAATAAGTTACTAAAAGAATGATTGTTAAAAGCCATTACAAAATTGTGATTTTCAACAAACCACTTCATTGCCTGGTTTTCAATTTCAGAAAAAGGCCCTGTTCCTGCATATACATCGCTATTAATATCGGTAGAAGTTCCTTCTCCTCCCCAAATATTATCATTAGGGTCTCCATTAATATAATAATCGTAGTTTCTATTATTATCAACTCCGTGTTCGTTTTTTCTGTTTTTTCTCCAAAACCCTCCGCCATCAGGATTTGTTTTTTCATTATATAAATAACCGTCAGGATTTACAACAGGAACAAAATATAATTCTGTGTTGTCTACAATACTTTGTATTTCAGGATTATTATCATAATTTTCTAACAAATACCACATGTAAAAAATAAGTTGTGATAACGAGACAGGTTCACGAGCATGATGAAGAGCAGAATATAATATTTGAGGTTCACTTTCTGAAGAATTTGGGTTGTCACTAATTTTTACCCATTTAATTCCATTTCCACCAATAGGAGGGGTAGTCGAATTATCAGGTTCTCCTTCAGTTAAAAAACTGCTAATGTTTGCTTTGGTAGTGATTAAATTGGGATATAATGCTTTCATTTGATCTAGCTCATCTAACATTTCTTGATAGGTTAAATAGCCACCCATAGAGCCTAAATTAAAATTAGCGGGAGTCTGATAATCTACAAAACCATTATTACAAGAGGGGTTTCTTTCTGGAGTTTTATTTAGTCTGTTTTGCTGAAGAAAATATTCTTTAGAATCTTCTATTAATATATCTACTTGATATCCTGTATTTCTAGCTTTTTCAATTTCTGAAATCGAAAAATCTGAAATCACAAAATAGCCTTGTTTGTGTATGCCGTGATCTATAGGGATTCCTAAAGCATCTAATCTAGCTAAACCATCTGTTTGGTTGTAATTTATTTTTGCTCGCTGGTATTTTTCTTGAGTGTTTTGGGAAAATGCTACTTGTAATGTAATTAGGAATAATAGGAGTAAATTCTTTTTCATAGGATGGTTGTTTATTATTTATAATATATAAATAAATAAAAAAGAGGCCTATTGTTGGTTAATCCCGATAAAATATTCCATTAAATAAATAAAAAAGGAGCAACTATAAAGCTGCTCCTTGAATTGTAATATAGAGTTTTGAAAAAATTATTCTTTTACAACCTTAACCGTTTTTGAAGTATTCTCTGAAACTATTTTCATAAAATAAATACCTGTTGTATAATTGCTATAATCTATCGTTTGTGTTTCTGAAATATTCTTAATTTCATTTACTAATTGCCCTTGAATATTATAAATGGCGATAGAATAATTAGTAGAGGTCGTATTTATAGTCAATAGAGTTTCTACCGGATTTGGATACACATTAAATACTGTTTCAGAGAGATCGGTAGTTCCTAAAGTTTCATCTATAATATTAATTTTTAAATCATCAAAGTAAAAACCATCAGCACTTTGTGCTCCATCAGATTCAAATTGAAATCGAACTAATATTTGTTCTCCTAAATAGTCACTTAAATTTATTTCCTCCAATACCCAATCGTTTTGTGTTCCATCATATAATGGCTCCCCAGTAGGCTGACCATTGTTTGTACTTCCTTCATTGGTAAAATTTCCACATTGCGGAATCCAAGTATTTCCGTTATTAGTAGAAACTTCTAATTGTACATAGTCCCAATTATTTTCAATATCCCATTTTGCATAAAATGTCACATTTGCACCAAGAGCAGCAGTTAAATCTATTTGATCTGAGATTGTAATTGTTTTGTTTGCGTTGTTTTGGTAATTTCCATTAGGTGAGTCGGTTATAGAACTTGAAGGTGAAACATAAGTTGCACTGGTAGTAGCCCAACCATTATTATTAAAATTATCTGTTACACTATCACCAACATCATTAAATACAGACTGTAAAACTCCATAAGTTTTTGTAATGATTGTCACCTTATCATAGTCTTCATTATTCACAATCATTTCAAAAGAAATGGTATCTCCAGAAGAAATTCCTGTTGTTAAATTATAGGTGATATTCCCACTTACTTCTTCTAAAGAACTTAAATTATTGAATATTACAGGACTTCCTGCAGAAACAATATTTGTTGTAATTGGGTTTAAGCTAACTGAAAAATTTCCAGACCCAGAAACCCCTAATCTTTTTAAATCAAATGTAAGATCTACACTCGATTGTTCTCCTGTAAATTGTGGGGAAGTATCTTTTACTGTTGCAAAATTATTAACCATTTTGGCTCCCGTTAAATTTAAGTACATCATTCCTTTACAAATTCCTTCAATTTGGTTGGAAGGAGGCCAAAAAGAAGGCCCAATTTCTGGAGTAAATGCATATATTTTATTGTGTGTTCCCACAGTTCCATACATAAAGTCATCACTATCTCCAGCAGCTGGATATAAACCAGATGAAATAATATTATTAAAACCATTTTGAGACACTAATTCTGCTGAAATCCCTACATACAAATCATTTTCTGGAGTTGGAGCATTATTAGTATAACCATAAGGATATAGTAACAAATTTCCCGAAGTATGGTTGTTAAAAGCCATTATAAAATTATGGTTTTCCACAAACCATTTCATTGCTTGGTTTTCTACTTCAGAAAAAGGACCAGTTCCTGCATAAACCTCACTAGAAGTATCTGTTGAGGTTCCTTCACCACCCCAAACATTATCGCTTGGATCTCCATTAATATAGTAATCGTAATTTCTATTAGGATCTACACCATAACCATTTTTACGATTTTTCCTCCAATAACCACCGCCATTAGGGTCTGTTTTTTCGTTATATAAATAACCGTCAGGATTTACCACCGGAACAAAATAAAGTTCTGTATTATTTACAATACTTTGTATTTCTGGATTGCTATCGTAGTTTTCTAATAAATACCACATATAAAATATCAACTGCGATAGGGAAGCAGGTTCACGAGCATGATGAATGGCAGAATATAATATTTGTGGTTCACCTTCAGATGTAGTAGGATTATCACTTATCTTTACCCATTTAATTCCATTTCCTCCAATTGGGGGTGATGTTGAATTATCGGCTTGCCCTTCAGTTAAAAAGTTGCTGATATTTTCCTTTGTTGTAATTAAATTAGGGTATAAAGCTTTCATTTGATCCAACTCATTCAACATTTCTTGGTAAGTTAAATAACCGCCCATACTTCCTAAATTGAAATTTATCGGAGTCTCATACTCTACTGCACTGCCACCATTACAAGTTGGGTTTTTTGTTGACGCTTTATTCGAGCTATTTTGTTGAAGAAAATATTCTTTAGAATCTTCGATAAGTACTTCTACTTGATAGCCTGCATTTCTAGCTTTTTCAATTTCTGAAACTGAAAAATCTGAAATAATGAAATAGCCCTTTTTATGGGTTCCGTGATCTATGGGAATTCCTAAAGATTCTAGATGTCCTAAACTATTTGCTTGCGAATAATTAATTTTAGCTCGTTGATATTTTTCTTGAACATTTTGAGCAAAGGTGAATTGTATTGTAATAAACAATACGAGGAGTAATGATTTTTTCATAGCTTTTGTTATACTTTATAACCGTTAACGATTTTGTCGTTATTTTAGTGTAAAAATACTATGAAAAATTAAATTTTTATATTTATTTGAGAAGAAAGAAAATTATTGCTTTTTAATATGTTTTTTTGATTTTCTATTTATTTACCAACCACTTTCTTGCATTCACAAAAGCTTCTAGCCAAGGCGAAACCTCATCGTTTCTATCTGCTGGGTAATTTGCCCAGTTCCAAGGAAAAGTTGAACGTTCTAAATGTGGCATCATAACCAGGTGTCTTCCTGTGATATCGGTAAGCATTGCGGTGTTAAAATCACTTCCGTTAGGGTTGGCAGGAAATCCTTCGTGTCCATATTTACCAACAATATTGTAATGATTTTCACCTTTTGGAAAACTGAATTTCCCTTCACCGTGAGCCGCCCAAATCCCTAATGTACTACCTTTAAGAGAAGATAACATCACCGAATTGTTTTCTTGAATCTCTACTGAAGTAAACGAACATTCAAACTTACCACTATCATTATGAAGCATTTTTGGTTTCTCTTCATCTTCTGGGTTAATCAATCCTAATTCAATAAACAACTGACAACCATTACAAACTCCTAATGATAAGGTATCGTCTTTAGCAAAGAAATCTTTTAAAGCTTTATTCGCTTTTTCGTTGTATAAAAATGCACCTGCCCAACCTTTTGCAGAACCTAATACATCTGAGTTAGAAAAACCACCAACAGCAGCTATAAACTTAATATCTTCAAGGTTTTCACGACCTTCAATTAAATCGGTCATATGCACATCTTTCACATCAAAACCTGCTAAGTACATTGCATTTGCCATTTCACGTTCGGAGTTGGATCCTTTTTCTCGAATGATGGCTGCTTTTGGTCTGCCTTTTGTCTCCTTGAGCGCAGTCGAAAGGTTGTCAAAAGGTCTCGACTGCGCTCGACCTAACAAGACGCCATCAAAATGCTCAGGAAATTTAAAGTTTAAAGGCTGGTTTTTATAATTTTCAAAACGCTCGGTTGCTTTTAATTCGCCACTTTGTTGTTGGTCTAATAAATAGGAAGTTTTGTACCAAACATCACGCATTTCAGGAATACTAAATGATAAATCTTGATGGTTATGCTTTATCTGAAGCATTTCTGTTTCAGTCACTGTTCCAATTTTGACAAAGTTGATATTACTTTCTAAAAGTGTTTTTTCAACAATAGCATCTTTTGAAGCTTGGAATACAATTCCGTTGTTCTCAGCAAATAACACTTTAATAATATCGTCTTCTTCTAATTTAGAAAGATCTAATTCAGCTCCTAAATTAGTATCAGCAAAACACATTTCTAAAAGTGTGGTAATCAAACCACCTGAAGCAACATCGTGCCCAGCGACAATTTGATTGTCTGAAATTAATTGTTGCATCGTATTAAAAACAGTCGCAACATAAGCAGCATCTTTAATAGTTGGAACTTCATTTCCGATAGCACTTAAAATCTGTGCAAATGAAGAGCCACCTAATTTATAATCATCTTTCGAAATATTGATATAATAGATACTTCCTTTATTTTTCTGAAGTACAGGCTCCACTACCTTTTTAATATCGTTACAATGTCCAGCTGCAGTAATGATCACCGTTCCTGGAGCAATAACTTCTTCATCTTTATATTTTTGTTTCATAGAAAGAGAATCCTTTCCGGTAGGAACATTGATTCCTAACTCGATAGCAAATTCCGAAATTCCTTCTACAGCTTTATACAATCGCGCATCTTCGCCTTCATTATTACAAGGCCACATCCAGTTGGCAGAAAGTGAAATGCTTTTTAATCCTTCTTCCAAAGGAGCCCAAATAATATTGGATAATGCCTCGGTAATCGAGCTTCTAGAGCCTGCCACAGGATCGACTAAAGCCGAAATAGGGGAGTGTCCAATAGCGGTTGCAACTCCTTCTTTTCCGTTGTAATCCAATGCCATTACTCCACAATTATTTAATGGTAATTGTAAAGGACCTACACATTGTTGTTTGGCTACTTTACCAGTTACACACCTGTCTACTTTATTGGTTAGCCAATCTTTACAGGCTACAGCTTCAAGTGATAGTACATTAGTTAAATATTCATTTATTTTTGAAGCATCGTAGGTTGGATTTTCATAATCACAAACAATAGTAATATCGTTCATAATTGTTTTTGGAGAGCTTCCAAACATATCTTCCAAATGGAAATCCATTGGTTTTTCACAAGAAGATTTACTTTCAAAAGTAAAGCGATTATCTCCAGTAACTTCTCCAACTTCGTACATTGGAGAGCGTTCTCTTTTTGCAATTCGTTCTAATTTAGCGATATGTTCTTCGCTAATCACTAAGCCCATTCGTTCTTGCGATTCGTTTCCTATTATTTCTTTAGCTGAAAGAGTAGGGTCGCCAACTGGAAGCTTATCTAAATCTATTTTTCCACCGGTTTCTTCCACCAATTCACTCAAACAATTTAAGTGTCCTCCCGCACCGTGATCGTGAATAGAAACAATAGGGTTTACTTTGCTTTCCACCATACCACGAATGGCATTGGCAGCTCTTTTTTGCATTTAAGGATTGGAACGCTGAATGGCATTAAGTTCAATTCCGCTAGAAAATACACCTGTATCTGCAGAAGAAACCGCAGCACCACCCATTCCAATACGATAATTTTCTCCACCTAATAATACTACTTTATCTCCTTTTTGAGGAATGTCTTTAATGGCTTGGTCTCTTTTCCGTAGCCAATTCCACCAGCTTGCATAATTACTTTATCGTACCCAAGTTTTCTTCCATTGGTTTCGTTTTCAGAAGTTAAAACAGAACCGGTAATTAATGGTTGCCCAAATTTATTTCCAAAATCAGATGCACCATTACTAGCTTTTATTAATATATCTAATGGCGTTTGGTACAGCCATTCTCTTGCTAGCATTGCTTTTTCCCAAGGCTTGTCCTGAGCGGAGTCGAAGGGGCTGTCTTCAAGTCTAGAATAAGAAGTCATATAAACCGCTGTTCCTGCTAATGGAAGTGATCCTTTTCCTCCTGCTAAACGATCTCTAATTTCTCCACCACTACCTGTTGCAGCTCCATTAAAAGGTTCTACGGTAGTTGGAAAATTGTGTGTTTCAGCTTTTATTGAAATTACACTTTCAAAATCTGTATTTTGATAAAAATCTGGTTTGTCGGCACTTTTTGGTGCAAACTGAACCACTTTAGGTCCTTCTACAAAAGCAACATTGTCTTTATAAGCAGAAACGATGGTGTTCGGATTTTCTTTAGATGTTTTTTTAATCAATTTGAAAAGGGAAGAAGGCATTTCTTTACCATCAATAATAAAAGTGCCGTTAAATATTTTATGACGACAATGCTCACTATTTACTTGACTGAACCCAAAGACTTCACTGTCTGTTAATTTTCTTCCTAATTTGTTAGATAGATTTTCAAGATAGCCTACCTCTTCATTATTTAAAGCTAATCCTTCCGCTTGATTGTAGGCGTTAATATCTTCAATTTCTATGATGGCTTCAGGTTGAATATCAATGGTAAAAATATCCTGATTTAATTCCGAATATTTCTGAGAAAGCATCGGGTCAAAATCTAAAAAGTCTTCAGAAACCGAATAAAATTCTTCGATTCGGATAATTCCTTCAACACCCATATTTTGGGTAATTTCAACAGCATTGGTACTCCAAGGAGTAATCATTGCGGCACGGGGTCCAATAAAAAAATCCGCTATAACGGATTCATTTATTTTATGTTGGTCGCCAAAAAGCCATTGTAGTTTATCTATTTCAGTTACTGAAAGTTGCGCGGAAGTTTGGACAGTAAAAACGGTATTTTTAAGGTCTCCAAAAAAGTGAATCATCGTTTAATTTTATCACGGTTTTTAAAAAAGCAAAGGTACTTATTTTTATAAATACAGGCGAAGATAAAAAAGCTTATAAATTCTTTCTTCCAGTAGAATTAATTTAGGGGTTTTTTATTGGTACAAATGCAATAAGAGATTTTCTAGAATATACAGCTTACCTATAGAGTAATGATAATGAAGATAAAATATTTGACCATTTAAAAGTTAGAGGTCAGAATACAACCACCTTTAAAAAAAAGATTAAGTTGTTGTAAAATAATAAAATTTATTAATCTAGTCCTAATTAATTTGAATCGATTATTTAGGACTAGATATATCTACATAAAAAAATTAATAAATAATAATCTTTTTAATAACTTGTTTATTTTCTGAAGTAACTTTTACCAAATAAAGTCCTTGAGTTAATGTTGAAGTGTTAATCGATTTTTTACTTGAATTAAATGATTCTTGAATAATTTCTCTTCCTAATAAATCATAAATTACAATAGTTCCATCATTAATAATTGTAGAATTCTGAATCCAAATTATATCAGTAGCAGGATTAGGAGAAACAGTTAAATTAGTAAAAGTAGCATCTTCAATCGAAAATAAATTCCAACGATCTTCAGCAGGAGCTCCTCCCCAAATAATAGTTGCTAAATATGGGTTATCAATAAATGGATTCCTATTTCCATATTCATTTTCAAGATAAGGATTACGTTGATCTTCTAATTCACTTACAGGATCTTCAGCGTTCCATTCTAAATATACTTGCAGCATATCTGTACTACCTTGAGTAGCACCAGAACCATTAAGAGAAGGTAAACAACGGTTTCCGTAGCGAGTGTACATATACATCATTATTCTTGCAACATCGCCTTTCCACTCATCTCCAGGGTACCAATTACTACCTACATTTCCTGCATTGCCAGAACCTGAAGCAAATTTTCTATTCCCTCTATTACCATTCATTTGTTGGTCTGAAGGTCTTAAATTATGAGGATCTGCTCCTATACCCGTTGTACTATTACTTACATTACCCATTTCTGGATCAGCATTGGATTTTGCAAAAGTATGTTCCCTGTTGTATTCACAATTTGAGCCTCCAAAATCATCTTTATTTCTTGATCTGTCGTTAGTACAACTACCAGTATCATCATAACCATAAATTAATAATACGTCAAAAGAATTACTTGGATTTTCGTCTGTAATTCTCATGGTATCTCTAACATCACCATAATTAAAAATGGTGTTAGTTATAGCAATCTTACTTTGTAGCTCTAAATATAAATCTTGCCCTGTTAGGGTAAGGTTAACGTCGTTATAATAAGGTTGTTGTGCGAAAATAGTTTGCACAGTTAATACAATAAGTAATAGGGTAATTTTTTTCATTTTTAATTAATTTTAGTTAATCGTTTTTTTGAAGCAATGCCATATAAAATCCATCAAAACCAGATTCACTAGGAAAGATTTTTTCTTCTTTTACAAATTTAAAATCTTTTCCAGCATCTCGTTTTAAAAAAGCTGACACTTGTTTTTCGTTTTCTGAAGGTAATAAAGAACATGTAGCATACACCATTTGTCCTCCAGGTTTTACCAATCTAGAGTATGAATCTAATATCTCTTTTTGAGTTTCTTTTAAGTTTTCTAAAAATTCAGGTTGTAATTTCCACTTAGAATCTGGATTTCTTTTTAAAACACCTAATCCAGAACAAGGAGCATCAATTAAAACTTTGTCTGCTTTGCCAAATAATTTTTTTATCACTTTGGTGGAGTCTATCGTTCGGGTTTCAATATTATGTGCTCCGTTTCGTTTGGCTCTACGTTTTAATTCTTTTAATTTGTTTTCGTAAATATCAAGTGCTATTACTTGTCCTTTATTTTCCATTAAGGCAGCCAAATGTAAACTTTTTCCACCTGCTCCAGCACAAGTATCTACCACGCGAGTTCCGGGTTTTGGATTTAAAAATTTTGCTACTTTTTGTGACGAAGCATCTTGAACTTCAAACCATCCATTTTTAAAGGCATCGCTTATAAATACATTGGCTCTTTCTTTTAGTTTTAGAGCTTGTGGATATCCTTTTATGGCTTCGGTTTCAACATTTATTTCTTCTAATGCTTTTTGAACTTGTTCTTTAGTAGCTTTTAAAGTGTTTACTCTTAAAACTACATCTGCTAATTTATTTAAGGCATGAATTTCTTTATCCCATTTCTTCCCTAATTCTTTTACTCCCAATTCATCCATCCAATCTGGAATAGATTCCTTGTATTTTCTAATTTTTGAAAGCTCATCAAATTTACCTTTAATCTTACGAGTTGGAGTATTTTCAAACTGAGGCCAATCAGGGATTTTAATTCCTTTTAAAGTAGCCCAAACGGTAAACATTCTAAATAAATTAGTTCTATCAAAAGGTTCTTTTACATCTGCAATTTTTGCATACAAACGTTTCCAACGAACCATGTCGTAGGTAGTTTCGGCAATAAATCCGCGATCACGTGATCCCCAACGTTTGTCTCTTTTTAAAGTGCTTCTTAAAACTTTGTCTGCTTGTTTCCCTTCATTAAAAATAAGTTGAAGAGAATCGATGGTTGCAAAAACCAAGTTACGGTGTAATTTCATATGTCTATTATATTTGATAAATCTGACATATGCTGTTCGCTATTAGTCATTTTGTTGTATGTGAAAAAAGAATAAAATGCTCGTTTCATAATAATTAAATAGTTTGCAAAGGTATTATAATAAGGTGTACCTATTTGATTACTTTTGAAAAAAAATAATCTATGCGAATTTTCCTGATTTTAGTTTTTATTTTAACAATAATTTCTTGTAACCAAGATGCTTCAAAGGAGTTTTCTTCAGTTAAAATAGAACGTATTTTTACCGACAGTTTAAGCATTCGTGCAATAAAACCAGTTGGTGTAGATAAGGTGTGGTTTGCTGCAAATAATGGGAGAGTTGGATTAATAGATGGTCTAACACCAAAATTGGCCACGATTAAATACGAAGATTCTCTTTTAAATTTTAGAGCTATTTCTGCAACAAAAAATGCTGTATTTGTTTTAAGTATTGAAAACCCTGGAGTGTTGTATAAAATTGGTCATACAGAAAATGAAGCAACAAATATTGAAGAAGTATATTCAGAAAAAGGTGAAAAAGTATTTTATGATGCAATAACCTTTTGGGATGAGAAGGAGGGAATTGCAATGGGAGATCCTACAGAAGATTGCCTTTCTATTATAATTACTCGTGATGGTGGAAATACTTGGAATAAAATTGCTTGTGAAAATCTTCCAAAAGTTGAAATAGGAGAAGCTGCTTTTGCTGCAAGTAATTCAAATATTTCAGTTTTTAATAATCATGTTTGGATTGTAACAGGAGGGAAGAGAGCAAGAGTTTTTCATTCTGCTGACCGAGGAAATACTTGGGAAGTATTTGAAACCCCAATTATTCAAGGAAAATCGATGACAGGAATTTATAGCGTGGATTTTTTAAATAAAAATACCGGAATTATTTTTGGAGGAGATTGGGAGAATAAAAATTTTAATGAAGGCAATAAGGCTATTACACATGACGGTGGAAAAACTTGGGAATTATTAAACAATGGGAAGGCTCCAGGCTATCGTTCTTCGGTTAAATTTATTCCTGGAACCAACGGAAAAGGAATTGTAGCTGTTGGCTCACCTGGTATTTCTTATAGCAATGATGGCGGTGATTCTTGGAAAGAGCTTTCTAAAGAAGGATTCTACGCAATAGAATTTGTTAATGACACCTTGGCTTTTGCTTCTGGAAGAAATAAAATATCAAGACTTATTTTTAACTAAAAAACGCCTAAAAATAATTTAGACGTTTTTTATAGTTTTACTTTTTCTTGTTTTTGGATTTCATTTTTTCTTTATTTTTTCCTTTTTGTTTTAG
>JAJRQR010000037.1 GCA_024280145.1 Bacteroidota bacterium
AAGATATAAAATTTTAAAATAAAGCTTGTCAAAAAAGAAAAGGATTGTATATTTGCAGTCGATATCGCGGGATAGAGCAGTAGGTAGCTCGTCGGGCTCATAACCCGAAGGTCACTGGTTCGAGTCCAGTTCCCGCTACTAAGAAAAACTTCATCAGAAATGGTGGAGTTTTTTTGTTTTAATCATTTTCTTTTTAGACTATCTTTGCAGCAGATCAATCAATTTTTTTGTAAATAATAAAAACAACGCAATGTCCCACAAAGCAGGATTTGTAAATATTATCGGAAACCCAAACGTAGGTAAAAGCACCTTAATGAACGCTTTTGTTGGCGAACGACTGTCTATAATTACTTCCAAAGCACAAACCACACGTCACCGAATTTTAGGAATCGTAAATGGGGAAGATTTCCAGATGATATTAAGCGACACTCCTGGAATTATTAAGCCCGCATATCAGTTACAGGAAAGTATGATGGGTTTTGTGAAATCTGCTTTCGAAGATGCCGATGTATTAATTTATATGGTAGAATTGGGCGAAAAAGAGTTAAAAGATGAAGCTTTTTTTAATAAAATCACCAATGCTAAAATCCCAGTATTACTTTTAATTAATAAGATTGATAAAGGTAATGAAGAGTTGCTTTCTGAAGCAATGAATTTATGGTCTAAAAAAGTGCCAAATGCACAAATATTTGCTATTTCAGCTTTAGAAAATTTTGGAGTCCCAGAAGTGTTTTCAAAAATAATTGAAGTGCTTCCAGAGTCCCCACCTTTTTATCCAAAAGACCAGTTAACAGACAAGCCAGAACGTTTTTTTGTAAATGAAATCATTCGTGAAAAAATTCTAATACATTATAAGAAGGAGATTCCATATTCTGTTGAAATCGATACAGAAGAATTCTTTGAAGAAGAAACCATCATCCGAATGCGAAGCGTTATTATGGTAGAACGTGACACTCAAAAAGGAATCATCATTGGTCATAAAGGTACTGCCATCAAAAGAGTAGGAGTAGAGGCTCGAAAAGATTTAGAAAAATTCTTCGGAAAGAAAGTGCACATGGAATTATACGTAAAAGTAAATAAAAATTGGCGTAGTAACGAACGACAGTTGAAACGTTTTGGGTATAACCAGTGATCGTATCTAGTAGGGTTATTATAAATGATTTCAGTTAGAAAGGGAACTGAGTGTTTGCTTTTCGTAAACGTATCGAAGTGCAGTCTTTAGTAAAAAAAATCCGTGTTCCTATTTATTAGTGAGAATCCGTGAAATTAGTGCCTAAACACAATCCTCCCGTTCCTTAACATCTCTCAAATCTAGCGTGTCTTCCAAAAATCCACAAAGCTGTTTCATTTCTTCTTTTCCTTTTTCTTTTCCCATTCTTCCAGCAAAATATAGAAAAACCCAGATAGCAACCAAAGCAACCATAATTCCTAATTGCATTCCATAACCAAGTTTTAAAGACCAATTGGAATATGCCCAAGCTCCCACCACAATAAAAAGAACAATTACAGCAAAATGAAAAAACATAAACATCGTCCAAACAGATGGTTTTGGTCCAAATAATCCTTTCAATTCACTTTTTTTATCATCTATTTCTTCAATTTCTAAATGAAGCTGTGGAGACCAAAAATGTTGTTTGCTCTTTGGAATTCGAATAAAAACGTGATTATCAACTCTTGAAACTACAAAGTCCTTTTGTTCCTTCTTACTCTTTTCAAAGGTTTCCAAGGCATTCTCATTATTTTGATCAATTTCCAGTTTGAATCTTGGTCGTAATAAAATCTCGTTTTCTAAGCTCATAAAATGAATAGTTTGGAGTGTAATTTAGAGTTTTTTCTTCAATTTTAAACCCTACCTTTGCAGCGAAATAATAAGGCTTAAAAAAGTCCTGTTATTTAGGAGCCTTGCAGAAAATTTCAAGGCGACATTTTTCAAATAAAAAGTTATGAGTATAGTTGCCATTGTAGGAAGACCAAACGTAGGAAAATCTACCTTATTTAATAGATTAATTCAACGTCGTGAAGCGATTGTAGATGCAGTAAGTGGAGTTACAAGAGACCGTCATTATGGGAAAAGTGATTGGAATGGAAAAGAATTTTCATTAATAGACACCGGAGGTTATGTAGTTGGAAGTGATGATGTTTTTGAAGCTGAAATCGATAAACAAGTAGAATTAGCGATAGATGAAGCGGATGCTATTGTTTTTATGACCGATGTAACTTCAGGCGTAACAGGAATGGATGAAGATGTTACTAAATTGCTTCGTAAATCAAACAAGCCTGTTTTTTTAGTAGTAAATAAAGTGGATAGTGCTAGTCGTACCAATGATGCAGTAGAATTTTATTCTTTAGGTTTCGATAAATATTATATCATGTCTAGTATCAATGGTTCTGGAACAGGAGAATTACTAGACGATTTAGTAAAAGCACTACCAGATACAGTTGAAGAAGAAGCAAGTGAATTGCCAAGATTTGCAGTTGTAGGAAGACCCAACGCAGGAAAATCGTCTTTTATAAATGCCTTAATAGGAAAAGATCGCTACATCGTAACCGATATTGCTGGAACCACACGCGATAGTATAGATACCCATTACAACCGTTTTGGATTCGATTTTAACTTGGTTGATACTGCCGGAATTAGAAGAAAAAGTAAAGTAAAAGAAGATTTAGAATTTTATTCGGTAATGCGAAGCGTCCGTGCCATTGAACACAGCGATGTTGTAATTGTTGTTTTGGATGCCACTCGTGGATTTGATGGACAAGTACAAAATATTTTTGGTTGGCTCAGAAAAATAATAAAGGAGTTGTGATTTTGGTGAACAAATGGGATTTGGTTGAAAAAGATCATAAAAGTGTGAAGGAATATGAAACTAGAATCCGACAACAATGCGAACCTTTTACCGATGTTCCTATTGTATTTATTTCAGTATTAACCAAACAACGAATTTTTAAAGCCATTGAAACTGCGGTTGAAGTATTTAAAAACCGAAGCAAACGTATTAAAACAAGTGAGCTTAACGAGGTAATGCTTCCTGTAGTAGAAAACTACGGACCACCAGCTTATAAAGGGAAATACGTAAAAATTAAATATATTATGCAATTGCCATTGCCTTATCCAAGTTTTGCATTTTTCGCAAACCTTCCACAGTACGTAAAGGAACCCTATAAACGTTTTTTAGAAAATAAACTTAGAGAGAAATTCGATTTTCACGGAGTTCCAATTACCGTTTATATTCGGAAGAAATAGTTACCTCTTGATTTTCGATATGTCACACTGAGCGCAGTCGAAGTGCTGATTAATCTAAGATGAAATTTTTATATGGTCTAGTCGAAAGTGGTTGCTGAGCGAAGTCGATGTACAGCCAAAGTGCAAAATGGCCATAATCACATTTTTACAATAATTTTAAGCCCCACTAAAACAAAATTGTTTTAAATTCGTTTTTGAATCATCAATCAACTAACAATCAATAACGAAATGAAAAGACTTCTGTTTATTTTAGCACTTTTTTGTGCTTCAAACATTTCTTTTGCTCAAAATAAATCCTTTCAGCTTTCAGGAACATTGCTTTCCGAGGAGGATAATTCTCCCTTAGAATCCGCTACCATTTATCTGGAAAGAGTAAAAGACAGCACCTTAGTTACCTACACAATTTCAGATAAAAACGGTCACTTTTATATTGAAGAAAAAACTTCTGACACCCATCTAAACCTCTATGTTTCTTATGTTGGTTATTTAACTCACGTTGAAAAAATTGCAATTAATTCCGAAGAAATCGTACTTCCACCAATTATTTTAAAACCGAATACCAATCAGTTAGATGAAATAATCATCAAATCACGAGCACCGATTACCATTAAAAAAGACACTTTAGAATTCAATGCGAAATCCTTCAAAACTAAAAAAGATGCGAATGTAGAAGACTTACTGAAGCAATTGCCAGGAGTTGAAGTTGACGCAGACGGAAAAATAACCGTCAACGGAAAACCCGTAAATAAAATTTTGGTGAATGGGAAACCATTTTTTGGGGATGATCCAACTATTACTACAAGAAATTTATCGAAAGATATTATTGAAAAAGTGCAAGTAACCGATACCAAAACCAAATCGGAAGCATTTTCTGGTGAAGAAGGCGACAAGGATAATAAAACGATTAATTTAACGATTAGCGAGGATAAAAACAAAGGGGTTTTTGGACGAGTTGCAGCTGGAGGTGGTACGGACGAGCGTTACGAATATGCAGGAATGATCAATGTTTTTGATAACGAAAGAAGAATTAGCGTATTGGCAGGAGGAAATAACACCAATTCTCCTGGTTTTAGTTTGGGGGAAATTCAGAAAATGTTTGGAAATGGAAGATCTATGACTATGAATTCTAGCGGAAGTTTTAGTATTGATGGAAGATCTTTTGGAATGGGAGAAGGAATTGTAACTTCCAACACAGTTGGTGCTAATTATGCAGATGAATTTGGAAAAGGATTTGATGTAAATGCAGATTATTTTTATTCGGGAAGTAACTCGGAAAATGAAACGGCCACCCAAAGAGAAAACATATTGCCCGACTCCCGTTATTTTACAAATTCCGTTTCAAAATCGGATAATAATAATGATACGCAAAGTGTGAATATGGGTTTTGATATTGAGTTGGATTCTACTTTTCTAATCAATATTAAACCTTCATTTGTCTATAATAAAAGTAAAACCAACTTTTCTTCAAGTGAAGAATCTTTGAATGAATTTAACGAACTTACTAATAAGTCAATTAGTTCTTCTTTTGTTGAATCTACTGGAAAAAATGTCAAAAATAACTTAGATATTACCAAGCGTTTTGGAAACAGAGGTGCTTTTTTTCGTTTTGGAATGACGAATGAATTTAACGATAGTGATTCCGATGATTTCCTTAAATCTGAAACGAATACTTTCGGTGATAATCCGACAGAATTGATAAGAGATCAGTTTACAAATGGTGCAAAAAACTTAAATAGTTTCTTCTCATCCTTAACGTATAGATTGCCCCTAGTTTCCGAAAAATTATTCTTAGATTTTAAATATAGCCTTCGTGATGACAAAAGAGAAGACAGGAAAAGCACTTTCGATTTTGATGAAAACACACTAGGTTATACCTTGTTTAATGAAGAGTTAAGTACAGATTTTATTTATAAAAACAAACGGATTACACCAGGTATGGCAATGCGGTATGAACAAGAAAAATGGTCGGTAAGTGTTAATGCAGGTTATGTTTTTAGAACCTTAGAAAACCAAGATTTATTACGACCCGAATTAAGTTTAACAAGAGATTTTGAAGCGTTAGAATTTGGCGGTTATTTTAATATGAGATTCAATCCAAAAACTTCACTCTATACGGGATATAGTAAAAACAACACACCGCCACAATTGTCACAATTACAGCCTTTTGTAGATGTTTCTGACCCATTGAATACGGTAACAGGAAATCCAGATTTGGAACCTTCTAACAACCATTCTATTTATCTTGGGTTTAATAGTTATGATTTTCAGAAAGGCACCGGGTTTTATAGTTATGCCAATTTAAATTTTGTTGAAAATGATGTGATTTCAAAAACAAGTATTGATGAAAATTTAATAAAAAATACCACTTACACCAATGTAGATGGCAATTATCGAATAGATTTAAGTTTAAGTTATAGTAAGAAAGTTAAAATTGACAGTCTTCGAAATGTGAAATTTAGTTTAGGTGCTTACGGAAATATGAGCAAAAACATCAATTTTAATAATGAAGTAAAGTATGCTTCGCTCAATACTTCAGTAACTCCAAATGCTAGAATAACTTTTACTTGGAATGATGTTTTAGAAATTGCACCTTATTATAATGTTGCCATTTCAAAAACCAGATTTGATATTGATACTTTTGAAGACCAAAACTTTTTACGTCACAGCGCTGGATTAAAAACAGCAACGTTCCTTCCTAAAAAGTTTGAGTGGCGAAATGATATAAAATATATTTATAACCCAGATGTAGCTCCAGGTTTTCAGAATAGTTCGTGGTTTTGGAATGCTTCACTCGCCTACAGCGTTTTAAAAGACACTGGAATTGTCACATTTAAAGTCTATGATTTATTGAACCAAAACACCAATGCGCAACGTACTGCAACCGCAGATTATATTCAAGATTCACAAAGCACGGTTTTGCAGCAATATTTTATGTTGAGTTTTAGTTGGAAATTTAATAGCCTTGGAAAAAAAGCAAATTCAAATGATGGGAATATGTTTATGATAATTGATTGAGGAATTATGTTTATTTGTTGAATTGTTTGTGAATAATCCACTCATTAAATCATTCATTCATTAACACTACCAACCACCACTAGCACCGCCGCCGCCGAAGCCACCGCCGCCGAAGCCACCGCCAAATCCACCACTGGATCCTCCAAAGCTTCCGCCACCACCACCAAATCCGCCAGAACGTCCCATACTGCTTAGAATGATAATATCAAGTAAGCTTCCGCCACCGCCACGACCACCTTTTCCCCCTTTACCTCTACTAAAGATTATAATAAAAATTATTATAAAAAATATAAAAGGTAAGTAGTTTGAAATTGAAGTATCATCAGAGAAATCTCGATTTTCATCAAATTCACCCATCAACATTTTAAATATGGCATCGGTGCCTTTATCCAATCCTCCGTAATAGTCATCTTGTTTAAATTGTGGAATAATGATGCGTTCGATAACTTGTTTGGCATCTCTATCGGAAATAATACTTTCAATTCCGTAGCCCGTATTAATGTCTATTTTACGGTCATTTCTAGCAAGTAACATTAAAATTCCGTTGTCTTTTCCGTCTTGACCAATCCCCCATTTTTGTCCCCATTTAGTTCCAAGAAAAGAAATATCTTCTCCTCGGGTAGAGCCAATAATAATTACCACAATTTGTGTGGAAGTAGAATCTGAATACCGAATTAATTTTTGTTCTAAAGCCGATTTTTCAGTTGCAGAAAGCAAACCAATATAATCGTATAATGAAGTTTGAGCTTGTGTGCTTGAAGGTTTTTTAGGAATGTCATATTGAGCAATTCCAACTGATGTAAAAAACAATAAACCAATAAGCGTAAATAGGAACGATTTTTTTAAATGTAAATTATTCATTGGTTCCTTTAGATATAGTGTTTGGGAGTTCATCAATGTCATCTGACATATATGGAAAGTATTTTTTTAGTTGTTCCCCAGCTTTTAAAATACCATCGACTAATCCTTGTTTTGGATTTCCGTTTTTAAAATGTTCGATTATGATATTGATGGTAGATTCCCAAAAATTATCCGGTACTTTTTCATTGATTCCTTGATCGCCCATAATAACTATAGAATGATCTTCAACCGCAACATAAATAAGTACGCCGTTTCGGTTACTGGTGTTATACATTTCTAGTTTATTGAAAACTTCTTCAGCACGCGAAAAAGAATCCTTTTTACAATGAGGCTCTAAATGTACCCGTATTTCACCTGAAGTATTAAGTTCAGCTAAACGTATAGCTTCCACAATTTCGGTTTCATCGTTGGGAGTTAAAAAGGCTTCGACTTCTGTCATGTTAATTCAGAATTAAAATTCAACAACAGGAGCGTCTTCGGTTCCTTCTTTTGCTTTAAAATATTCCATTTCTTCAAATTTTCCGATAAAATTATTCACAATATTATTTGGGAATACTTTTAAATGTTGGTTGTAAGGTCTTACAGCTTCATTAAAACGATTTCGTTCCACATTAATACGGTTTTCGGTTCGTTCTAGTTCATTGATAAGTTCCTTAAAATTTTCGTTTGCTTTAAGATCTGGATAGCGTTCAAAAGTTGCTAATAACCTTGATAAAGCAGAGCTCAATCCACTTTGTACTTGGTGAAATTGCTCCATTTGAGCAGGAGTGATGTTACTTGGGTCTATGGTGATAGAAGTAGCTTTACTTCTAGCTTCAATAACTTTGGTAAGGGTTTCTTGTTCAAATTCTGCATAACCTTTGGCAGTATTTACAATGTTTGGAATTAAGTCTGCTCTACGTTGGTAAGAACTTTCAACATTTCCCCATTGAGCAGTTGCTGTTTCTTGTAGTCTTATTCCTGTGTTGTAAAATTTTGGACCAATAGAATATCCTATGATTGCAAGTATGGCAACAACTGCGATTATAATAATAGCTGATTTTTTCATTTTTGTTGGTTTATAAGTGTTTTTTAATTTTTAAAAGTTCGGTTTTTACGGTTTCTAATTTCCGAATTAATTCAAAATTATCTAAAATCTGATGTTTTTTTTCTTTTAAATGAATTTTTGCACCTTCCAGAGTAAACCCTCGTTCTTTTACTAAATGATAAATAAGTTCGAGGTTTTTAATATCTTCTTGGGTGAATTTTCGATCGCCTTTGGCATTTTTTTCGGTTTGATTACATCAAATTCTTTTTCCCAAAAACGGATTAATGAAGTATTAACTGAAAAAGCTTTGGCAACTTCTCCAATTCCATAATATCTTTTTTCTGATAATTCTACGTGCATTAATCCAAGGATTGATTTTCTTGTTGTGCTTTTTCTAATAATTCAGCAAATTCGGCTGCAGAAAGATTTCCGTAGTAGAAATTTAAAGGATTGATTCGTTGTTCATCTTTAAATATTTCATAGTGAAGATGAGGTGCTTGCGACCTTCCTGAAGTCCCTACAAACCCAATTAAATCACCACGTTTTACCTTCTGACCTTTTTTTACATTGTACTTGTAAAGATGCGCATATAAACTCACATATCCAAAACCATGATCAATTCTAATATGCCTTCCGTAGCCAGTAGAATTTCGGTCGGCACGAATAACTTTTCCATCACCAGAAGCATAAACAGGCGTTCCTCTTGGAGCGGTAAAATCCATTCCCCAATGAAATTTTCTAATTTTTGTAAAAGGATCGGAACGATAACCAAAGCCAGAAGCCATTCGAGTTAAATCTTCGTTTTTAACGGGTTGAATGGAAGGGATTGCCTTTAATAATTTTTCTTTTTCTTCAGCTAATTGTGCGATTTCATCTAAAGATTTTGATTGAACCACAATTTGTTTTTGAAGAATATCAATTCGTTTATTGGTTGAAATAATTAGGTTTGAATTATCAAAACCTTCTAAATCACGATACCTATTAATTCCTCCAAAACCTGCTCTTCGTTGCTCTTCAGAAATGGGATCGGTTTCAAAATAAACTCTGTAAATGGAATTGTCGCGATCCTCCACATCGGAGAGTACTCTTTCAGCTAAGTCCATTTTTTTATTTAAAAGCTCAAACTGTAAATGCATATTTTCCAGTTCTCTTTTTAATGCTTTTTCTTTTGGAGTTTCAATGTAAGGGAGGTTTAAATAGATGATTAAAAGCAGAAATCCACTTAATAACATACCTAATAAACTAAGAAAGAAAATCTTTGTTTTCCTGCCTTTTTTATGTTTTATTTTGCGATACGACAAAGTCTCACTATCGTAGTAATATTTTACTTTAGTCATACGTTAAAAAATCTTATTTTTGCTCATTGGGGATAGCGGTTTGTTTAAAAACGAAAGACAAATATAGAAATTGTATCCGCTTTTGCCTAATTAAGCTTTTTATAAAACATTTAACTTATGACTTCCAAGGAAATACGTTCCAAATATTTAGATTTTTCAGTTCAAAATCTCATACAATTGTTGAATCTGCCCCGATGGTAATTAAAGATGATCCAACTTTAATGTTTACAAATGCGGGGATGAACCAGTTTAAAGAATATTTTTTAGGAAATAAAGCAATTACAAACAAACGCGTTGCCGATACTCAAAAATGTCTTCGTGTTAGTGGAAAGCATAATGATTTGGAAGAAGTAGGAATGGATACTTATCACCATACCATGTTCGAAATGTTAGGAAAGTGGAGTTTTGGTGATTATTTTAAGAAGGAAGCGATTGAATGGGCCTGGGAGTTTTTAACGGAAGAATTAAAGATTGATAAGAACTCATTATACGTGACCATTTTTGAAGGTGACAAATCTGAAGGTTTAGAAAGAGATACTGATGCATATAATTTCTGGAAAAACTTATTGCCAGAAGATAGAATAATCAACGGAAACAAAAAAGACAATTTCTGGGAAATGGGAGCCCAAGGTCCTTGTGGTCCTTGTAGCGAAATCCACGTAGATATTCGTCCAGAAGCAGACCGTTTAAAAGTTCCAGGTGTAGATTTGGTAAATCAAGATCATCCTCAAGTAGTAGAACTTTGGAACTTGGTTTTTATGCAGTTCAACCGGAAAGCAGATGGTAGTCTTGAAAATTTGCCAGCGCTTCATGTGGATACAGGAATGGGTTTTGAACGCCTTTGTATGGTGATGCAAAACACACAAAGTAATTACGATACGGATGTTTTTACACCCTTAATTCGTGAAATTGAAACCATTACCAATAATGTATATGAAAATCCAAAAGCAACCGATGATAAAGTAGATATTGCTATTCGGGTAATTGCAGATCACGTAAGAGCTGTGGCATTTTCGATTGCAGATGGACAAATACCAAGTAATACTGGAGCAGGTTATGTAATAAGAAGAATTTTACGTCGCGCTGTTCGGTATGGGTTTACCTTTTTAGGAACCAAAAAACCGTTTATTTATCAGTTAGTTGAAACCTTAAGCAAACAAATGGGAAGCGCTTTTCCTGAGCTAAAACGTGAGAAGAAATTAATTTCAATCGTAATAAAGGAAGAAGAACATTCCTTTTTAAGAACCTTAGATCAAGGATTAATATTGCTTGAAAATGTTATAGAAAATGCAGACTCAAAAATGATTTCTGGTCAGAAAGCTTTTGAAATGTACGATACTTTCGGTTTTCCAAAGGATTTAACTGCTTTGATATTAAGAGAGCGAGGGCTTGATTTAAACGAAGCAGAATTTGATACAGAACTTCAGAAACAAAAAGATAGATCTAGAGCTGCAACCAAAGTAGAAACTGGAGATTGGGTTGTGTTGTTAGAAGATGATGTACAGGAATTTATAGGATACGATTACTTAGAAACTAAAGTAAAAATAGCACGTTACCGAAAAACAAAAACAAAAAAACACGGTGAGTTTTATCAAGTAGTATTTAATCTAACGCCGTTTTATCCGGAAGGAGGAGGGCAAGTTGGAGATAAAGGATATTTAGAATCTTCACATGGAGATTTAGTTTATATCGTTGATACTAAGAAAGAAAATAATCTGGTAATTCATTATATTAAGAACCTACCAAAAAATGTAAACGATAGTTTTAAAGCAGTTGTAGATTTAAAAACAAGATCATATACAGAGGCAAATCATACGGCAACGCATTTGTTACATCAGGCATTAAGAAGTGTATTAGGAGAACATGTGACACAAAAAGGATCAATGGTTCACAGTCGTGGATTGCGTTTTGACTTTTCACACTTTAGTAAGGTAACTTCAGAAGAATTAAAAGAAATAGAAAATTTTGTAAATGCTCGTATTAGAGAAGGATTACAATTGGAAGAAAAGCGAAATATTCCATTTCAATTAGCTATAGATGAAGGAGCGATGGCACTGTTTGGTGAAAAATACGGTGATACAGTAAGAGCTATAAAATTTGGAAGTTCTACGGAGCTTTGTGGGGGAACTCACGTTAAAAACACCAAAGATATTTGGCATTTTATCCTTCTTCATGAAGGGGCAGTAGCTTCTGGTATTCGTCGTATTGAAGCAATTACTGGAGGGTACGCGAAAGATTATTTTATTTCGAATTCAGATACGTATAAAAAAGTAACTAAGTTGTTACAGAATACAAAAGATCCAATAAAAAGTATCACAACTATTCAGGAAGAAAATTCAAGCTTGAAAAAGCAGATTCAATCTTTATTGAAAGAGAAAGCGAAGCATTTAAAATTAGAACTTAAGTCTGAAATTTCTGAAATAAACGGAATCAATTATTTAGCAAAAGAAATAGATTTAGATGCGAATGGAATTAAAGATTTGTCATTTGAATTGGGAGGCGAAATTGATAACCTGTTTTTATTACTCGGAACCAAACAAAATGGAAAAGCATTATTATCGTGTTATATTTCAAAAGACTTAGTGGCTTCAAAGACATTAGACGCAGGTAAAATAATTAGAGATTTAGGAAGATATATTCAAGGTGGTGGAGGTGGTCAGCCCTTCTTTGCAACAGCTGGTGGTAAAAACCCTGATGGGATTGCGGAGGCTTTAGCTCAAGGGGAGACTTATGTAATTTAATTGCTCGCAAAGGCGCCAAGCCACAAAGAATGACTTTGCGCCTTTGCGAGAAAAAATTGAGAGAAAAGATTGAGAGAAAAGAAAACAAGAGAAACATGAAACTCCAAACAAAAATACCTTTAACATCCCAAGAAAACCAAATAGATTACAATTCTAAGGTTTTACTTATGGGGTCGTGTTTTGTAGAGAATATTGGAGCGAAATTGGAGTACTTTAAATTTCAAAACCTTCAAAATCCGTTTGGGATACTTTTTCAACCTTTGGCGATTGAAAAACTAATCATTCGTGCTTTGGAAACTAATTATTTTAAAGAAGAAGGTGTGTTTTTCTTCCAAGAGCAATGGCATTGTTTTGAGGTGCATTCGGTTTTGAGTAATTCAAATAAAGAAGCATTAATTACACAATTAAACCTGAATTTAAAAAGCTTAAAAGAGTATCTAGAAAATGCTTCACATATTGTTTTTACTTATGGAACTTCTTGGGTTTATAAGCATAATGAAAGCAATACGGTAGTTGCCAATTGTTATAAAATTCCGCAGAAAAATTTTACTAAAAAGCTACTTTCAGTAGAAAAAATTTCAGCTTCAATAAACAATACTCTTTCAAAAATAAAAAAGGTTAATCCTAAAGTTACTTTTATTTTAACTGTTTCTCCCGTTCGGCATTTAAAAGACGGATTTGTTGAAAATACCGTGAGTAAGTCTCATTTAGTTTCAGTAATTTATAATATTACTAAAGGGAATAGGTCATTGAGCGGAGTCGAAATGTTTCCTTCCTACGAAATCATGATGGATGAATTACGTGATTATCGTTTTTATAAAGAAGATATGATTCATCCTAACTCTACTGCAGTTCAAATTATATGGGAAGCATTTAATGAAACTTGGATTTCTTCAGAAACACAATCCCTTCAGAAAGAAATAGCGAGCATTCAAACAAGTTTGCAACACCGACCTTTCCATCCTGAAAGTGAAGAGCATCAATTGTTTTTAAAGAAGTTAAATGCTAAGATAAGTACCCTTCAGAAAAAAATAAAACACCTAAAATTTTAAGAATACGGCAATTGCCCTATTGTACAAGGTTGAGTTTCGGCGCATTTTTGCCATATATAAACTAATAAATAACTCAACTTATGAAAACGATTAAAAAAACAATTTACGTAACACTTTTATGTCTTTCGGTAATTTTAGCATCTTGTAGTAGTAGCGATGATAGTGGAGATGGTGGTGATGGAGGAACCGGAGGTGAAGAATTTTTAACTGCTAAGGTAGATGGTAGTAATTTTGCAGCGGCTCAAACTCCTGCTGTAATTGTAGGAGCAACATCTGGGAATGGATTAATGACATTCCAAGGAGGAACAAATGAAGGGAACACGATTAGAGGATCTGTATTTAATTACAATGGAGAAGGGACTTATACAACTGGAGACAATATTACAAATGTAAATTCACTGTCATACATTACTTTACCTAATAATTTATGGAATTCAACTTTTGATATTGGTTCGGGAACTATTACTATTACATCTGATGACGGAACAACAATAGAGGGGACATTTTCTTTTGAAGGTTTTAATGCTGACGATAGTTCAACAAAAACTATTACTGAAGGAAGTTTTAAAGCGACTATTGAATAATATTTTAAGATATTTAAGAAAATCTCAGAGTTGAGGTTTTTACGTGGAAACCGGGAAGAAACAGTATGTTTTTTTTCGGTTTTTTTTATGTAGAAAATTAGTGACTTATATTTATTTTATTAATTAAATACGTCAATTGCCTTATTGATATCCTTTTATAATAATTTCATCTTTGACTAAAGTAATTGAACCTTTATTATGAAAAACTCAATATTACTTAGATCAATTTTTATTATAGGAATAATTTTATTTACTACCAATACTATTGGTCAATCAGCAGGCATTCAAAAACTTTTAGATAAACCAGAAAAAATGTATAGTAAGACATTTGTTTATGGAAGAACTGGTGATTCTAAATACATTAGAAAATCACAGATTAAAAAAGGATATGTGACAGCAGAAGATTATGTGATGCCTAAAAAAGTAGGGATTTTGACTTTTGTGGTGAATGACAGAAGTTCATCATCATCTTATACTGCTGGAGGTTGGAAACACTCAACCACAGCAAAGGCAACAAAAGACGGAACAAGTATGGTTGCAAACGAAATCTACTTCAATGTAATTAAAGGAATGAAAGATTCCTTTAATAATAAAGGGATGAATTTACTTGAGCCTTCAGAATATTTAGATACGGAAGTTAAACAAGATTTATATTATAACTATGAGTTAAAAAACCCAAAAATTCTTACTATGTTTTCTGGTATCACGGGATCTGGAAATTCAGGGCCAGTAATTGGATACCGTGCAATGCCTTTAGAAAGTTTTGGTCTTAAGGCTGCAGGTAAGCAAATTGAAGCTCGAGATGCCTTTTTTAATCAACTTGAATTAGACGCTATTTTAATAGTAGAAATAGTAATGTCCATTACTGGAAATGCAGTTTATAGTATTAAATCAAATTTATTATATAAAAACCCAGCAAGTGGTACTGAAACTTTTTATACTGACTATAGTGAAAGTATTAGTGTGAAATTGGGAACAAACCTTTATGATAAAAATCCTGAATACAGCGATGTTTTTATAACAGAAGAAGTAGAATACAAAAACAAAAAAGGAAAAACAAAAACCCGAAATGAAGCAGTTGGTTTAGACCCAAACCTTTATAAATTAATAAATGCTGTAGTTGGCGCCAATGTTGAAAATTTAGAAAAGTTTGTGTTAGGAAAAAAATAATTAAATGCTCTAAACCATTTATGTTAGATTGTAATTATGGGGATATTTTACAATCAAAAACCTCATACTTAGTGTGAGGTTTTTCTTATATTTATAATTATGTTGAAACCGTTTTTTACTCCAAATAAAAATAACAGGGCTTTATGGTTGAATGCTTTGTTTCTGTTAGTGTTATTGTTTACTAATAATGCAGATCCAATAGCCATTGTATTAGCGTATTTTTTAGAAACTATTATAATTGGTATTCTTCATGTGGTTAAACTATTTTTGGTGATTAAACATGGTAAAAAGGATGAAAAAGCAACTTCATTAGAATCTGGCTACGGATTGATTTTATTTTTTATTTTTCATTATGGTTTTTTTGTTGGAGTTCAATTAATTTTATTTTTTAGTTTTATTAGTAAGGAAATTTCAAATATTCCTGATTTATTTTCATTAGAATCGGGTATACTATATGTATTAGTTTCAATTGGAGTTACGAACATTTCCTATTTTTATAATAACTTTTTAGTGCCTAAAAAATATTTAGATTACACTCCAAAATCAATTTTCTTTAAACCTTATGTTCGGATTATTATCCAGCAATTTGTGGTGATTTTATCAGCTTTTTCTTTGGTGGTTTTTCCAGGAGGAATGGTTCCTGCAATTTTAATTATAGTATTTAGATTATTGGTGGATTCAATTATGGTTTCTTTTAAAAAGGATTCGAAAAGCTTTGATAGTTTTGTTAAAAGCAAATCAAGTTCTTATGAACATTACGAAGAAATGAAAAGGAAATACCAAGAATTTTCTGAATAAAAAATAAAAAATTTAAATTATTAAAAAATGTACTTTCTTTTTTTACAAAATACTGACATAGATATTCTTAATTGGGCTTTTACTTTAATGGTAGCCTTGTTTCCAGCCTTAATTATAACAGTTGCTTTGTTTCTTTTTCATATAATAGTAGGAGTTGTATTATCGAACAACAACATAGTAAAAAAATCAATTTTAAAGAAAAGAGCCTATACCGTTTTAGCAGGACTGTTCTCGGTTTTAGCCTTACTTGTTTGTTTAAAATGGGAATATTGGTCGAGTATCGATATGATAATTCCGTTTTTAATTTTCGGGTTTTTATTTAATAGAAAAGCCATACAAAACAAAGAAAATACCAAATACACCAATAGTATTTTTGGTATTTTAATATTAGTTGTATTACTTGCAATCGTTTCAATTATATTCAGATAAAGAACTACAAATACCTAGTAGATAATTTTAAATTTTTAAATCCCTTATTATGAAAATGTATTTTTTTATTTTTATTATTCCTTTAAATAGTATCATCTCACAAGACTGCTTTTCTGGCGATTGTGATAATGGTTATGGTGTTAAAAAATATACTGATGCTACTTATTCTGGCTTTTGGCAAAATGGCTCTCAGAATGGTTTAGGTTTGCTAAAATACATAAACGATGATGCTTATGTGGGGGAATTTAAAAATAAAAAATTTGATGGAGATGGTGCTTTTTTTAAAGCTAATAACGAAAAATATTTTGGTGAATTTAAAGAAGGAATGCAAGATGGAATTGGAGTTTATCAAAATGTAGAAGGCAATACTTGGGCTTACCATTGGACAGATTCAAAGCCTGGAGAGCAATTTACTTTTGACGAAGATCCCAAAAACCCACCAAATTGTACAGGTAATTGCGTAAATGGCTATGGAAAACTTGATGGAAATGAGAGTGAATTTATACAAGCGATTTTTGAAAATGGAATTGCTACTTACGGACAAATATTTACAGCTTCATCTGTTTATATGGGCTATATTAAAAACAACCAACCAGAAGGTTTTGGCATTATGGCAACCGCTGAAGGAAAGTATTTTGGTTATTTTAAAGACGGAAAAAAACACGGTTTAGGGATTTCAGTTAATTTAAAAGATGAGGTTTCTCCAGGAGAATGGGATACAGGAAAGCTTGTTGAAAACTAATTTGAGTTTTAATATTACCCAGTATATTAAAAAAAAATATTTGTAAAAAGGTCAATGTTTATATTAAAATATTTTTCTTAGATTGAAGTATCAAAATTTTTCGTAATGAATAAACCTACCTTATTAATTTTAATTTTTATTATTACGACATCTGTATTAGCTCAAAATCCTTCAAATAAAATAGATAGTTTACTTCAAATTGCTGAAACTACTAATGATTCGATACGACTACGAGTGCTTAATAAAGTTGGATTCTATTATATATTCAATAAACCTTCCGAAGCAAAAAAAATATTAAAACCTGCAATTCTTGAAGCAAAAAAAAAGCAAAACTATTTTTCGGAAGCAGAGCTTACTAATACCTACGGAATTTATTTTGATGTTACGGGAAAATCAGATTCAGCAAAATATTATTTTGAAAAAGCACTGAATATTAGTAATAAAAAAAACATAGCTATACTAAAAAGTATGGTGACCAATAATTTGGGAATGTTTAATTGGAATAAAGGAGAGTACCAAGCTGCATTGGACTATTTTTTTCAAGCCTTAGAGTTAAATAACGGGAATACTACCAATATTCGTGACGGAATTTACCTTAATAACATTGGACTTATTTATCAAGAAATGGGGCAATATGATAAGGCATTAACTTATCATAAAAAGGCTTTAAAAATAAGAGAAGAACACCAAGTTACAAACGAAATTCCAGCCTCCTTAAATAATATTGCCATTAATTTAAAAGAGAAAAAACAGTATAAGGAAGCTCTAAAGTATGCTGAACTTGCAGTAAAAAAAGCAAAAGAGGTGAAATCGTTACAAATATATTATGAAGCTTTAAACACCATGTCTAATATTTATATGTTAACCAATAAATATAAAGAAGCACTTCCCATATTAAAGAAGATAAATATTGAAAGAAACTCCTTAACCATAGAACGTACTGCAAATTTATCAACTATATCAAATATAATCGAATCGTATAATAAGCTTCAGCAACCAAAAAAGCCTTGCCTTTTATACAGGAAGGGTTTGCTTTTATAAAAGAGTTTCCAGGTCTTAAGAACCATATGGTTACTTTTTATAAAAATACTTCCGAAACCTATTTTAGACTTCAAAACACAACTAAAGGGAGTGAGTATTTTTTAAAAAGTTTTCAACTTAAAGACAGTATTTTTTCATTAAAAAATGCAGAACGAATGGCAAGTTTAGAAACCAAATTTAAAATTGCCGAAAATGAAAAAAAATTAGCAGAAACTCGCGCGAACCTCGCAGAATCAGAATTAGAAGTAGAACAAAAAAACATTATGATTTTTGGATCTTTGGGCTTTGCACTAATTCTTGGTTTGTTAGGATATTTTATTAATAACCAACAAAAACTTAAAAACCAACAGCTAAAAAAAGAAAACGAATTAAAAACCGCCTTAGCTAAAATTGAAACCCAAAATCAATTACAAGAACAACGACTTCGAATTTCAAGAGATTTACACGATAATATTGGTTCGCAACTCACATTTGTAATCTCATCTTTAGATAATTTAAAATACCGTTTAAAAGAAGGTGAAACAGCAGATAAAATATCAAAAATCAGTGGATTTACCACCAATACTATTTACGAACTTCGTGATACTATTTGGGCAATGAACAAAAACGACATTACTTTTGAAGATTTGCAAACTCGAATTTCAAACTTTATAGATCAAGCAAATGTTGCTTCAGATAAAACTGAATTTTCATTTACAATTAATCCGAATACCAATCAAGATTACACCTTCACTTCACTTCAAGGAATGAATTTGTATCGAATTATTCAAGAGGGAATAAATAATGCTTCAAAATATGCAAAAGCTTCAAAAATTTCTGTACAGATTAGTGAATCTGATAATTCTTTTCAAGTAGAAATTAGAGACAACGGAATTGGTTTCGATATAGAAAATACTGAAATGGGGAACGGAATTCTGAACATCAGGAAAAGAGCAAAAGACCTAAACGGGAAGGTAAAAATAGCTTCAAAAATAAATAATGGAAGCTCTATCCTTATTGTGTTTCCTTCATAAATACGGCATCTGCCTTATTCTTTTGTAATGCTCTTTTTAATAAATTTACAAATTCATAGTTACCACAAATAATGTCCTATTTCATTGTATTTTATACTATTGTTAGTGTTGGATTGTTCTTATATTTCATAAAAATAAAAAGTTCAATTGTAACGCAACATTCAAGAAAAATTCTTTCTTTAGAACAGGAAATTTCTATGCATAAAACTCAAATAAAATTTAGGTATAAAGGCTTACAGAAATACAATTTTCAAATTTATAATTTAAACGATTCTTTAAGGGTTCAGTCAGAAATCAAACTGAATTGAGTACTTTTAACTTATAATAAGACTTGATGATTCTAAAAAAACTTCTTTCAATATTACTATTAATATTTTGTGTTCAATTTTCTTTAGCACAGAAAACAGTTGCTAATATTGATAGTTTGTTGGTGGTTTTATATACTTCAAAAAACGACACAACCAAAGTAATTTTATACCAAGAAATTGCTGCTCATTATAATATTACACATTTAGATAGTGCAAAGGCTTTTGCTGAAAAAGGAATTGTATTAGCAAGAAGTTTAAATTTTACAAAAGGGCAATGGATGAACTTAAATGTCCTTGGAAATTACTACGAAAGAAAGACTAATTATGAGGAAGCTTCAGTAAAATACGAAGAAGCCCTACTGATAATTGAAAATACAAACGATACAAAAGGTTTTGCAGTAGTGTTGAATAATATTGCTACCATTCATATAAGAAAAGCGGAATATGATGAAGCACTTAATAATTTATTTAATGCTCTAAAAGCGGAAGAAAAATTAAACAGCCAAAACGGAATTGCTCAGGCATACAACAACATAGGCGTGGTATATTACTATATACAGGATTTTGATAAAACCACCATGTACCTAACAAAAGCATTAGAAATACAAGAAAACTTAGGTAATTATGATGGACTAATAAACGGTTATAATAATGTAGGTGCAATTTTGGATTATCAGAAAAAATATGATGATGCTATTACTTCTTACGAGAGAGGTTTGGAAATAAGTAAAAAGATTAATGATAAAAAAATGGAGGCAACTCAGCTTTCAAACATAGCTTTGGCTTATTCCAATAAAGGAGATTTTAACAAAGCAGAAGACTTTTTTGAGCAAGCAATAGCAATTAAAATTCAAATAAAAGACGATAATGGTTTGGCAGCTTCTTATGCCTCGTTTGGGGAATCGTTATTAAATCAAAATCAGCTTTCAAAAGCCAAAGAGATACTAAACAAAGGCTTAGAAATTTCGGATGTAAAAGGAATAAAGCTAGCTAAAAAATTAATTTACGCCAGCCTTTCCGAAATAGCTAAAAAGCAAAATGATTATAAACTTTCTAACGAATATCTTACTAAATTTATTCAGGTTAAAGATTCTATTTTAAATGAGAATAATGCAAAAATAATTGCTGAGGTAGAAACCAAATACGAAACTGAGAAAAAGGAAAACGAAATCCTTCAACAAAGAGCACAATTAGCAGAAAAAGAATTGGAAGTAAAACAGAAAAACTACATCATCTTCGGGTCATTAGGTTTAGCAATTGTTTTAGCTTTGTTAGGATATTTAGTTTACAACCAGCAGCGTTTAAAGAATAGACAACTTCAAAAAGAGAATGATTTAAAAACAGCTTTAGCAAGAATTGAAACTCAAAATAAACTCCAAGAAGAACGCCTTCGTATTTCTAGAGATCTACACGATAATATAGGCTCACAGCTTACTTTTATTATTTCGAGTATTGATAATTTAAAATACGGGTTTAAAGATATGGGCGACAAATTATCCAATAAATTAGTTGGAATTAGTTCGTTTACAACCCAAACTATTTACGAACTTCGGGATACGATTTGGGCAATGAATAAAAACAATATTACTTTTGAAGACCTACAAACTCGCATCACAAATTTTATTGATAATGCAAAAATGGCTTCCGAACAGACCAAGTTTACTTTTAAAATTGACGAGGTTGTAAATAAAGAAAATACATTTTCATCGGTTCAAGGAATGAATATCTATCGTATTATTCAGGAGGCTGTAAATAATTCTATTAAGTATGCAAAGTCATCAGAAGTTAAAGTGATGATTTCAGAAAATAATGGCTTTCATATTGAAATTACCGATGACGGAATTGGTTTTGCTGAAGATCAAGTAGAGCTAGGAAACGGAATTAATAATATGAAAAAACGCGCAAGAGATTTAAATGCGTCTTTCGCTATTTCATCTTCAGTAAAAAAAGGAACAGCTATTACAGTTGTTATTCCAGAAAAAGCTATCTAAATTTATACGTCAATTGCCGTATTGTAGCATCGCTAATAATTGGTGAGATTTGAGTACTAATCAAATCTACTAATTATGAAAATTCAATTCACTTTTTTATTTCTTTTATTTTTTATTGGAAATGGATATTCTCAAAAATGTTCAGATTTTAAAGATTGCTTAAATAAATACGACAATACCAATAATAATGAAGATCAAGTAAAGTATGCAACCAAAGCAATTAAATATGCAAAAAAGGATGCTAGGAAACTAGCTAAAGCCTATTATTATAGAGGAATAGCCTATTATTATTTAGTGTCTGACGAGCTCAAGCCAAGTGAGATTAAAAAAGCTGAAAATGACTTGTTGGCTGCGGTAGAAGTAGATCCAACGTATTATTGGTCGTATAGCTGGCTTGGATCTGTTTATGGAAACTTAACAGAAGAATACGAAAAAGGAATTGCTAATTATAATAAATATATAAGCAATAACCCCAAGGCTGCATTTCCTTATAGAGATAGGGCTTCTATGCATAAATATTATGGAAAAACAGACTTAGCATTAAAAGATTATGCAAATGCGTATGAATTGTTAGTTAGTAAAGAGAATACACTCGAAATTAATGAGAAAAAAAGAAGTAAAATAATCTTGGATTATGTTAAAATTATTCAAGAACAAAACAATGAAACGGTCTATACTCCTGAAACACTTGCAATACTTGAATCGGCTTTAACATTAGCACCTTCACAACCTTATGTTATGGGAGAATATGCTTTGGCTTGTTTTGATAATGACGATGTTTCAAAAGCATTATATATAGCAAGAAAAACTATTGAAAAGGAGAAATCGTTAAAAAGTTATGAGTATAAAAACTCCGGTGCTTCGTTTGTATTAGGTTTTATGGATTTTGAAAACAAAAATTATAAATCTGCAGCAACTAGTTTATCAGTAGCTTATGCTAATAGAAAAAAAGCACATCCTGCAGTTTCATTTTACTCAGCAGTTGCAGACCACACCTATTACGCAACAATAGCAACTAATCTTTGGTCTGCCAATATTAATAAGATTAAAGAAAAATATAATGAGTCTATAAAATTAAGCGAAGGAACCAAATTCGAATATCTAATTGAAAACGCTAAAATGCATATAGATGAAATAGATAACCCTACTAGTAGCGCTGGAGAAAGTGAAAATCAAGAACATAACTTTAAGCAGTTTTTGGTGAATTTTAATCAGTTACCATCAAGCTATACGCTGGATTATAACACATTACAGGGTAGAGATATCACAGGTTTAGCCATTACGAAAAAATATTATCCCTATATAAAAAATGTTAGCGCAATTGGTCAAATTAGTTCTTGTGATAATGGCTATGTTTTCTTAATCATGCTTAAAACGGTTATAAAAAATACCGAAACCATTAGTTTTACTACACTTACTACTGATTTAAGAGGAAATGAAACGGAGTCAAAAAATATTACAAATTCACAAATAGATATGGGGAATGTAACCATTTATGGTAATTTTTCAATGAGTATAAATGGAAGTAATTATACTATAAATTCTGAAAAAGAATATATCGCAACTGGTAAAAAAGATACAGAAACTATCAACGGAAGCTGTAATTAAAAAACATATAAAAATGAAAACTAAAACACTATTAATACTAGTATTGTTAAGCACTTTTTTACTAAAGGCTCAGGATATAAACCCTCAAATCACAGAATTTTTAGGATTCTATGATAATGATAACGTTTCTGAAATGGAAAGAGTTTCAGAAGAAATTATTAAAATAGCTCCAGATAATTACGTTGGCTATGCTTTTGTAGCTTACACTTCAGCTGTTAAAAATGATTTGGTTACCGCTGAAAAATACATGAAAGCTGCCAGAAACCTTAACCCTGTAGATGGAGCATCTTACGGAATTTCCTCATACATTCAATTTTTAAAAGGAAACACTTCCGAAGCTGAAAAACTAATGGAGTTTTCTTTTCAAATTAAAGGAAGTGATCAAGCACTAACAGCAACTCTAGATGATATTAACCTAATTGAAAGAATTTCAGGTAAAGACATGACCGCTTTAAAAGAAATTACAAAAACAGCAGATGCAAAGTACAATCAATCTCCTGCGATGATGCAACAATATTATGAATGTTTTCAATATTGGTCTCAAGGAAAATTATGTGATTTGTCCCGAGTAAACTCTTATTTTTCAGGATTGCAACCTACTAATAATATGGTGATGGCAATTACAGATTATTACAAAGCAATTAATTATTATGGAGCTCAGAATTGGACAGAAGCAAAGGAAGCTTTTTATACTTATTTAAATAATCCAATTGTAATTAACACAGTAGATGTTGCTTATTCTAAGGCTCAAAGTTATTATTACTTAACTGAATATAACAATTCAGATTTAGACTATAATGGAATGCTTAATTCAGCTAACAAAGGTTTAAAAGCATTAGAAGAAATCGAATTTCCAACCAATTTAAAATGTCAATTATTACATAAAAAAGTATTGGCATTAGCAAGATTGGGGAAACAAGATGAGGAATTAATAATTGCAAGACAACTACTTGAAGATGCTAATAAACTTGAATTTTTATTAATGCAAGCGCAAGCAAATAACACCATTGGTGGTTAGTATTTGATGTCTGCACAATCAGACTCCCGTAAAAAAGCATTTTCCTATCTCCAAAAAGCCTACAGTCAGGCAATTAAATTAAATGATGAAGTATTAATTAACACTATTTCAGGAAATTACTCCATTGCTTTGTGGCAACAGGGTAGAAAAGAACAAGCTATAGAAGTTGGAAACAAATCATTTGATTTTTATAAGAAACAAAAAGACTATTCTGGAGCTCAACTTACGGTGAATAATCTTGGGTTTATGAGTTTTATTTCTGGAGATTATATAAACGCATCAAAGCTATTTAATAAAGCAGTGACGATTACAGAAAAGTATAGTAAAGATCTTACTCCAGCATAACAATTGCAAGTAATGAATGAACATAGTAGTGCTTATGGCGGTTTAATTATGAGTTATCAGAAACTGAACGATGTAGCATCTCTTTTTAAAATACAAGACTTGAATCGAAGTAGATTATTACGACAAAAGTTAAATAAAAATGCGAAGGCTCAGACAATTTCCAATGCCCAAAAATTATTAAAATCGGGCGAGGTCTTGTTATATTATTCTCCTGGAGGTCCTGGTGAAATGATTGTTTCGGTAATTACAAAAAATTCAGCTTCCATAGGGTATAATTTTCCAATAGATAGTTGGATAGCTATTAAAAAACAGTTTATAAACAGAATAAATAAAAAACCCAACAGTATTAATGGATATGTGGCAAAAATGAATGAGGAAATAATTGATGGTCATATTATTTCTTATAATAGCAAAGAACAGGCGTTTAATGCAAAAGATTATGAGCAATTTGTGTCCCTAACACGTGAATTATTACAAAGTAGTGATGCTAGCCTTGCCAATTTGCAAAAAGATTTTTTAAAACAATGGTATCGTTTTTTAATTTCACCAATTGAATCTAAAATTCAAGGAAAGAAAACACTAATCATAAGTGGTGAAGCTTCTCTTAATTTTCTTCCTTTTGAAGCTTTTGTTAGTCCAGATAACAAATATTTAATCGAAACCTATAACATTAAATATGTTCCTTCAGTTTCTGTTTGGGCTAGTTTGCAAAACAGAATATATAGTGATGATAGAAAGGAGCTCTTAGCAATGGGAGGAGCCACTTATCAAGACCCTAAATCATCTTCTTCAAGTGTGAGAGGAATAAATGATATTTACGATATTCAATCTCAAGTAACACAAAAAATTGCAAGTTCGAGTAATATTTCTACAGAGTTAAAAGCCCTAGGATTTGGCGGTGCGAATTATCTTCCGGGCACCTTACAAGAAGTTCAGAATTTACAGAAAATAATCCCAACTGCAACTGTTTTAATTGATCAGGATATGAAAGAATCTGATATTAAAAGATTAAGTGCTTCAGGAGAGCTATCAAATTATAAATATATTCATATTGCTAGTCATGGATTTGCCTTGTATAATATTCCAGAATTATCTGGTGTTATGATGACTCAACCCAACGGTGGTGATGGTAATGAAGATATGTTTTTACTGACACATGAAATAGCAAAACTTAATTTGAATGCCGATTTAATGGTGTTAAGCGCTTGTGAAACTGCCTTGGGTAAAATATATAGAGGAGAAGGTGTTAACGGATTAAACTCTGCAATTCTTACCGCAGGAGCTAATAATACATTGTTAAGTTTATGGCCTGTTAATGATGCAGGAACCATGATATTTATGTCCTTAGTTTATGACAATTTATACAATCAAAATCAAGAAGTAGATGAGGCTGTAAATAATGCAAAAAGAAGATTATTAAATGGAGATGCAGGTGAAAATTTTGCAGCACCTTACATTTGGGCTCCTTTTGTTTTAAATGGAAAATAGTAAATCAAGTATTTATACGTCAATTGCCCTATTTGATTTTATAAATTATAAAGTTATTTTTGAGTATCTTTATTCAACTAACTAATCACTATGAATATAAAAATTGCCATTGTAGATGATAATTCTTTTTTAATAACAGCAATTAAAGAAAAGCTGTCTTTTTTTGAAGATATTTCGATTAAACATTCCTCGTTTAATGGAAGTGATTTATTGACTAAATTAGGAGAAAATCATAATATAGACCTTGTGTTAATGGATATTGAAATGCCCGTTCTAAACGGAATTGAAGCAACTCAAATTGTAAAACAAAAATATCCACAAATAAAAATTATCATGCTTACGGCTTTTGATAATGATGAAAATATTTTCAATGCCATTAAAGCAGGAGCAGACGGTTATTTGTTAAAAGAAATCAATCCAGAAGATCTTTATAACGGAATTATAGAAACTTTAAATGGTGGAGCAGCAATGAATCCTTCTATTGCTTTAAAAACTTTAAAATTACTTCGGAACCCTATTGACATTTCAAATCCAAAAGATCAAGAAATAATCTCGCTGTCTAAAAGAGAAGTAGAAGTTTTAGAACAATTAAGCAAAGGTTTAAGTTATACGATGATTGCAGATAATTTGTTTTTATCTCCAAGTACGGTAAGAAAACATATTGAAAACATCTACAAAAAATTGCAAGTTCACAGTAAAATTGAAGCGGTGCAAAAAGCAAAAAATCATAATATAATTTAGTTCAATTTCAAGAAAAATATTAAGTATATTTATCCAAACTTTTAAAATGGAAAAGGATAAATTAAATTTAAGTGATATACTTGCCATAGAACGTACCCATTTAGCAAACGAACGTACTTTTTTAGCTTTTTTTAGGTCGTCTGTTTTCTTTTTAGGAACAGGAATTTCCATCTTACATATTAATTTTTTCGAAGACATTCCCTTCCTAGGTTGGGGTTTTGTTGTGCTTTCTCCTTTAATGTTTTTATTTGGATTGTATCGTTTGGTTTCGGTAAGAAGATTTATTAAAAAAACAATTCAAAATTCATAAATACTAAAATACCTTTTCTAAGGTTTTAATACCACAATTAATTTTTAATATCCCCAATTATGAAATCGATTCCTTTTTTTATTTTATTTATTGCATTTGGCTTTAATGTCAACGCGCAATGCACTTCCGGTGATTGTAAAAATGGCTTTGGAGTTTATAAATGGTCAGATGGCGATCGTTATGAAGGCGATTGGAAAGAAGGAAAATTTAATGGTAAAGGAAAATATTTTTACAGTAATGGTTCCACATTTTCAGGTGTTTACAAACACGGAAAAAAACACGGAGAAGGCGTTTTTATTAAAAAAAACGGGGATGAATACGAAGGTATTTGGGAACATGGAAAACGAGTTGTAAAAACTAACACTATATATAAAGATTGGTTACCTGGGAAATGGGAAGGTAAAGGCTATCAAGATGGAGGTAAAACCTGGAAAGTAGTTTTAAACTACGTAAATAAAGATGAGATTAAAATATCATATCCAGACTTTCCTTGTAGTGGTTTTTGGTATTTTGATAAGGAAAATGATCATCAGATTTTCTTCAAAGAAAAAATCACAAAAGGACAAAGTAATTGTCGCCCTAGAACAAGAGTTATTATAGAAAAAGCCTACAAAGACCAAGATGGAATTATGGGAGTTTATTTCTTTCAAGGAAGTAAACAAACGGCTTCAGCTAATATTGTAAAGAAATAAATTACAAGTTAAAAGCTTTTTTAACTTCAGACATATAATCTAATTTTTCCCAAGTAAAAGTTTCCACAGTTTTAGTGATTTTCTTTCCATCACCTGAGTAAAAAGTAAGTTCTTTTTCTTCCGGTTTTCTTCCCATATGACCATAAGAGGCAGATTCTAAATAAATAGGGTTTCTAAGCTTTAATCTTTTTTCAATAGCTGCTGGTCGCATATCAAAAATACCTTCCACTACTTTAGAAATTTCACTGTCTGTCATATTTACTTTAGCAGTATTATAAGTAACTACGTTTATTGAAGTTGGTTCAGCAACACCAATAGCATAACTTACTTGTACTAAAATCTCGTCACAAATACCTGCTGCAACCATATTTTTTGCAATATGACGAGAAGCATAAGCAGCACTACGGTCCACTTTACTAGGATCTTTTCCGCTAAAGGCTCCACCACCGTGAGCACCTTTTCCTCCGTAAGTATCTACAATAATTTTACGTCCTGTTAAACCTGTATCGCCGTGAGGGCCTCCAATAACAAATTTTCCTGTTGGATTAATATGATAGATAATATCATCGTTAAACAACGCTTGAATTTCAGCAGAAAGTTGAGAAACTACTCTTGGTATTAAAAGAGAAACTAAGTCTGATTTTATTTTAGCCAACATTTTTTCATCTTCATCAAAATCGTCGTGTTGTGTCGATATTACAATCGTATCGATTCGTTGAGGTTTGTTGTCTTCACTATATTCAATAGTTACTTGACTTTTTGCATCGGGACGTAAATAGTCAATGTCTTTTTCTTCTCTTCGTAAAGCTGCTAATTCAATTAAAATACGATGACTTAAATCTAAAGCTAAAGGCATATAATTAGCTGTTTCGTTGGTCGCATAACCAAACATCATTCCTTGGTCTCCTGCGCCTTGTTCTTCTCCTTCTGCACGATCTACACCTTGGTTAATATCTGATGATTGCTCGTGGATAGATGAAAACACACCACAAGAATTTCCGTCAAACATATATTCGCTTTTGGTATAACCAATTTTATTGATGACATCTCTAGCAATTTTCTGAACATCTAAATAGGTGTTACTTTTTACTTCACCAGCAAGTACAACTTGACCTGTAGTAACTAAAGTTTCACAAGCGATTTTTGATTGTGGATCAAACGCTAAAAAATGATCCACTAAAGCATCACTAATTTGGTCTGCTACTTTATCTGGATGTCCTTCAGAAACACTTTCTGATGTAAATAAATATGCCATAAATGGTATTCTTTTTTTAATTTTAATACTATAGTTGACGAAAGCTGCTTGGGGAAATTACAAACCGAAATTTTATTCGGTTAAAACTGCCTTTAGCATTTTTTATTCTGAAATAATTTCAGATTAGAGGTCGCAATCAGTCAAATTTTTCCTCTTTTTAGATATGCAAATGTACACTTTTTCAGAAAAATAAAAAGATTCTTATTGTTTAATTAATGTAGCTTTTTGTACCACCCCAATTGGATAAGAAAATACTTCAGGAGTTTCCTCATCTTGCCCGCCACTACTGTTTTTATTTTTTACATCGGTTGCGATAATTTCAAAATAAAGATGATCCTTTTCAAAGGTGACAAACGTGGTTAATAAGCTATCTTTAACTTCAAAAAGAAAATACATTTTGTTATCAACTATTCTGCAATCTAGTAGTATTCCATTTAACTCATCCAATAAATAAATACCCTTTTCTTTGTCTTTTTCAATTAGTGCATATTTTCTATATTGAATGGTATCTCCACTTCCGTAAACGAGCATATATTTGTAAACTCCGGTAGAATCTGATGGCAAAAAATGAAATTCCATCGGAAAAGTTCTAGAGGCATTTTCTCCATAAATTTGTAATTCACCTTTGTATATTCCAAAATAACTTTCTGGAAAAGATTCATTTTTACTTTCTTGTCCGAAGGAAAATTGAAAAAATAGAATTGAAATAAGGAGTATTGAAATTTGTTTCATTCTTTAATGTTGAAAATTTATAATTGTTTTTTCAAATATAAACCAATATATATTTTATACAGTTTATCTACAAGGATTAACTTATATTTACGCCTTTCTGAAAAAGTACATGAAGTTTAGTATACAATTAGTTCTTCTTTTTTTTTCAACATTAATGCTATCTCAGCAAAATGAAATGAAATATTTTTCACTTGATGTGGATTATTTTTATGGCTCTATAATTGAACATAATAGGGATATATCTCATCTGATAACTGGTCACCCAACAGGATTAATAGTTTCGTATAATCGAAAAACATATGGTTTTAGCGAATGGGAGGGACGTTATAATTATCCAGATTGGGGATTTACTTTTACCTATCAGGATATGAAAAATCAATTTTTAGGTGAAAATTATGCTGTTTATGGACATTATAATTTTTATTTTTTAAAAAGAAGTTTAGTGTTTGGAATGGGACAGGGTATTGCCTATAACACAAATCCTTATGATCCTGAAACTAATTATCAGAATAACGCATATGGAAGCCGTTTTCTAAGTTCTACTTATTTAAGGTTTAATTACGTGAAAGAAAATTTATTCAAAGGGTTAGGTGTTCATGCAGGGTTAGGTGTAATACATTATTCTAATGCAAATTTAAAAGCTCCAAATACAAGTACAAATACCCTTTTTTTAATGCAGGTATTAGTTATTTATTTGATGAGCAAAGTTATCCTGAATATATACCAGTAGGAAATTGGAGAAGTAATAATTATAGAGAGCGTTTTAAATATAATGTGGTGTTTAGGACAGGAATAAATGAAGCTGATGTTAATGGTTTGGGTCAATTTCCTTTTTTTACATTTTCAACATTTGTGGATAAAAGAATTAATTACAAAAGCACATTACAAGCCGGAGTTGATGTTTTTTTCTCTGCTTTTTTAGAAGAACTTATCAATTATAGATACATTGCCTGTCCAGAAGATGGGCTATCAGGAGATGAAGATTACAGAAGAATAGGTGTCTTCTTAGGGCATGAATTCAGATTTAATAAAAACGCATTTGTTACTCAATTGGGATATTATGTATATTGGCCTTATGAATTCGAAAGTAGAATTTATAATAGATTGGGGTTAAAAAGATACTTCTTAAAGGGTAAATTTTTTGGAGCAATAACTCTTCATGCACATTGGGCTAAGGCAGAAGCAGTTGAATTTGGGATAGGAGTAAGGTTATAAAAAATATGAGAAAAATTAAATATATTGTTTGTTTGCTACTTTTAATAGGGTGTGATTCTGAAAATGCAATTGATTGTTTTCAAGCATCAGGTGATATTATTGAAAAAGAGTTTACGGTAGGAAGATTTAGGAAAATTGTTGCAGGAAATGGAGTAAGTTTAATTATCTCTCAAGGTGAAACTAGTTCCGTAATTGTTCAAACTGGAGAAAATTTAATGAGGGAAGTTAGTGCCTATGTTATTAATGATACGCTTCAGTTGGTTGATATGAATGGCTGTAATTTTGTTAGAGATTATGGGTTGATAAAAATTTTTGTAACTGCACCCAATGTTACAGAAATTCATAATAGATCTGGATTAGATATTTATAGTCAAGGATTAATAGCATTTAATGAATTGGAATTAATTTCAGATGATCCTACGGGTACTGGTGATATTTCTGTAAATGGAGATTTTATTTTTGATAACTTAGATATTCATAAATTAACTATAAGAGCAAATGGGCTTTCTAAATTTTTCTTAAAAGGAAAGGCTGATGGTTGCTCTCTCATTATTTCAGATAGTGATGTGAGAATTGAAGCAGGAGAGTTAGAAATACAACACTTATTTCTTTTTCACAGAAGTACAAATAAAATGATTGTCAATCCTCAAAAGTCAATAAGAGGAACAATAACTGGTTTAGGTGACGTTATTTCTAAAAATAGACCTCCTATAATTGATGTAGAAGAATTATATACCGGAAAACTTATTTTTGAATAGTCAACTCGGTAAATAAAGTTTCTAATTTTTTATCTTTTATAGTTTCAGCGATTGTTTTATCGTGAACTAAATTCCCTTTGTTTAATATAATTACTCGGTCACATATTGCTTCTACCTCTTGCATAATATGAGAGGAAAACAAGACTGTTTTTTCACCTTCTTTAGCAACTTTTTTTATCAACTCCCTAATTTCTAATAACTGATTAGGGTCTAATCCTGTAGTAGGTTCATCTAAAATTAACACTTCTGGATTGTGCAACAAAGCATTCGCCAAACCTACTCGTTGTCTGTATCCTTTAGAGAGTTGCTCGATTTTTTTATGTGCTTCAGAAGAAAGTCCTGTTTGTTCTATAACTAGTTCAACTTGTGATTTATCAATTTTATAAACCTCGGCATTAAAACCCAAATACTCTCGAACATACATATCTAAATACAAAGGATTATGTTCAGGAAGGTAGCCAACACGTTTTTGAACATTGATTTTTTCATCGGTTACAGAAAATTCATTGACAAAAGCTGATCCTTCAAAAGAAGAAATATAAGTTGTTAAAATTTTCATCATTGTGGATTTTCCTGCGCCATTTGGACCAAGAAAACCAACAATTTCTCCTTTTTTTATAGAAAAAGAAACTGCGTTTAATGCAGTTTGTTTACCATAAATTTTAGTAATATTTTCTACTTTTATTGACATATTTTAACTTTAAAACAAAACTACATAAATAAAAAGTAAAAAAATGTAGGTTGTTTTTAATAATTAATTACATTAGCGACTTCAAAACGTAATAATGAACAATTTATTTGCATTTAGTAATTTTTGGTATTTCTTTTTTAAAGAAACACCCGAGATTGTGATGTAATTAATAAAAATAAATTATAAAATGGTCTCGGAATTATCCGAGACTTTTTTTTACTAAATTTTTAAAACAAAAGCTATGAGCCTAAAAATTGCCATCCAGGGTATTGAAAGTTCTTTTCACGATATGGCTGTGAAAAAACTTTTTCCCAATGAAGAAATTGAATTAGTAATGTGTACTACTTTTGAGAAAGTTACTGAAGCAATTAATAATTATACAGCAGATTTTGGAGTGCTAGCTATTGAAAATACCATTGCAGGTTCTATTTTACCGAATTATAATTTAATTGACAATACTAATTTGGTGATTATGGACGAGGTTTTTTTAAACATTCAAATGTATATTATGGCTTTGGAATCTGAAAGTATACATGATATTATTGAAATTCATTCACATCCAGTAGCCTTGCTTCAATGTAAAAATTATTTGCAGAAATTTCCGCCACATTTTAAAATTATTGAAGGTGCAGATACCGCTTCCGAAGCAAAAAAAATTAAAGATGGAAACCTTAAAGGAGTAGCTGCTATTGCCGGAAAACAAGTAGCCGAAAAATATGGCTTAAAGATTTTAGATAGTAGAATTCAGAATAATAGTGATAATCAAACCCGTTTCGTTTTAATTGGTAAAGAGGTGAAATCTCATTCTCAAGATGCTAATAAAGCAACATTAAAATTTATGTTGGATCATCGTGTAGGAAGTTTGTCAAATGTGTTGCAATTATTTAGTACTTTCAATATTAGTTTAACAAAAATACAGTCCCTACCAATCATTGGAGAACCATGGCAGTATGCTTTCTTTGTGGATGTTTTGTTTGAAGATTATAAACTGTTTAAAGATGTTATAAAGGTTTTAGAAAACGCTGTAAAAGAATTAAAAGTAGTCGGTGTTTATAAACAAAACCATGAAAATAAACCAAGTGAATTATTAAAAAATCTAGAAAATGAAAAATAATAAAAACCTTAGAACTTGGTTAAATAATATGGGCTTGCAACATCCTTTGGTAATCGCAGGACCCTGTAGTGCAGAATCTGAAGCACAAGTTTTAAATATTGCACGCCAGCTTAAAAACACAGATGCAACTGTGTTAAGAGCAGGAATTTGGAAGCCAAGAACTCGTCCTGGTAATTTTGAAGGCGTAGGGGAGATTGGTTTAAAATGGATGAAAAAAGCAAAGGAAGAAACCGGCTTATTAACGGCCACCGAAGTTGCGAATCCTAATCATGTGGAACTAGCCTTACAAAACGATATTGATATTTTATGGATAGGAGCGAGGACAACAGTTTCACCATTTATTGTTCAAGAAATTGCGGAAGCCTTAAAAGGAACCGATAAAATAGTTTTAGTAAAAAATCCAGTAAACCCTGATTTAGCCTTATGGTTAGGAGCGGTTGAGAGATTATATACTTCAAATATTGAACGCTTAGGTGTGATTCATAGAGGGTTTTCAACCTATGAAAAAACTAAGTATCGTAACAATCCAGAATGGCAAATTCCTATTGACTTACAAAATCAGTTTCCAGATTTACCATTGATTTTAGATCCTTCGCATATTGCAGGTCGTAGGGATATTATTTTTGACTTGTGTCAAACCGCATTAGATCTTAATTTTGATGGATTAATGATTGAAACTCATCACGATCCAGACAATGCATGGAGCGATGCAAGTCAACAAATCACACCAAAAGTTTTGGATCAAATCACTATTGATTTAAAAATAAGGAAAGAAGAAAGTGAGGCTTTAGAATATAAGAACAAGCTTGAAAATTTAAGAACTAAAATTGATGTTATTGATCATAAAATTTCTGAAATTATTGGGAAACGTATGCAAATTGCAGATGATATTGGAATTTTAAAAAAGAATAATAATGTAGCTATTTTACAAAATAAAAGATGGAATGAGATTTTAGGAAGAATGATATTAGAAGGAAAAGAGAATAATTTAAGCGAAGAATTTGTACTTAAAATATATAAAGCAATTCATCAAGAATCTATCAATCACCAGAAAAGATAATGTAAAGAGCAATATAACTTAGATAATAGATTAAAATATTTATAATTTTAATCTATTATCTGAATAGTATCTAGTTTTAATTTATACCGGAGCCATTTTTCTAACTTTAATTTGTCATTCTTTCTTTCTTTTTTAGGATAGTTCTTTTTCCAAGTAATAGAAACAACTGGGATGGTATCTGTCGTTTTAAAGTCGGTTGTAATTTTATTGAAATAGCTTAATTTTTCAATTTCTTCATAATTCATTTTAACCTCATTCCCTATTTCATGAAACCTAATTTCTTTTACTTTAGTATTGGTTATTTCATCTTCTAAAAATTTTATTCTAGCGTCCTTATCTTTAAGCAGTTGTTCGTTTTTTTCATATAATTTATCTAAAATATCAAATTTTAATTTCCCAGAAAGTTCTTGTGCTAAATCACCACTTTGATCTGCTGCTTGATAAATTTGTAGAGTACTTTCCTTTAAATTATCTGAAACTTTCAACTCTTCTTTCCATCTGTTAATAGTGCTTTCTGGTACTAACCTTCCAATTAAATAAACATCAATTTTATTTTTTTCGAAATCTTGATTCGACTTTAAAATTACTGCTCCATTGTATTTAATATTATTTTCAACAAATGTTTTCGCTTTATTTTCAAAAACTTGAATTTTCAATAAATTTAAAAACAAAATAACACTTGGAATCATTACAATTATTGCTAAGGTTGTGGCAATTTGAGCAATTCGCTTTCTTCTTTTAGAATTTGCGTAGCGCACCATTGGAAACCTTAATAATTTGGCGATTAACAAGGTTGTTAAAGCAATAAAAACTGAATTTATTGTAAATAAATACATCGCACCTCCTGCATAATTAAAATTTCCAATTGCTAGACCATAACCAACCGTACAAAGTGGTGGCATTAAAGCCGTAGCAATAGCAACTCCAAAAATTACACTTGCCATCGTACCTTTTTTAGTTTTGGCAACAATCAATGCCAAACCACCAAATATGGCAATAAGAACATCTAAAATTGTTGGATACGTTCTTGCCAATAATTCTGGCGTTTCTTTAGTCAATGGTGAAATAGAAAAGTACAAATACGCCGTAATAACACTTAAGGTTATCATTACACCTAAATTGATTAATGATCTTTTTAAAGTATCTACATCATTAATCGCAACGGATAGTCCCAAACCAACAATCGGTCCCATAAGAGGAGAAATTAACATTGCGCCTATTACTACAGCAGTACTACTTACATTCAAACCAATTGAGGCAACAAATACGGAGAAAATTAGAATCCAAGCATTATGGCCCTTAAAGGATATGTCCTTTTTTACTCCTTCAATAGTAGCTTCTCTGTCAGTTTCTTCGCGAATGTCTAATAATTCTACAAAGAATATCTTCAAACCTTGCCAAGCAGATTGTTTTACCTGCTCAAATTCTTTTTCTTCTGCAGCAATTTTATCTTCCTTTAAATTTTCTTCCGAAGTATCCATCTAAGAATATTTTTTATTAAACTTTTCTTTTATTTCGCCCAACAGGTTTTTTATTTCCTGTTCTTTACTTTTAGGGTAAATCATTAAAACATCGTCTTTATCTACGATTATATAATCATTGATTCCATCTAAAACTACTAATTTTTCTTTGGAAGTGAAAATTACATTTCCTGAGGCATCTTCTAAATGCGTAATTGCCCTTACCAAAGTATTTTCATTTTCGTCCTTGTCTAACTTATCGTATAAAGCTCCCCAAGTTCCTAAATCGTTCCAATCGAAAGTTGC
>JAJRQR010000038.1 GCA_024280145.1 Bacteroidota bacterium
CCTTATTACGAGTTAAGCACTAACAAAAGTTATTTTGAAGGGCATTTAGAACACGATTTTAAAGGTTGGATTTTAGGAAAAATTCCTGGGATAAATCAACTTAATTTTAACTTGATTGCGGGAGCACATTTCCTTTCCATCGAAACCAATAAACCCTATTCCGAGCTTTCCATAGGAATAGACAATTTAGGTTTTGGAAAATTTAGAGTGCTACGATTGGATTATGTACATTCGTTTTATAATGGCAGCGATCAAGGAGCCATCATTTTTGGATTAAAATTTTTAGATCTTTTTGGATTGAATTAAAAAAATAAAATATGGAATCATCCCATTCATCTTGTAGCATCAACGCAGATAAATCTTCTTGCTGTTCTTCGGAATCAAAACCGGAAATAAAAGATTTAAAATCGCATTGGAACAAAGCATACAGCAATAATCCTGAAAACAAATTGGGTTGGTTTGAAACCGATTTAAGTCCAATGTTTCAGTTAATTTCAAAATCGACTCTTCAGAAAAATGCTTCAATCATCAATATTGGTGCAGGAAGCACTACGCTGGTAGATGAATTAATTTCACAAGATTTTACAAATATTATTGCAACAGATATTAGTGATGTTGCACTTCAAAATCTTTCAAATAGAGTTAATACAACTCATTTAAAAACAATTGTTGATGATTTGACCAATCCCTCAGAATTATCAAAAATTGAAAAAGTAGATGCATGGATTGATAGAGCTGTGCTTCATTTTTTTACAGAAGAAAAAGATCAAGAAACCTATTTCAATCTTCTAAAAGAAAAAGTGAATTTAAACGGATTTGTAATTCTGGCACAATTCAACTTACAAGGAGCTACCAAATGCTCAGGACTTACTGTAAAAAGATACAATGCCGAAATGTTTCAAGAGAAATTAGGCACCGATTTTAAATTAATCGAAAGTTTTGACTATACGTATTCTATGCCTTCGGGAGACGAAAGAGAATATGTTTATAGTCTTTTTCAAAAAACAACATAGCGATGGGAAAAATGCTAACTGAAATAACGGAATCCTTAAAAACATTTATTGAAAATCAGAAAATGTTCTTTGTAGGAACCGCCAGAAATGAAGGAAGCGTAAATATTTCACCCAAAGGAATGGACACCTTTAGAATCATTAACTCCAACAAAATTGTGTGGTTAAACCTTACTGGAAGCGGAAACGAAACCGCAGCACATTTGCAAGAAAACAACCGAATGACTATCATGTTTTGCTCTTTTGAAGAAAAACCATTAATCCTTCGTTTGTATGGAAAGGCTTCCATTTATCACGAAAATGAAGCTGAATTTCAAAATCATATTTCTCTTTTTTCAAAACATTTAGGAGCCAGACAAATTATTGAAATGAATGTAGAAAAAGTACAAACTTCTTGCGGATTTGCAGTTCCGTTTATGGAATTTAAAGAAGAACGATCTCAACTAAAAACTTGGGCAGATAAAAAAGGCGAAGAAGGAATTCAACAATATTGGAAGGATAAAAATACTAAGAGTATTGATGGCTATGAAATCTAATTTGTAAATAATTTTCATTTTTTGTACTTTTATAATATGAAAAAGAATTATTTACTTTTATTTATTCTCGTTTTATTAATTTCTTGTAGTAGTTCAGATAAAGAAATTATAGATGATTCTCCAAGCTCAACAGTAACTGTTAGTGATTTTACAGTTACAATTGATGAAAACCCTAATAATTTTGGTGAAATAGGGCAAATTGAAGCTTCAACAAGTTCTGGAACATTAATATATTCAATTACAAACCAAAGTCCTTTGAGTGCTATGGATATTGATATTAATACTGGAATTATTTCAGTAAGAGATTCTTCCCTTTTTAATTTTGAAGTTAATCCAACTTTAATTGCAGTTGCTAATGTTACTAATGGTGAAGTTACTGAAAGAGCAAATATTGAAATTAATTTAAATGATATTTATGAACAATACAGTCATATTGGGAATATTACACTTGAAAGCCAGGAAGAAGTAAATGAATTTGGAGAAGAAAACCCTTGGGGTATTTCTGGAAGGTTAACAATTCTAGGAGGTGATATTATTGATCTAAGTCCAATTTCAGGAATCAAAGATATAGGATCCTTGGTGATTAAAGATTTTGACCATCTAATGCCAGATATCAGTTTTATCCAAGAAATTATATATTCTATAACTATTGAAAATAATCCCGGAATTGAAACCCTTGAATGGATTCCTACTGTTGTACATTTAGAAAGTGATTTAGTAATTAAAAACAATGATCAGATTACTAATCTTCAGGGCATTCCGAATCAGTTAACAACAGTTCGTTATTTATATATTACGAACAACAATTCGTTAGTAAATTTAGATGGACTACAAAACATTACAAATATTACTAAAAAAATATTTATTGAAAGTAATAATTCCTTAGAAAATCTAAACGGAATTCAAAATTTAGCATCTTCTGTAACTGAAGGAATTAATATTATAAATAATAATGTACTCTACGATATAACAGCTTTTTCAAGTACTACAACAATTGCAGGTTCTATTTATTTTGTAGCAAATAATAATTTAGTTAACTTAAGTGGTTTAGATAACTTATCAGAAATTAATGGAAATTTTACAATTGACAGTCATCCTTTTATTATTAATCTTGATGATTTAAGTAATCTGCAATCGGTAAATGGTGACTTTAAAATTAATCATAATCCGCAATTAAATAATCTTTGTGGAATAGCTAATTTAATTACAAACGGTACAATTACAAGTGATTATATTGTAGAAACTAATTTATATAATCCAACCCAACAAGATATTATTGATGGAAATTGTAGTAATTAGTTCTTTACTAATTTCATGTTTTTATTCAATGTAGAAGACTTCACGTTAACAATATAAACCCCTTTATTCAAACTAGATACATCAATATTATTTTTTGCTGAAGTTTCTAATACTTTTTTACCGGTTAGGTTATAAATTATTATTCTAACTTCATCCTCTATTCCATTAATATTTATAAAATCACTAGATGGATTTGGGAAGATAGAGATAGGGTTTTGGAGGTCATTTTCAGAGTTATTAAGTAAAATATCATATTCTGAATAATAATGAGTACTACTCCACCAATCAAAAGTGTCAAATCCTGTTATATTAATAAGGTTTTGATTCTCATCGTGTTGATACGTGTTTTTTGATTCAACATACCAATAATCTGTTGACCAATATTCAAGCTTACTTTCTAATTTTTGATAATCATCATTATATAAAACCGTTTTTAAAGAATAATTCTCCCAATTAGAAATTAAAGGATCCCATTTTTGTTTATATTCTTCTGTTAATTGTTGGTTTGAATTATAAGTGATTTCTGTTTGAGAGTAATTATTCCATATTTCAGAAATAAAATCCCATTTAAAAACTAGAACCTCTATGGGATTACCCGCACTATTATTTGTGTAATTATATTTAAACAAACTTTCCCAATCATTAGTTTCATTGTTCCAAGAACTATAACTTAGGTCTTCAATTAACTGATTATAGGCGTTATAACTATATATATGTTTGAAAATGCTACTCCATTCATATACTTCTTCATTTTGGTATTTTCTGAAATCTATAAATTCAATTAAATTAGAGTCTGCATCATATAAATATGTTCTTTTAGATAAAGTTTCCCAATCATTAATTTCATTATCCCATAACTTATAAGTATAATCTATAATATTACTATCATTATCATAGCTATAGGAGCGTTTTAAATCCAAAAACCATTCATTTGTTGCAGTTAACCATCTTTCTCTATTATCTTCAATCAATAAATCATCGTTGAAAACTTAACAATTTTTAAGTAATTATACCAGGTTTCATTTTCAATATCCCATTTAATCCACAAATCTTCAATCTCATTATTATTTTCATCATATTGATATAATTCTTTTTGAACTATTGTTCCATTCATTTGTATCTGCATCAAAATATTTAATTAAATGTGATGTGACATTTTCTTCATCATAAGTAAATATATCTTTCCTTTTACTAATAATACAACCTTCTTCTGGAGTGTCTCTAGTCTCTATTAGTGTTATCAATCCGTTTATGTTGTATGTATAATTATAAATTAATGGCTGATTCTCACAAGGCAAAGTAAGATCATCGTAATAATAGCTAATCGTAGAATCTTTTAAAAACACTAATGTTTCTGTGCTTCTATTATCTTTTTGAAATGTAAGTTCTTTATTAATTAACGAATCTATTGAAGAAATATAGAAATCGTTTAAGCTGTTGTTTTGACTAAAAACAGTATTGGTAGCCAAAACGCTAAAAAATAAAATAGTAAGTAGTTTTTTCATTATTAGTACATTAATTAATAAATGTACAAAAATAATTTCTAATCTAAATAATTCTTATTCTCCAACAAAGACACAATCTTAAACTCAATAAATATTCGAGCCTGATGTGTATCATTTTGATACAAAAATACCACAAGAAATATTTGACACCAATTTTGGTTTCAATTGAAAAAAGAACGAATGTTTATATGCTTTATAAAATCAATTTTAAAATCTATAACCTAATGTAACTCCAGCTCTTGGCACAATATCTGCAGCAACATTTTCATTAGAAGAATAAATATTTCTCCCTGCTCCGCCAAAAAACTCAAAAAGACACCCTTTTTTACTTACAAATTTACCTCCTATAGCAATACCAAAAGCTACATTATTTGATTTTTCATCAGTATAAATATAATCATCAATATTATAGTCATAATATCCATCAATATTTTTCTGAACATTATACATTCCAAAGGCCTCTAAAAAGAATCCCCAAGCATATTTGCTTGAAAAAAAGTGTCTATAATATGGAGTAAATGCAAATTTTTCGTTATAAATCGGTCCATCGTTGTTATAATCATTTTCAAAATCTTGTAAATTAAATAACAATGAAACTCCTGCAGATGACTCAGAATCAATCAAATACTCGTACGAAAAGTCAATAGTTTTAAAAACAATTAAATTAAAAGCATTTGTTTTTATTTCATGATGTTTTACTACCTGTTCTTCTTCATTTTGAGCAAAAATAGGATTAATAAATAATACTAAAAGACAACTAAAAAATATTGTTTTATTCATAATTAAGATTTTGGTTTAATTGATTTTGCATAAAAAATATACAATTAAAAAACGATATAAGAATTAAAAAATTGTCTAGTAAAAAGTATAAATTGCTTTTTAATTTTTATCCTCTAACAAAGGTACAAATCGAAACTCACCAAATTCTTCTTTTTTAAATTCAGTGGCTGAAGTGCGAGTGAAAACCGTCATTATCTGACTTTCATCACCCACTGGAATCACCAACTTCCCTCCTATTTTTAATTGTGCTAGTAATGGTTTCGGAACAAATGGTGCTCCAGCAGTAACCACAATTCCATCAAAAGGAGCTTCTTCTTTTAAACCTATATAGCCATCTCCAAAAATTAATTTTTTAGGTCGATATCCCAATTTTGGAAGAAATAACTTGGTTTTTTTAAAGAGTTCATTTTGACGTTCAATGCTATAAACAGTCATTCCCATTTCTAGTAAAACGGCTGTTTGGTAACCACTTCCCGTGCCAATTTCAAGAATTTTATCACCTATTTTTAAATCTAATAATTCAGATTGTCGAGCGACGGTATAAGGTTGCGAAATGGTCTGGTCAGCTCCAATAGGAAATGCTGTATCTACATAAGCATGGTCTATAAAACCTGAATCCATAAACAAATGTCTTGGTATTTTATTAATAGCTATTAATACTTCTTTATTAGTAATTCCCTTAGTTTGTAGGGTTTCTACTAATTTTTTTCGCATTCCTTTATGAGTAAATGTATCTTGCAAGTGAGTGAATTTTGTTTTCCAAAAGTAAGAAAACAATAATAATCTTTGACTAAGTTTTAGACTAAACTCTGACAAACTTTTAAACTTTGTCGGAGTTCAAAAGAAGTAAAAATAGTATCTTTGCGTAAAATTAAAATCGATGTTAAAAGCAGGAGTTATTGGTGCTGGTCACCTTGGAAAAATTCATTTAAAACTTTTAAATCAATCTTCAAAATACGAACTCGTTGGGTTTTACGATTCCAATGTGGAAGCTGCTAAAAACATCGCTTCAGAATTTGGTTATAAAAACTTTCAAACTGTCGAAGGACTTATTGAAACTTGTGACATGGTTGACGTAGTTACTCCTACGCTTTTTCATTTTGAAACTGCCAAAAAAGTATTGGAAGCTGGGAAGCATCTTTTTATAGAAAAACCCATTACCAAATCAGTAGAAGAAGCTGAAACCATTAGAGAATTAGCAAAAAGAACGGCGTTCGTGGACAAGTGGGACAAGTAGAACGTTTCAATCCTGCCTTTACCGCTGTGAACCATCAGATTGACAATCCGATGTTTATTGAATCGCATCGTTTGGCAGAATTCAATCCTCGTGGAACTGATGTTTCCGTAGTACTAGATTTAATGATTCACGATATTGATGCTATTTTGAGCGTGGTCAATTCAAAAGTAAAAACGGTGACAGCAAATGGTGTTTCAGTAATTAGTAATACACCCGACATTGCCAATGCTCGTATTGAGTTTGAAAACGGCTGTGTTGCAAATCTTACAGCAAGTAGAATTTCAATGAAGAATATGCGTAAATCTCGATTTTTTCAGAAAGACGCTTACATTTCGGTTGATTTCCTAGAAAAGAAAAGTGAAGTCGTAAGAATGAAAGACGCACCTGAAAATCCAGACGAATTTGCAATGATTTTAACCAATGCGGAAGGAGTTAAAAAGCAAATTTATTTTGAAAATCCTGAAATAGATAACAACAACGCTATTTTAGATGAACTGGAAACCTTTGCAGAAGCAATTAATACCAACACAACACCTGTTGTAACTTTAGCCCAAGGAACAGAAGCTTTGCGAGTTGCGATGTTAGTAATAGAAAATTTTAAAAGTTTATAATAGAAGTTTAATTAAAAAGAGACCCCTGCCTTCGCAGGGAATAAGCATGAGAAACATATCAGTTATAGGAGCAGGAACTATGGGTAACGGAATTGCCCACACCTTTGCACAATTTGATTATCAAGTACAATTAATAGATATTTCAGAAGAATCTTTAAAAAGAGGAATGGCAACCATTACCAAAAATTTGGATAGAATGGTCGCTAAAGAAAAAATTAGCGAAGCCGACAAACAACGAACACTTGATAATATAACGACTCAAACCAACCTAAAAGAAGGAGTTCAAAACGCTAATTTAGTCATTGAAGCTGCTACTGAAAACCTAGATTTAAAATTAAATATTTTCAGAGATTTAGATTCACTTTGTTCAAAAGGAACCATTTTGGCGAGTAATACGTCTTCCATTTCTATCACACAAATTGCTGCAGTAACTTCAAGACCAGAAAAAGTGATAGGAATGCACTTTATGAATCCTGTGCCAATTATGAAATTGGTCGAAATTATTAAAGGTTATAATACCTGTTCTGAAACTTATGAAGTGGTTAAAACAATTTCAGAAAAACTGAATAAAGCACCAGTTGAAGTAAATGATTATCCAGGTTTTGTTGCCAATCGTATTTTAATGCCAATGATCAATGAAGCTGTGGAAACATTGTACAATAATGTTGCAGGAGTTCAGGAAATAGACACCGTAATGAAATTAGGAATGGCGCATCCAATGGGACCATTACAATTGGCCGATTTTATTGGATTGGATGTTTGTCTTTCCATATTAAATGTAATGCACGACGGTTTCAAAAACCCTAAATACGCACCTTGTCCATTATTAGTAAATATGGTGAGAGCTGGAAAACTAGGAATAAAATCAGGTGAAGGATTCTATGATTATAGCGAAAGCAGAAGAGCAGAAACTGTTTCAAAAATGTTTCAATAACATGTCATTCCGAATTCATTTCGGAATCACATGAAGTTTCGTAAAATTAATTAAAAACCATGGCAAAAGTAATTCCCTTTAAAGCAGTACGTCCAACCCGTGACAAAGTAGGTTTAATTGCTTGTCGAGCTTATCAAGATTATAGTATCGAAAAGAGAAATGCACGCCTAAGAGACAATCCATATTCCTTTTTACAAATTATAAATCCGGGTTATAAATACGATAAAAAAATAACAGGAAGTCGTCGTTTTAACTTAGTTCGTAATCGATATTTAGAATTTAAAGAAGATGGTAATTTTATTCAAGATAAAAAGTCCAGCTATTATTTTTACAAGATAATTAACCGTGAAAAATTTGAATTCAATGGAATCATTGCTGCGACAAGCATTTCAGATTACAAAGAAGGAATTATAAAAAAGCACGAAAACACACTTGAAGAAAGAGAAATCCTTTTTAGAGATTACTTGAATACGGTAGGTTTTAACGCAGAACCAGTGCTTCTTACCTATCCAAATAATGAAGATTTAAAATCAATTATTTCTGCTATAATGGAGTCTAGAGCTGAATATGAATTTACAACTACCTACAAAGACACTCATTATTTATGGAAAGTTGACGATGAGGAAATCGTAAAAAAAGTAAGTGCTATTTTTTCTGAAATGAAATCACTTTACATTGCAGATGGTCATCATCGTTCTGCCTCTTCTTATTTATTAGCTGAAAAGCTTCAAGAAGAAAATCCCAATCATACTGGAGAAGAATCTTATAATTTCTGTATGAGTTATTTAATTCCGGAAGGTGATTTGAAGATTTTTGGTTTCAATAGATTGCTAAAAGATTTAAACGGATTAAGCAAAGAAGAATTTCTGTTTGCATTGGATGAAGTATTCCGAATAGAAAACAGAGGAAACACCTATTATAAACCGTCTAAAAAACATCATTTTAGCATGTATTTAGATGGGGATTATTATTCATTATACCTTCGAAAAAATGAATATGAGATCAATAATGCCTTGGACACCTTAGATGTTCAAATATTATACGATACTGTTTTAAATCCAATTTTAGGAATTAAAGATTTACGTAACGGCACTAGAATTGAGTATCCACACGGAAAAACAGATATGGCTTATATTAAATCTCTGATCGATTCAGGTGAATATGCCGTTGGGTTTAGCTTGCTGCCAATTACCACCCAAGAACTAAAAAATGTTGCAGACGAAGGATTAACTATGCCACCAAAAAGTACTTTTATTGAACCTAAATTACGAAGTGGAATCACTATTTACGAGTTTTAAAACTGATAATATTTCCTACAATTAAAAGACTAAAAACTCTTATTATTTTGTAAATTTGTTAAGCATTTTATCCTCAAAATTCTTACAAATGCTTTGCAAATATTGCTTCGTTTTATTCACATTTATACTGTTACCTACCTCTATTGGAAATAGTCAGAATAAAAATGATAAAATAGCTATTTCTAAATCTTTTTCAGAATTAAAAGCTACAAAAAACGACTCAATTAAAGTTGAAAAATTAATTTCTCTTTACAAACAATCCATACGTCAAGATGAAATTAATAAGGATATTATTGAAGAAGCACTTTTAGTTTCTGAAATGATATATTACTTTGATGGCATCGCAAAATGTTATAACCGAAAAGGGATAACAGCCCGTTATGAAAGTGATTACAGTCAATCTGTAAATTTTCATAAACGAGCATTAACCTATTATGAAAAAAGTACCGATACCCTTTCAAAAATCAAATGCTTAAACAGTTTGGGCGTTACGTATCGAAAACTAAACTTAGAAAAAGAAGCATTTGCACAGTATTTTCAAGCTTTAAATTTAGCTGAAAAAATAGATAGCAAAAAGAGTATCGCCATTGCACTAAATGGGATAGGAAATGTTTTTATCAATACCGAAGAATATGATAAAGCCTTAAAATATTTCAAAAAAGGAGTAGAAATTGAAAAGCAAAGTAATAACGAAAGAGGTCAAGAATATGGGTTTGCCAATATTGGCGAAGTTTATTTGAATAAAAAACAATACGATTCTGCTAGATATTATTTTAACAAATCACTTCAACTTGCAAAGAAAAACCCTCGTAAAGAAGGAATTGCAATCAAATATAATTTATTAGGGCTGTTATCTCAAAAAGAGGGTGATTATAATAAATCTACTGAAAATTATAAGAAAGCTATTCCACAATTAATTAAATACAACAGTCTTCGTTATTTAAGTAATACCCTAATAAATATTGGTGTAAATCAGATTCATTCAAAAGAATATTCTAAAGCTCAAGAAAATATTAAGCAAGGCTTACAAACAGCAATAACGATAAAATCCAAAGAAAATATTATGCTGGGTTATAATGCCTTAACCGAATACTACACTCAAACAAAGGATTTTAAAAACGCCTTAGCTTCTCATAAAAAAGCTACTAAATACCACGACAGCATCGTAAATGTTGCTTCTAAAGAAAGTATTATCAGTACACAAATTGAATACGAAACACAAAAAAAAGACGAGCAACTAAAACAATTAGCTAAAAAAACAGAACAGAATTCTATTGAAGCAAAAGTAAATTCAGATAAACTTATTTATGGTGCTTTAATAAGTTTTCTTGTCATTGGAGTTCTTCTATTTTCAATCTATTTAATTAGAAAAAATAAAGCCTTGGAACTAGAAAACCAAAATTCTATTTTAGAAAAACATATACTTCAAATAAACAAACTAGAAGATCTTGTAAAAAACAGCCAGAATCAAAAATATAAAGTTAGCTCAGAAAATGTAAAAAATTACGAGCTATCCAATCGTGAAACTGAAGTGTTAGAATATATCACCAACGGATTCAGTAATGAAGAAATTGCAGCGAAATTATTCGTTTCTAAAAACACGATAAAAACGCATATTAAAAACATCTATTCTAAACTAGATGTAAAAAACAGAATTCAGGCCATGAAAAAAATAAATGGCTAATCATTATTCTTTACAAATAAAGCTTCTACACATAAAAACCACCCCAAAGGGTGAGTCTATTTCATCCTTTTTAATGAATTAAAATACTCATTTAAGAGGTAATTTTGTACTATAATTAAAAAAACATAGTCATGAAATTAACTTTTAAAATTGTAGTACTACTAGGGGTTTTTACATTTTCACAAAACAGTTATTCCCAATTATTAGACAGAATTGCACGTAGAACACAGCAAAAAATTGAGCGAGAAGCAGAAAATAGAGCCCAAAAAAAATAGATAAAGAAATCGATAAAACCTTCGATGAAATAGAAGATGATATTGATAGTAATGGTAAAAAAGAAGGTGATTCTGGTACTAAAAAAGAAAAAACTGCATCACAAGAAAGTACTGAAACTAAAACCAACAGCGAGAATCAACAAGACTCACAAAACATTGATAACACTCCATCTATAGTATGGAATAAATATGACTTTATCCCTGGTGATATTGTTATTTTTGA
>JAJRQR010000039.1 GCA_024280145.1 Bacteroidota bacterium
GCCCTAAATCCTTCTTTAAGAGACTAAAAAGATCTTTCTTTTCATGACCTGATAATTCTGATATGATTAATTGTAAATCCATAATACTATAAGTTTACATAAAGATACTAAAATCTACATTATCTCGCAACATAACCAAAAAAAATTAATATTGGAGAATCGGGAGGATCAACACAAAAAGCCTAAAAACAAGAAAGCCTTCCAATTAGGAAAGCTTTTCAAAGGTTAACTTTATAAGTATTAAATACTTATGTTAACAACACAACATTTTTCTCTTTTGAAAGAGATTCCTTCCTTCGAAGGAATTTTTTGCGGTCTGGACGAGACTCGAACTCGCGACCCCCTGCGTGACAGGCAGGTATTCTAACCAACTGAACTACCAGACCGTGCTAACAATATTACTATTGCTTAATAGCGAGGGCAAATATACACCTCCTATTTAATTTGACAAACTATTTTTATTAAAAATATCAGGAATATTTTAATGTTTACACAAACTTTTGACGCTCCACTAGATACGTGGTTAAAATAGTAGAAAAATCTCGCTTTACATCCACCGGAACATACTTAATTCGGTATTGACCACAACGGATTTTTAATTCTGAAAAGTATTCTTTAACTGCTTCTTCGTAATTCTTCTTGATATTATCTGCATATAAGTTTACATGCTCTCCAGTTTCAACATCTATAAATCGTTTGGGACGATTTGAAAACTCAAAATTTATTTCCTTTTCCTTGTCATAAGTATGAAATAATATCACTTCATGTTTATTGTATTTTAAATGCTGAAGAGCTTCAAATAGTTTTTCTTCCTCTTGATCACTCTGAAACATATCAGTAAACAGAAAAATCATAGATCGCCGTTTTATCTTATCGGCAATTTCGTGTAAATAGGTATAGGTTTTGGTGCCAATATTTTGTTTTGAATGAAGTAAGGTTTCATTCAACTTTGCTAATAACATTTGATGATGACGTTCACTTCCTTTTTCGTTGCTATAATATTCGTAAGTATCACTATAAATACTTAAACCCACTGCATCTCGTTGACGTTTCAGTAAATTCATAATCGCTGCAGAAGCCAATACGGAAAAACCTATTTTATTTAAGGAATTTATGGAGTAATCTTTTATGGTCGGATAGTGCATCGAGCTACTATTATCAACAATTAAATGACATCGTAAATTGGTTTCCTCTTCGTATCGTTTGGTGTAAAGTTTGTCCGTTTTAGCAAAAAGCTTCCAATCTATATGTTTAGTGCTTTCACCTTGATTGTAGATTTTATGTTCGGCAAATTCGGCAGAGAAACCATGAAACGGACTTTTATGTAATCCTGAAATAAACCCCTCTACTACCTGATGCGCAAGCAGTTCAAGGTTATTAAAACCAGTAATTTCGTTAAGTTCTTTCCGAATATCCATAAGGCCTAAAATAAAAAAGGTTTGCCATTTAGCAAACCTTTTTCAAATTTATGTTTTATTGTTTTATGATAACAAAGAATCTAATGCTTCTTCGTACACATTTTTAGGAGCTACTCCTACTTGTCTTCCTACTACTTCACCATTTTGAAAAACCAAAACAGTTGGAATATTTCTTACACCAAATTTAGCTGCAAATTCTTGATTAGCATCTACATCAATTTTTCCAACTACTGCTTTACCTTCGTAATCATTACTGATTTCTTCAATGATTGGTCCAACCATTCTACAAGGTCCACACCATGCTGCCCAAAAGTCAACTAAAACTGGTTTGTCACTTTTTAACACTGTTTCTTCAAACGTTTTATCTGTTATTTCTAATGCCATAATATAAATTTTTATAATGTTATGCAAAGGTAGTCAATATTCTTAATGAAACTTACAATCATTTCATTAGAAAATTAAATAATTGTATCATGAATTCTTATCGTTTCTGAAATGAATAAATAGATCAATTCAACTTATAATCAATCTGAATCCGCTCTAATTCAGCCAATAATTCATTTGAAATATTCACCTTATGATTCTTGCTTGGCATGGTTATTCGAATCTTTTCATCTATTTCATAAATCGAAAAATACAAGGGCTTATCGCCTTTATTATCTAGAATCAAAGCTTTTATTTTTTCCATCCAACCCTCTTTAATTTTATCTAAAGAAACATCTAATGTTAGTTTTTTAGCTTGATTTCCCATTACATCGTGCAACATTTGCATACCTACAAATTGAAGCCTTGGGTCTCCTCTTTTTTCAGTTTGCTTATTCATCCAACCCTCACGCACCATCGCTCTCATATAGATGAAGGAATTTGGAATTAAAAAATGACGAAATTTTAGATATTCTTCTCCAAAGATTCTGAATTCGAAACTTTCATTAAAATCTTCAACCGTAAACAAAGCCCAGCCTTTTCCCATTTTGGTCTCTCTGTGCTGAACATCTCCCACCATACCACCAAAGCACATTTCACGATTAATGAATTTTTCTAAATTATTAAAATCTGAAGCAGAACAATTACAAAACTTATTGATTTCAGTTTTAAAATCGTCCAAGGGATGTCCAGAAATATAAATTCCAACTACCTCTTTTTCTTGCTTCAACTTTTTTAAAGTTCCCCATTCTTCACAAGGTGGAATTTCTGGTTCAGGAATCTGAACTTCACTAGTTCCTCCAAACATGTCTATTTGATCACTGTTTTGAGATTCTTGAAATTTTGAAGCATACCGCATTACTTTTTCAATAAATAATACTCCTTTTTCATCGGGATGTAAATATTGCGCTCGGTGTGCTTCAAAACTATCAAAACCTCCTGCCAATGCTAAGCCTTCAAAAGCTCTTCTATTGGCTGCACGTAAACTAATTCGTTTCGCTAAATCGAATACCGATTTGTATTTACCATCTTTTCTATTATCTACAATAGTTTCAACTGCATTTCCTCCCACTCCTTTAATAGCACCCATTCCAAAACGAATTGCACCTTCATCATTTACCGTAAATTTATAATAGGATTCATTTACATCGGGACCTAAAACCTCCAATCCCATTCGGCGACATTCTTCCATAAAGAAACTTACTTGCTTTATGTCTTTCATATTATTAGAAAGCACAGCCGCCATATATTCGGCTGGATAATGTGCTTTTAAATAGGCCGTTTGATAAGCAATCCAAGCGTAACAAGTGGAATGAGATTTATTAAAAGCATAACTCGCAAATGCTTCCCAATCTTTCCAGATTTTTTCTAATTTTTCTTCTTCATGACCGTTTTCTTGGGCTTGTTTTATAAATTTTGGTTTCATTTTATCCAAAACATCAATCAGCTTTTTACCCATCGCTTTTCGTAAAACATCAGCTTCACCTTTAGTGAAATTTGCCAACTTTTGGGAAAGCAACATCACTTGCTCTTGATAAACTGTAATTCCGTAGGTTTCTTTTAAATATTCTTCCATTGCAGGAAGGTCATAATCAATATCTTCCTCACCATTTTTACGTTTTACAAAACTCGGAATATATTCAATTGGTCCTGGGCGATACAAGGCATTCATCGCAATTAAATCGTCAAAAACAGTAGGCTTCAAGTCCTTTAAATATTTTTGCATTCCTGCAGATTCATACTGAAATATTCCAACAGTTTCTCCTTTCTGAAACAACTCAAAAGTCTTTTCATCGTCCAACGGAAATACATCTGGATCTAAATCTACATTATGCTTTAATTTCACCAATTTTACAGTGTCTTTAATTAAAGTCAATGTTTTTAAACCCAAGAAATCCATTTTCAACACACCTGCGCTTTCCACTACAGAGTTGTCAAATTGAGTAACGAACATATCGGAATCTTTTGCAGTCGCCACCGGAACAAAATTGGTAATATCTGATGGCGTAATAATTACACCGCAAGCATGTGTCCCTACATTTCGAACCGAGCCTTCTAATATTCTTGCTTGATTTACAGTTTCTGCTTCTAAATCGTCTCCTTCTGATAGGGTAATTAATTCATTTACTTTTGGCACTTCGTCGCTTCTAAATTTGCTTCTAATTTCAGAATCAGAATATGCAAAGACCTTTTTAAGCTTGGTCATATTCGGAATTAATTTTGCAATTCTATCCGCACTATGCAAAGGCAAATCTAATACTCTCGCTGTATCACGAATAGACGATTTTGCTGCCATCGTTCCATAGGTAATAATTTGAGCAACTTGGTTTTTTCCGTATTTTTCGATTACATAATCCATAACTCTTCCTCTTCCTTCATCATCAAAATCAATATCAATATCAGGCATACTAACCCTTTCTGGATTAAGGAAACGCTCAAAAAGAAGGTTGTATAACAATGGGTCAATATTTGTTATCCGAAGGCAATAAGCAACCACCGAACCAGCCGCAGAACCCCTTCCGGGCCCAACTGAAACATCCATTTTTCGAGCTTCAGCAATAAAATCTTGAACAATTAAAAAATAACCTGGATATCCTGTATTTGCAATTACTCCCAGCTCAAAATCGAGGCGTTCTTTAATTTCATCTGTTAATTCTGGATATCTTTTTTTAGCACCTTCATAAGTTAAGTGCCTTAAAAAAGAGTTCTCTCCTCGTTTCCCTCCATCTTGTTCATCTTCTTTACTTTGAAACTCATCAGGAATATCAAATTTTGGAAGTAGCACATCTCTTGCTAAAGTGTAATCTTCCACTTTTTCAATAATTTCTGAAATATTTGAAATAGCTTCAGGAAGATCCTTAAAAATCAATTTCATTTCATCCTGTGACTTAAAATAATACTCCTGATTTGGAAGCCCATAACGATAACCACGACCTCTACCAATAGGAGTGGCCTGCTTTTCGCCATCCTTTACACAAAGCAAAATATCGTGTGCATTGGCATTTTCTTTCTCTATATAATAGGTATTGTTGGTAGCTACAATTTTAACTCCAAGCTTTTCTGCCATCGGAATTAAGACTGTATTCACCCTTTTTTCATCTTCTTGATTATGTCTTGAAACTTCGACATACAAATCATCTCCAAAAGTTTCTTTCCACCATAATAAAGCTTCTTCAGCTTGTTTCTCACCAATATTTAATATTTTTCCGGGCACTTCTCCATACAAACTTCCAGTTAGTACGATAATGTCTTCTTTGTATTTCTCGATAACAGAACGGTCAATTCTTGGCACATAATAAAACCCCTCTGTAAAGGCAATCGAGGACATTTTAGCTAAATTATGATAGCCTTTTTTAGTTTTAGCCAGCAGTACAATTTGATAACCATTGTCCTTGTGATTTTTGTTTAAATGATCTTCACAAACAAAAAATTCACAACCTACTATTGCTTTTAATTTCTTATCCGAATCCTCTTCAGAAAGTGATTTATTATGGTTATTTACATCTCTCACAAAATGAAAAGCACCCATCATATTTCCAGAATCTGTAAGGGCTACCGCGGGCATTTCATCTTCAATAGCCACATTTATTAGATCTTGTGTACTTGAAGTTGCTTGTAAAATCGAAAACTTAGAATGGTTGTGTAGATGTGCAAAAGGCACACCTTCCAATCCAGCAATATTTTCATTTATTTTATCTGAAGAAATTTCAACTTCAGAAAGGGCTTCAATTTCCTTCTGAATTTTTTCAGAAGCCTTTTTTAAACTCACATGTTTTAAACCTATCAGTTCAAAAGGTCCTGGATTCTTTTCTTTGAAGGTGTCAAAATAATCGGGCTGAACATCCAACTGTTTTGCAGTAAACATTTTTCTTCTAACCAATTCAAGAAAACAACGTGTGGTTGCCTCAACATCGGCAGTTGCATTGTGAGCTTCACTAAATGGTTTCTGAAATAAATATTGGTGTAACTCAGAAAGTGTTGGAAGTTTAAATCTTCCTCCTCTACCTCCGGGAAGTTTACACATACTTGCTGTCACTTCAGTACAAGTGTCTAAGACTGGATAATTGGGTAATGGATTTTCCATTCCGAGTCGATGAAACTCTGCTCCCATAATGTTATTATCGAAACCTAAATTCTGACCAACAATAAATTTTGATTTAGAAAGTGCTGTATTAAATTTTTCGATTACCTCTGTTAAGGGAATTCCTTTTTGTTTGGCAAGCTCGGTAGAAATACCATGAATTTTTTCTGCATCATATGGAATATTAAACCCATCTGGCTTTACCAAATAATCCTCATGTTCTAAAAGTTTTCCATCCTTATCGTGTAGTTGCCAAGCTATCTGAATACAACGAGGCCAGTTATCACTATCAGTTAAAGGTGCATTCCACCGTTTTGGAAGTCCGGTAGTTTCGGTGTCAAAAATTAAAAACATAAAAAAGAGGATTAAAAATGTGTGTTATAAACTTTGTTCAAAAGCAGGTTTAAAAATATAAAAACCTCATTTTAAAGCAGCAAAAAAAACAAAAGAGTTATTAACTTTTTGCAATAAAAAAAGCCGCTCCTTTTGTGGAGCGGCTTTCAAATTGTTTTATTTTATTTATTGATAAGTAACATTAAATTGTCCTAATAAAATTGAACTTGTAGCAGTTTCAAATGAAAATGTTCCTTTCATAGTTTTATTTGCAACGCTATGCGAAATTATAATAAAATTTCCTGTTATCACTTCTTCAATTACACCATCGTCAGTATAACTAGCACTAAATCCACTTGCTGGCAAATCATAACTTCCAATTTCTACATCATTAGGAAATGTTAGTTTTATTTTTTTTGAATTTACAATCCCTTGTATTACAATTTTATTGTCTAATTCATTTGCCAAAACATTGATTGACACAAAAGGATTTCCATCAATTTCTGCTGAAAAAGACCCTGCAGTTGGTTCCCCATCGATACCATCACCATAAGGAACTCTAAAAAAAACACCTCCGCTAACACGAATAGTGTCTAACCCAACAGAAACTGCTGTAAAATTAAAGTCTCCAGTTATTTCCTTATTTGAGGTACTAAATTCATTTATTAGTATACTTCCACTCCCGCCATCGATAGTAGTTGTATATATTATTCCATTAGCTCTTTCAAAAGTTGCAAAATTTTCTGAATCCCCTCCTAACTCTAATTCAACATTAGCTGGGGGATATTTTGCTCTTAAAGTTAATATTTCATCATTTAATTTCCCTTGTATAATAAAATATTCTCCTGCTTGATTGTAATCAGCACCAGCAAAAGTAGATTTAAATAATATATTATCAACATTAGCTTGTAATGCTGGTGAATTTGATTCAACATTATCACCACTTATAAATAGTACAACCGTAGTAATTAGTAATAATAAGTATTTCATAGCTTTGTAGGTAATTATTGGGTTTTTACAAATGTAAAGAAAAAGTTTAAACTATTATATTACAAACTAAAAAATATAGTATCTTTGCAGACTTAAATTATGAACCGAGGTCGGGAACCTCAAAAAAATAATAGATATGCCCGTAAAAATTAGATTACAAAGACATGGTAAAAAAGGAAAACCTTTTTACTGGATCATAGCAGCGGATAGCCGTTCTAAAAGAGATGGTAAATACCTTGAAAAATTAGGAACTTACAATCCTAATGTTAACCCAGCAGAAATTAATTTAGATATTGATGGTGCTGTAAAATGGCTTCACAACGGAGCGCAACCAACTGATACTGCAAGAGCAATTCTTTCTTACAAAGGAGTTATGTTGAAAAAACATTTAGCTGGTGGTGTTAAAAAAGGTGCTTTTACTGAAGAGCAAGCAGAAGCAAAATTCAATGCTTGGTTAGAAGAAAAAGCAAAAACTATTGACGGTAAACGTGCAAAATTAAACGATGCTAGCGATAAAGTAAAAGCGGACGCATTTGCTGCAGAAAAAGCGGTAAACGAACAACGTATCGCTGATGCAACTCCAGAAGTTGTAGTTGAGGAAGTTGCTGAAAAAGTTGAAGAGGTAGTAGCTGAAGAAGCTGCTCCAGAAACAATTGAAGATGCTGCTGAAAAAGCTGCTGAAGAAACAAAAGAGTAATATTTAAAATATTATGCAAAAGGAGGATTGTTTCTACTTAGGCAAAATAGTTAAAAAATATAGCTTTAAAGGAGAGTTACTAATAAAATTAGATACTGACGATCCTGAAATTTATACTGAAATGGAATCGGTTTTTGTTGAAAAGAACAAAAATTTGATTCCATTTTTTATTGAACGTAGTTCACTTCATAAATCCACACTTCTTCGAGTGAAATTTGAAGATGTAGATAACGATGAAGATGCCGACTCTCTCCTAAAATGTCATTTGTATTTACCTTTAGAGTTTCTTCCTAAATTGGATGGGAACAAATTCTATTATCATGAAATCATTGGCTTTACCGTTGAAGACAAAATATTTGGAACCGTCGGAACCATTACCGGAATTAATGATAGCACCACACAAGTACTTTTTGAAATTGACAGAAACGGAAAAGAAATCCTGATTCCATTAATAGACGATTTTATTAAAAATGTGGATAAGGAAAACAAAATTATACAACTGGAAGTTCCTGAAGGGCTGATTGAAATATATCTTTAGAAAACTCGTACTCTTCGATACACTTCTCCTAAGGTCGAAGCACTCAGAGCACTAAATTTAAAGGTCGCTGAGTGATTGCATTTTTTCAGCTCCCGGAACTTCGGGAATATCGAAGTGACAAAAATTAAATCTACCAAATGGAATTCAAATTCAAACAATTTACTGTTCAGCAAGATCGATGTGCTATGAAAATTGGAACCGATGGAGTGCTTTTGGGCGCATGGGTTTCTTTAGAAAATAACCCTGAAAGTATTTTGGATATTGGAGCAGGTACCGGTATTTTATCGCTTCAATTAGCACAACGTAGTTTTGCCAAAACCATTGAAGCTGTTGAAATTGACGATGATGCTTTTGAACAATGTGTCGAAAATTTTGAAGCCTCTCCATGGGGAGATCGTCTTTTTTGTTTTCACGCATCAGCTCAAGAATTTACTGAAGAAATTGAAGCAGAATTCGATTTAATAATAGCGAATCCTCCCTTCTATTCAGATGATTATAAAACTAATAGCGAATCTAGAAACCAAGCTCGTTTTACCGACTCTCTTCCTTTTAGAGATTTAGCAATCATGGCATTTCAATTTCTTTCTGAAGATGGAATATTTGCGCTAATTCTTCCTAGAAAAGAAGAAGAAAATTTTATCACTATTGCTTCAGAAGTAGGATTATCTCCAAAAAGAATCTGTCGTGTTAAAGGAAACACTACTTCCGAGGTAAAAAGAAGTTTATTGGAATTTTCATTTTATGAAGTAGAAACAATATACGAGGAGCTCATCATCGAAATTTCAAGACACAACTACACAAAAGAATATCAAGATTTGGTGAAGGATTTTTACTTGAAAATGTAGGTGTTCGAGTTTCGATTTTTTACATTTGTAAACTAAATTAAAGACAAATGAAACCAGATTTATTCGAAGCTCCCGATTATTACAATCTTGATGATTTATTAACCGACGAACATAAATTAATACGTGATGCAGCCCGTGAATGGGTAAAGCGTGACGTTTCTCCTATTATTGAAGAGTACGCTCAAAAAGCAGAATTTCCACACCAAATTGTAAAAGGTTTGGCAGAAATTGGAGCTTTTGGACCTTATATCCCAATGGAATATGGCGGTGCTGGATTGGATCAAATTTCGTATGGTTTAATTATGCAAGAAATAGAACGTGGCGATAGCGGTGTTCGTAGTACGGCTTCTGTACAATCTTCTTTAGTGATGTATCCTATTTGGAAATACGGTAACGAAGAACAACGAAAAAAATACTTGCCAAAATTAGCTTCAGGAGAACATATTGGATGTTTTGGTTTAACCGAACCTGATCATGGATCAAATCCTGGCGGAATGGTAACCAATTTTAAGGATATGGGCGACCATTATCTTTTAAATGGTGCTAAAATGTGGATTAGTAATGCGCCTTTTGCAGATATCGCTGTAGTGTGGGCAAAAGATGAATCTGGAAGAATTCACGGTTTGATTGTAGAACGTGGAATGGAAGGTTTTACCACTCCTGAAACTCATAACAAATGGTCTCTTCGTGCTTCGGCAACTGGTGAACTGATTTTTGATAATGTAAAAGTTCCTAAAGAAAATATATTACCTAACAAATCTGGTTTAGGTGCACCTCTTGGTTGTTTAGATTCTGCTCGCTTCGGAATTGCTTGGGGAGCGATTGGAGCTGCAATGGACTGTTACGATACGGCTTTACGCTATAGTAAGGAACGAATTCAGTTTGGAAAACCGATTGGACAATTTCAATTACAACAGAAAAAATTAGCTGAAATGATTACCGAAATCACCAAAGCACAGTTACTAACTTGGCGTTTGGGAGTTTTACGTAATGAAGACAGAGCTACCTCAGCTCAAATTTCTATGGCAAAAAGGAACAATGTAGATATGGCAATTACTATTGCTCGTGAAGCTAGACAAATGTTAGGTGGCATGGGAATTACTGGAGAATACTCTATTATGCGTCATTCTATGAACCTTGAAAGTGTCATTACTTATGAAGGAACTCACGATATCCATTTACTTATTACTGGTATGGATGTTACTGGCCTAAATGCTTTTAAGTAAATATTAAAAATTCTTTATTTTTTTAGACCTGCTAGACTTACGAAACCTAGCAGGTCTTTCTTTTAAAGCGGAATATTTCCGTGTTTACGTTTAGGTCGATCTACTTCTTTTCCTTCTAACATCTGGAAAACCTTTATCAATTTTCTTCGAGTATTTTTTGGAAGTATTACCTCATCAATAAAACCTCGTCTTGCTGCTCGGTATGGATCGGCAAATTTATCTGCATAATCAGCTTCTTTTTCTTTCCATTTTTCTTCTGGGTTTTCAGCAGAAAGTATTTCTTTTCTAAAGATAATTTCTGCCGCTCCCTTAGCTCCCATTACCGCAATTTCGGCAGTTGGCCAGGCAAAGTTAAAGTCGGCTCCAATGTGTTTGGAGTTCATCACATCATAAGCTCCACCATAAGCTTTACGAGTAATAACCGTTACTTTTGGCACAGTCGCTTCACTTAAAGCATAGAGTAATTTTGCTCCGTTTGTAATAATAGCATTCCATTCTTGATCGGTTCCTGGTAAAAATCCTGGAACATCTACCAACACCAATAACGGAATATTAAAACTATCGCAAAAACGAGTAAATCGTGCTCCTTTTACTGAGCTATCTACATCTAAACATCCTGCTAAAAACATAGGCTGATTAGCAACAATACCAATACTTCTTCCCGCTATTCTTGCAAATCCTACAATAATGTTTTCAGCAAAATCTTTATGTATTTCAAAGAAAGAATCTTCATCTATAATTCCATTAATCACCTTGTGCATATCGTAAGGTTGATTGGCACTAGCTGGAATTAAGGCATCTAAATGTTCACGAACCTCATCGTTTAAGGTATAAGGCAACATCTTTGTGGTTTCCTTATTACTTTGAGGCAAATAACTCAATAGTTGTTTTACATCGTCTAAACAAAGAATATCATTAGCAGAAGTTACGTGTGCCACACCAGATTTGGTAGAATGCGTACTTGCTCCTCCTAATTCTTCGGAAGTTACAACCTCATTAGTAACTGTTTTTACTACATTAGGCCCCGTAACAAACATATAACTGGTATCTTCTACCATTAAGGTGAAATCAGTAATAGCAGGTGAATACACAGCACCACCGGCACAAGGGCCCATAATAGCTGAAAGCTGAGGAATTACTCCTGAAGCCTGTACATTACGATGAAAAATATCTGCATAACCTCCTAAAGATTCTACTCCATCTTGAATTCTTGCTCCGCCTGAATCATTTAATCCAATAATGGGTGCTCCAACTTTTACAGCCAAATCCATTACTTTACATATTTTTTCGGCGTGGGTTTCGGATAAAGCACCTCCAAAAACAGTAAAGTCTTGTGCAAAAACATAAACTAATCTTCCGTTGATGGTTCCGTAACCTGTCACTACTCCATCTCCATAAAATTGCTGTTTTTCCATTCCGAATTCGTGCGTTCTATGGGTTACTAAAATTCCCATTTCTTCAAACGAACCTTCATCTAACAAATATTCTACACGTTCTCGGGCGGTTAGCTTTTTCTTAGCGTGTTGCTTTTCAATTCTTTTTTCTCCTCCTCCTAAATGAGCAAGAGCTATTCTATCGTCTAATTTTTTTATAATCTTTTCGTCCATAACTTATTCGCTTATTACTCGAAGGATTTTTTTATCTTCTAAATATTGTTTTAATGCTACCAATGAAGCTACTTTTGCTTCCTCTTTTGCTGTTTTTTCTAAAGCTTCAGGTGAATAATAGTTCTTTACAAAATGAGTGTTAAAATTTCCTGAAACGAAGGCTTCATGTTCACAAACAAATTTCCCAAAAGGCAAAGTTGTTTCAACTCCAACTACTTTATAATCGTTAATCGCTTTTATCATTAACTGAATGGCTTCGTTACGAGTTTCTCCATAAGTTACCAATTTAGACAACATTGGATCATAATAAATTGGTACGTCTTGTCCTTCTTCAAAACCATTATCCACGCGGATATTTTTACCAACTGGCAATTTATATTCTTCTAAATTTCCAACACTTGGTGCAAAATTGTTTAAGGGGTCTTCTGCATAAACTCGTAACTCTAATGCATGACCTTTGATTTTTAAATCTTCTTGTCGAATGTCGAGCTTTTCACCTCTTGCGACTTTAATTTGCATTTCGACCAGATCCAAACCTGTTATAAACTCGGTTACAGGATGCTCTACCTGCAAACGTGTATTCATTTCTAAAAAATAGAAATTATTGTCATCGTCTGTTAAAAACTCAACCGTTCCAGCTCCTAAATAATCACATGATTTAGCAACATTTACCGCTGCTTCTCCCATTATATTTCTTAGTTCTGGTGTTAATACTGAAGAAGGGGCTTCCTCCACCACTTTTTGATGACGTCGCTGAATACTACATTCTCGTTCAAATAAATACAAGGTATTTCCAAAACTATCTGCCATTATTTGAATCTCAATATGTCTTGGCGAAGAAATATATTTTTCAATAAATACCGATCCATTTCCGAAGGAAGCAGTCGCCTCGCTAACAGCGTGATTCATTTCTGTTTCTAAATCTTCTTCTTTTTCAACCACACGCATTCCTTTACCACCACCACCAGCAGAAGCTTTTATTAAAATAGGGAAACCTATCTCGGCTGCCATTTCTTTGGCAGTTGCCACATCTGTTATTGCCTTATCAAAACCTGGAACCATAGGAATATCATAGGATTTAACTGCATCTTTTGCAGCTAATTTATCACCCATCACTCGAATGGATTGTGATTTTGGTCCTATAAAAATAATTCCATTTTTTTCTACTTCCTCAGCGAAATCGGCATTTTCACTTAAAAATCCGTAACCTGGATGAATAGCATCTACTCCCAAACTTTTGGCAACTTCAATGATTTTAGAACCTAATAAATACGACTGATTAGAAGGTGGTTCACCAATACAAACTGCTTCATCGGCATATTTTACGTGAAGTGAATTTCTATCTGCAGTGGAGAAAACTGCAACCGTTTTAACACCCATTTTTCGAGCTGTTTTCATAACTCTTATGGCTATTTCTCCTCTATTTGCTACTAATATTTTTTTCATCTTCTTATTCAAATTCAATTAACAATTGTCCTTTCTCTATCGCATCTCCACTTTTTACCGAGATGTTTTTTACAACACCATCACAAGGGGATGCAATAGTACTTTCCATTTTCATAGCTTCTAATATTAGCAAACCTTCGTCTTCAGAAACTGTTTGACCCACTTTTACATTTACTCCTAAAACTAGTCCAGGCATTGGAGCTTTTATTAGTTTTATATTTTTTGCAGAACCCGTAGAAAAGCCCATGCTTTTAATAAGCTGATCAAGTTCACTATTAATAGCAACATTATAAACGGTTCCGTTTACTTTTACAGCGTATGTTCGATTGTTGAAATTGGATGAAACTACTTCCGTTTCGATAGATTTATTTTCCATAAGCAGATGATAATTTTCGTCATTTATCTTCACGCTATCTAAGTTAAGGACTTCATCAACAGGAATATCAAACTCCCATCTTGAATCAACCTTTACTTTAAAATTATTTTTCATAGGTATAAAATTTATGAATGAACTTGTTTTTAATCAATAAATTGGATTTAATCTGACGTACAAAGGTTTGTTTTTTTTACTTTAAAAAGGGTGACTAAAATCATTAATCTGTAATATATTTTTAAAATATTCCTTACCTTTTCAGAAATTAAATTCACTCTCAATATAAGATTTTTTGGGTTTATTTCTCTATTGTATATTTAGGCGTTAATTTGAATAAAAACATCACCATAATAAAGACCATTTAAATGAGTAATTATCACATAAAACACCTCGAAGAATATTATAAAGTATATCGTAAATCTGTTAGAGAGCCTGAAGTTTTTTGGGAAGAAATAGCCGAAGAACATTTTAGCTGGCATAAAAAATGGGATAAAGTCCTAGAATGGGATTTTAAAAAACCTGAAATAAAATGGTACCAAGGAGCAAAACTCAACATTACTGAAAATTGCATAGATCGCCATTTACGAACTAAAGGTGATAAAGTCGCTATCCTTTTTGAACCTAATAATCCCGAAGAAGAAGCGCAACATATTACCTATCATCAATTACATGAAAGAGTAAATAAATTTGCGAATGTGCTAAAAAATGAAGGCATTAAAAAAGGAGATCGTGTTTGTATTTATTTACCCATGATTCCTGAATTGGCAGTTTCTCTTTTAGCCTGTGCAAGAATTGGTGCTATCCATTCGGTAGTTTTTGCTGGGTTTTCCGCAACAGCACTTTCTACAAGAATTAATGATAGCGATTGTAAAGTTGTGATTACTAGTGATGGATCTTTCAGAGGAAATAAAACCATCGATTTAAAAGGAATTGTTGATGAAGCTCTTGAGGATTGTCCAGGGGTACATTCCGTTTTAGTTGTAAATAGAATCGATTCAGAAATTACCATGAAGGAAGGTCGTGACAAATTGCTTCAACCTTTATTAGACAATGCATCATCGCATTGCGAACCTGAAATAATGGATGCAGAAGACCCTCTATTTATACTTTATACTTCTGGATCTACAGGAAAACCAAAAGGAATGGTTCATACCACAGCTGGCTATATGGTTTATACCGCTTACACATTTAAAAATGTTTTTAATTATAAAGATGATGATATTTATTGGTGTACGGCAGATATCGGTTGGATTACTGGTCATAGTTATATTGTATATGGTCCTTTAGCCAATGGAGCAACCACCGTTATGTTTGAAGGAGTACCTAGTCACCCGGATTATGGGCGATTCTGGGAAGTTGTCGAAAAACATAAAATCACTCAATTTTATACAGCTCCAACTGCTATTAGAGCTTTAGCAAAAGAAAAATTAGAATACATTGACAAGTATGATTTATCATCTTTAAAAGTTCTAGGTTCTGTAGGAGAACCAATAAACGAAGAAGCTTGGCACTGGTACAACGACAATATTGGAAAAAAGAAAAGCCCTATTGTTGATACTTGGTGGCAAACCGAAACTGGAGGAATTTTAATTTCTCCTATTCCTTATGTAACTCCCACAATTCCTACCTATGCAACTTTACCATTACCTGGAATTCAGCCTTGTTTAATGGATGAAAACGGTGAAGAAATAAAGGGAAAACAAGTAGATGGACGCTTATGTATAAAATACCCTTGGCCTTCTATTGCTCGAACTATTTGGGGAAATCATCAGCGCTACAAAGAAACCTATTTCTCTACTTACGAAAACAACTATTTTACGGGTGATGGAGCTTTGAGAGATACTGTAGGTTACTACAGAATTACAGGACGTGTAGATGATGTAATTATTGTTTCTGGTCATAATTTAGGAACCGCTCCTATTGAGGATGCAATAAACGAACATCCAGCGGTTGCCGAATCTGCTATTGTAGGGTTCCCTCACGATGTTAAAGGAAATGCGCTGTATGGGTATGTGATTTTAAAGGAAACAGGAGAAGGAAGACTGCACGAAAATTTACGTAAAGAAATAAACCAAATGATTACCGAACATATTGGACCTATCGCAAAATTAGATAAAATCCAGTTTACTCCTGGGCTTCCTAAAACTCGATCAGGAAAAATTATGAGACGGATATTACGAAAAATTGCTTGTAACGAAACCGATAATTTAGGCGATACTTCTACCTTATTAAATCCTGAAGTGGTTCAAACTATTATTGATAATTCCTTTTAAATTATTTATAAATTTCGAATAAATTAAAACTGTACTATAAAATGCATGTGATTTTGATAGCTTAGCATAAAAAACATGTCATCGCAAACAAGAATTAAACACGCTTACGATACCGCAAGGAGAATCACTTTTAACAATGATTCTAAATTTATCCTTTTTAGTGATGTACATAGAGGTGACAATATTTTTGCAGATGATTTTTCCAACAATCGAAACACTTATTTTCACGCTTTAAATCATTATTTTAAAGAAGGGTTTACCTATTGCGAATTAGGTGATGGTGATGAGTTATGGGAAAATTTAGAATTTAAAACCGTTTTTTATGCTCATAAAAACATTTTCTTTTTACTGAAGAAGTTTTATTCGGAAGGAAGATTGTTTCGGCTTATGGGAAATCACGATATGGTGTATTGCAATTCAAAATATGTCGAAAAATATTTACATACCTATTTTGATAAAGTTACTGGAAAAGACCAACCTCTATTTCCAGGAATTGTTTTTACAGAAGGTTTGGTTTTGGAGCATGAAGAAACCAAGCAAGAAGTTTTTATGCTTCACGGACATCAGGCAGATTGGTGGAATTATAAAGCTTGGAAATTCAATCGTTTTATGGTTCGGGTGTTATGGCGGCAGCTTCAGATATTCGGAATTGGAGATCCGACTAGTCCCGCTAAAAATTTTAAAGAATTAATTAAAGTAGAACGAAGAACAAAAAAATGGATCAAAGAAAACGGAAATATCTTAACCATTATTGGTCATACACATCGACCACGTTTTCCTGAACCAAAAGAAACGCCATTTTTTAATGATGGCAGTTGTGTTCATCCAAGAAGTATTACAGGAATTGAAATTGAAAACGGTGAAATTTCATTAATAAAATGGCACATTGATACTACCGATGATGATGTATTAAAAGTAGAACGAAAATTATTGGAAGGACCTCAGAAAATTAGTGATTATTCTAATTAAGATTAATTTACTTAGGCTCTACATTAATCACTTGTTCTATCTGCGGAGCAAACTTTTTAATAGTCATTTCCACACCACTTTTTAAGGTCATTTGATTTACGGAACAACCCACACAAGCACCTTCTAATTGAACTCGAACAATTTTCTCATTCTCAATAGAAACTAACGAAATATCGCCCCCATCATTTTGTAAAAAGGGGCGAATTTCGTCTAATGCATTTTCAATTTTAATTCTTAATTCTTCTACCATAAATTAGTTTTTAGAAGTAGAACAACCTACAGAATTTGTCATTTGAATTACTTCAGTTGGAGGTAATATTTCGTTTCTATTAAACGTTTCTTCTACTACTGCTTTGGTTAATTTTTCAAATGCTTCCGATAAAGGAGTTCCTTCTTGTAATGCTGCTGGACGACCATTATCTCCTGCTTCACGAATACTTTGCACCAATGGTATTTCCCCTAAAAACGGAACTTTTAAATCTTCAGCTAAATTTTTAGCACCTTCTTTTCCGAAGATGTAATATTTATTATCTGGTAATTCCTCTGGAGTGAAATAAGACATATTTTCAACAATTCCCAAAATAGGGACTTGAATATTATCTTGTTTAAACATCGCAACACCTCTACGAGCATCTGCTAAAGCCACAGCTTGAGGAGTACTCACGACTACTGCACCCGTAATTGGCATTGATTGCATAATGCTTAAATGAATGTCGCCTGTTCCTGGAGGAAGATCGACTAGCATAAAATCCAACTCGCCCCAATCGGCATCAAAAATTAATTGATTTAATGCTTTTGCAGCCATTGGCCCTCTCCATATTACTGCTTGTTCTGGTGTGGTGAAAAACCCGATAGAAAGTACTTTTACTCCGTAATTTTCTACAGGTTTCATTTTACTTCTACCGTTTACGGTTGTTGAAAGTGGTCGTTCTTTTTCTACATCAAACATAATTGGAATTGACGGTCCATAAATATCCGCATCTAAAACTCCTACTTTATAACCCATTTTTGTTAATGAAACCGCTAAATTTGCAGTTATGGTAGATTTACCAACCCCCCCTTTTCCTGAAGCAATGGCAACAATATTTTTAATGCCAGGAATGGATTTTCCTTTTATTAAATTAGGATTGGCAGGTTGAGCAGGTGCCTCCACTTTTATATTTACGATTACTTGCGCATCTGCTGATACTTTCTCTTTAATCGTTTTAATTACATCTTCTTCTGCTCTTTTTTTAATATGTAGTGCAGGGGTCGTTAGTAATAAATCTACAATAACTTCATTAGCAAAAGTCATTACGTTTTTAACTGCTCCGCTTTCTACCATGTTTTTTCCTTCGCCTGCAACCGTAATGGTTTCCAACGCCTTAAGGATATCTTCTTTTTTGAATTTCATTGTTATTCTTTTTTGAATAATTTATAAAAGATTATTAGATCCCGTTATTCAACGGGGTTAACTCAACTTAAATTTTGAATAAAATCTCAAAATTAGTTTCGTTAATTTAGATTAATTCTAAAGTACAAATATACAAGGAAATGTGATATCAAAGAAGAACATTTGTTACATAAAAAAAGCTGTTGAAAGTAAAATTTCAACAGCTTAAATTACTATTTGAATATTAAAGGGTTAATTAATTTCTAAAGCACCTATTTTAGATTCTAATTTTTCTAATCTTTCAGAAAGGTTTTCTAATTTATTTACTTTTGATTCTAAGTCATTAATTTTCGCTTCTTGTTGTTCAAAAATTGCAACCCATTCGTTGGTTTTTAAACCTACTGAAACATTGATGATACTTGCTTTATTACCGTTTGAGTCTGACCAAGCTCTGCCAATAATATTTTTTAGATCTTTTAATAAAATCTCTTCCGCAGAAAGTGCTTTTGCATATCCATCATTATAACCTGAAGCTACAATATAATCTCCAACCTCAACATCACCAAGGGTTAAAACTGGTACTTGCCCCATAAACCCAACTTTTTCGAAAGCCTCTTTTCTGTCTTCATCTGGCATATTTCCTAAAACGATTGGTGCTAATGAGATGGACATTACTTGATCTGCATCTGTGGTATTTCTAGAAATTTTTCCTCCTTTTACTCCCACAACTTCACCAAACATAAAGGTATCTTCTAGGTTTTCTTTTTCTAACCACTCAGCGTAATCTGCACCTTTAGATCCATAAACAACACCCTGATCTCTAATAATTTGATTTGCAGCCAGTATTAATGGTGTTAAGGCTATTTTCCATGGAGTAGTAGGTATAAATCCTGGATAGCCATTTCTCGCTCCCCATCCGGCCATATTTATTATTTCTGTTTGCGCATTGGCACCTACTTGTGGGTTAAAGAAATTGTCGAAATTAAGATTTAATGAACCTATATCAATACTAGCATCTGGCAAACTTCCTTGATTAAAAGCTAATGAGGGCAACGTACCATATTTAAAATTCAATTCTAAAAGCCCTTGAATACAAAACTCATACTCTGTACTATTACTTCCTTCACAGTTTGACGGGTTTCCACTTGTTACCCACGGTAAAACGCCTGGGTTAAAATTTGCTGTTGGTAAAGCTCCCGGATCGAAGTTTAATGAAGGATGTGTCCATTCCAACACTTGAGTAAAATCAAACACATCTATCAAATTAGCAAAATCTGGGATGGGGAAAGACTCCCACAAATCTCCCGCTAATAAATCGTAACTCTCTATACGTCCAGCAACATAATCTCCATTACCATAAAAAGTCACAAAACGGTTTCTAAACCCTAATTTATTGCTTGCATTACCTTGTATTCTTATTGCTATCCCATCTGCTGTATTTCCGTTAGAAGGATTTGTGTTTTCAAATAATGCAATATGGTTTGCACCAGCACCTCCACCAATGTCATTTCCTCCTTTTACCACAAGGTTTGCTAATAAAGTGCTTCCATTTACACGTAAACTATCTGCAAAAGTTGCTTTTCCAGTTACATTAACTTCGTTGTTTAGGTTTGAAACCCCATCAACATTTAGTATTCCTGAAAGGTTTGAAACACTTGCGTTGTTCACATTAAACTCATCTTCTAAATTGGTCTTTCCTTGAACATTTAAATCGTTGTTTAAATTGGAAACCCCTGTTACGTTTAATACTCCTGAAAGATTAGAAACACTCGCATTATTAACATTAAACTCATCTTCTAAATTGGTCTTTCCTTGAACGTTTAAATCGTTGTTTAAATTGGAAACCCCTGTTACGTTTAATACTCCTGAAAGATTAGAAACACTCGCGTTATTAACATTAAACTCATCTTCTAAA
>JAJRQR010000040.1 GCA_024280145.1 Bacteroidota bacterium
GTTTCACCGATTGTTTTTTTAAACAATGCAAATTTTACATCGAAAAAAAGGAAGAATTTTTCAACTCTAGTTTTAAATAATTTAGCAGGAATAAAATGCCCTAATTCGTGTAATATAATAAGTAAGGAAAGGCTCATTAATAACTGAATTGCCTTTACTGCAAATGGACTCATAGTCTATAAAATTAACGTGCAAAAATAGAAAATTAAAGTTATAAACCGCCTTTATAAAAAGTTAATTGTATCGCTATTAAATTCTTTGAGGAACAATCGTTTGTCAGGCTGAGCGCAGTCGAAACCCAATTTAGCTCTCAACTACACTCAAACAGACAAAATAAATTGGTTTCTTACTACCGTTTTATCAAAGTTTTATGGATGCTACCATAATTAGTTTCAAAATAAATAAAGTGCATTCCTTCTGAAAGTTTACTTATATCTATGCTTTCTGAAAAATCTTGTTCTTGAACCAACTGCCCAAGTACATTGTAAATTTTCACTGTTTCAATTTTAACGGAAACAGGAACTTTTATATGAATAATTTCATCTGAAGGGTTGGGATAAACGAAAATTCCCGTTGCCACTGAAAATTCATTAGTTCCCAAAATCACCGAATTATTTTTTGAAATTAAATGCTTATCGGAATCAAAAACTATCAATCCTATATCAAAATTGATGGTTTCAATAAACTCTTCGCCATTAGAAGTGTTGTCTAATATAATATCTATTTCTTCACCTCCTGTTCCAAATATTTTTAAAGGAACTGATGCTTCAAAAACGAAACAGAATTGTGACTTTGCGTCTGATTGACAACTATTTGTATTTCGGAAGTGTTTATTCTATTCCACTCAATGGTATAACTTGGATAACCCTGACCGTAAATCCAATCGTTAAAAAACTCGCTTAAATCTTCGCCACTAACGGCTTCCATTTTAGCTTGAAAATCGGGAGTTTTTGCATATCCATAAGCAAAATTAGGATCGGCTAAATATTCTTGTACGCCTTGAAAAAAGGTTGCTTCACCTAATTGTCTGCTTAACATATGTAAGACCATAGAAGGTTTGTTATAACTCAGTCGGCTACTAAAAACACGACCAACATTGGTGGTGTCTTGTGCCGGAACATAAACAGAACCGCTGGTTTGTGAAGTGGCACTACTTATTTTATCAATTCTCCAAGATTTAAAAGAAGCTTCTCCATCTAAATATTTATTGGACAATCCTGTTAAATAAGTTGCAAATCCTTCATTTAACCAAATGTCTTGCCAACTTCCGCAGGTAATTTTATCGCCAAACCATTGGTGTGCCAATTCGTGAGCAATCAATCCTCTGGAAAATCCTCCCATAAACGAAACCGTTGTGTGTTCCATACCGCCTCCCCAACCAAATTCGGCGTGACCATATTTTTCGTTGGAATATGGATATTCTTCAAATAAATCGGCATACAGATTAATTAAATCTACTGTAACTGGTGTGTTCGCTTGCGCATAACTTAAATCTTCTAGATATACATAGTTTACTACATCAAAAGGATTTCCGTTATTATCCACCGTATGAGAATAGATTTCATAATTGGTCACCGCAATCGCAATTAAATAAGCAGGAATTGCATATTGATGATTAAAATGAGTGGTTTTATTAGCGCCATTTACCACCTGACTTTGTTCCAAACCATTACTGGCTAAAAAATATTCTTCTCCCGAAGGATTAAATTGTGGCGTGGTTACATATACATCAATCTCATCAATTTTATCGTTTAAATCCTGTTTACAAGGCCACCATCCCTTAGCTCCAAAAGGTTCCGAAAGTGTCCAAATAATAGGATCGCCATTATGAGTAGATTGCTCAAAAGAACCAAATCCAGAACTAATTGGGTTTCCTGAATAACTAATGGTTAAAGAATCTAACACGCCACTATTTTGAGTTACAGGCAACGTAATGACTATTTCGTCATCTGTGTTTTGAATGAAGGTCAATGGGTTTCCACGTTGCAAAACTTCGGAAACGACCATATTATCTGAAAGCTCAAAAGTCACCTCATCAAGATTTTCTTTGGCAACAAAATAGGAAGTGATATCACCTTCAATAAAAGCAACATTGGGATCTACTTGTAAATCTAAACGATGATATTTTACATCGTAATTTCCTGTATTCATGTTTTTGGTGCCCATTATCTTTTTTTGAGCAGATTTAGTTTCAGAGGAAACAAGGTTTTCAAAATCCTTTTTATAATCTTGTGCAGTAATTACAATTGAAAAAAGGAAAATAAGGAGGAGTACTAATTTTTTCATAGCTAATTATTTAAATAAAATTATTGAATGTTTACAAAATTAGCAATCGTATGTCAGTTGCTATGTGATAATTGTCACTTAACTTTGTATTTTATAAAATTAGTTATTAAAAATGCTTCACTTTTTCTCGAAATTTAAGTTTTTAGCAGTCGTGCTTTTTGTGCTGTCGGTTATTATTATTACAATTATCTACCAAATTAAAAAGCCAAAAGAGTTCTTGCCTATTTTTCAGCCTGCAAAAGTGAATGCCGAATTGGTTGATAGTACCATTCAACACGTAAAAAAATATCATAAAATTGCCAATTTTTCGCTGATTAATCAAAACGGAAAAACCATCACTCAAGAAGATTATAAAGGTAAAATTTATGTGGCAGATTTCTTTTTCACTACTTGCCAAACTATCTGTCCTATTATGACGGATAATATGGCGGTCATTCAAGAAGAATTAAAAAACGATTCCGATATTATGTTGTTGTCACATAGCGTAACTCCCGATATTGATTCAGTACCTCAACTAAAAAAATACGCTTTAGAAAAAGGCGTTGATGATGCAAAATGGAATCTGGTTACGGGCGATAAAAAACAAATTTACCAACTCGCAAGAAAATCGTACCTCGCAGTAAAAACCAAAGGGAATGGTGATGAATACGATATGATTCATACCGAAAATTTTATTTTAGTCGATACCAAAAAACGAATTCGTGGGTTTTACGATGGCACTAAACCCGAAGATATCGAGCAGCTGTTAAAAGATATTGAAATTTTGAAAAAAGAATAATTCAACGACCATCTACAAAAAAAACTTACGACTTGATGACTTACGATGGACGAAGCTATCTGATTAATGTTAAGCATTTTTAATCCTAAGTCGTATTGTCCTAAGTCGTACATCGTTCTATCAAAAAAGATAATTCAATCTTTTTATAAATCCGTTTCTCTATGTCGTTTGGTTAGTTTACATTTGTTGTTTAAAATCAATCTAAATAACAATATGCTTTCCATTGCATCATTAGAAATTGGGCAACGTGCCATTATCAAAGACTTTTCGGTGGATGCCATTCCTTTAAAACTTTTAGAAATGGGTTGTCTTCCCGGCAATGAAGTAAAATTAATTCAAGAAGCTCCTTTTAAAGATCCGCTTTACCTTACTATCAACGGAAGTCATTTGGCAATTAGAAAAGAAATGGCTTGTAAGATTGAAATAGAATTAATCCATGGCTAAACAAATTAATGTTGCGCTCATCGGAAACCCAAAC
>JAJRQR010000041.1 GCA_024280145.1 Bacteroidota bacterium
GCTGTAGGCTGTAGGCTGTAGGCTGTAGGCTGTAGGCTGTAGGCTGTAGGCGAAAATAAAATTATAAAAAATTATCAAATGAAATCAATATTTAAAATAACAATATTCTTTATCGGGTTGTTTGCAATAGCACAACAAACCCCTGCTCCTATTCAGAGCGAAACAATTACCATTGTTGGAGCAACGGCACATATTGGAAATGGAACCGTCATTGAAAATTCTGTAATTATTTTCGAAAATGGAAAAATTACAGCTATTGGCGATGAAAATAAAACTCCAGTAAAAGATCAAGGGCAAGTAATTTATGCCAAAGGAAAGCATGTTTACCCAGGCTTTATTGCACCAAACACTACTTTAGGTTTGGTTGAAATTGATGCAGTTCGCCCTACAAGAGATCAAGATGAATTGGGTGATCTGATTCCAAATGTTCGGAGTTTAATTGCTTATAATGCTGAAAGTAAAGTCGTAGAATCAATGCGACCTAATGGTGTATTGATTGGTCAGATTACCCCTCGTGGTGGGACAATTTCGGGCACCTCATCTATTGTGCAATTTGATGCTTGGAACTGGGAAGATGCAGCTGTAAAAGTTGACGACGGTATTCATTTACATTGGCCAAGTAGTTATTCTCAAGGGCGTTGGTGGCTAGGAGAATCTAGCGCTTACAAACCCAATAAAAAATACCAAGAAAGAATAAACAAAATCAAGAGCTTTATTATAAACAGTAAATCCTACGGAAAAGTTACACCAAAAACTCAAAATGAAACTTTTAAAGCAATGCAAGGCCTCTTTAATGGTTCGCAAAAAATGTATGTTTATGCAGAAAGCGAAAAAGAAATCATAGATGCAGTTACTACCTTAAAAGATTTAGGAATTAACAAAATTGTGATTGTGGGTGCTTATGAAGCTTATAAGATTGCAAACTTCTTAAAAAGTAATACTATTTCAGTTTTAATTCAACGAGTACATACAACTCCCGAAAACGATGATGATGACTATGACTTACCTTATAAATTGGCAAAATTATTAAGTAATGCTGGTGTTTTAGTCGCACTACAAACCAGTGGACAAATGTCTGGCATGAACACTCGAAACCTTCCGTTTTATGCAGGACAAGTAGCAGCACAAGGATTAGATAAAGAAATGGCTTTGCAATTAATAACCCTAAATGCCGCTAAAATTTTAGGAATCGATGCAGGTTACGGAACTCTTGAAGTTGGCAAAAGTGCCACTTTATTTATTAGTGAAGGTGATGCCTTGGATATGCGAACCAATATTCTTAGCAAAGCTTTTATTGATGGTCGAGATATTTCGTTAGAAACCCATCAAACCGAGCTTTGGAAACGCTATTCTGAAAAATATAGTGAAAAATAAATTCTTATTATTTATCCTCTTTTTCCTTTGTTTGAATACGCTTTAAGCATAACGGAATTACAAGTTTGAAAATTTCGGAAATCAGTCTATTCTTTTAAACAGAAACGTAACAGGAAGTGTTGATGATTTGGGCGCAGGAATAAATGTTTCCCACAAATGGGCAAATTTTATTTTAGGGGCTGTTTATTCTAGTGGAAATTCAGAGATTATTAAACCTTTAGACAATCCTATAAGACCAGATTTTGATACCAGTTCAGACCTTGATACTGTAAAAATTAACATCAATAGGTGGCGTTTTTTTTAATGAAGTAAGTAAAAGCTAATCTAAAACTCTAAATGAAATATTTACTAGGTCTGCTTCCTCCTGATCATATGAATCTTTTTCAGAATAAATAGCAAGCTGATATTGATAAGATCCTTTTATATAAGTATAATATTCTAATCTTATGGTTTCTTCTTGAAAAATAATAACTGCATATTTTCCCTTTACATTACCAAGATAAAAATCTTCTTCATTTTCCCTTGTTACTTTGACAGCTTCTGTAAAAGCATTTAATGACACAGACAATAAATCATCAACAAATTCTTCTAAATCAGAATGATGGTTAACACTGCTCATCAAATAATTCATAGACCCATTTGTAAAATTTATTTTATAGGTTATTTTATCTTCATCTTCTTTAGTATTTTCATCAACAATACCAATAGTGGCTATAGAAAATTTCCCGAGATCTGAAGTATAAGAAGTCCATTTATCTTGAGCTTGACTGTTAACTGTTACAAATATGATTGTAATAAATAGGAAGAATAATTTTTTCATGATTTCTGTTTAATTATTTTTACAAAAATAAGAATTTCACTACAAAATAAAATAGGGCATTTGACCTATAATTTAATCTGAAGCAAAAAAAGTATCTTTGCCTGCTATGAAACAAATTTCAAGTCTTCAAAATCCATTAATCAAGCAAGTTTTACTACTTCAAGAAAAATCTCGTGAACGTAAGAAAACTGGCTTGTTTATTATTGAAGGACACCGCGAAATTCAGTTAGCTATAAAAGGTGATTATTTAATAAAAACACTGTTATTTTGTCCTGAAATAATTTCCGAAGAAAACATAAAAAATCTAATTTCTTCATCTACCGATGTAATTGAAACGGCACATGAAGTCTATAAAAAAATTGCTTATCGAAATTCTACCGAAGGAATTGTTGCTATTGCTGAAGCAAAAAATTTGTCTTTAGAAAGTTTGAAACTAAATCCCGATAACTATCAAGACAAAAACCATTTAATATTAGTAACTGAAGCTCCAGAAAAACCGGGAAACATAGGAGCTATCTTACGTACCGCAGACGCAGCAAATGTTGATGCCGTAATTATTGCCAACCCGAAAACAGATATATACAACCCAAATATTATTAGAAGTAGTGTAGGTTGTGTGTTTACCAATCAAATTGCAATTGGAACAACTTCTGAAATCATTGATTATTTAAACAAAAACAACATTTCGATTTATAGTGCTATTTTACAAGAATCAGTTCCTTATCAAACCTGTGATTTTACCAGAAACACAGCAATAGTTGTTGGCACAGAATCCACCGGACTCTCACAAGAATGGAGAGATAAAAGTAAGGCAAATATTCATATACCAATGCAAGGTGAAATAGATTCAATGAATGTTTCGGTTGCAGCAGGAATACTTATATTTGAAGCTAAACGTCAAAGAGATTTTTTGTAACTTAAATCAAATAAAAAAAACTAATTATTGTTTTACAACTTTTTTTACCACAACATTACCATCCACTGTAGCTTTTATAAAATAAACACCAGAGCTTATACTAGATAAATTGAGCTCTACTATTCCTCTATTTGGAACTATATTATCTTTATACAACAATTGTCCTTGAAGGTTATATATAGTTACCTCAATACTTTCAATTAAATTATCATTTTGTAAATTGATAATCCCAGTAGTTGGATTAGGGTATATTTTCAAATCATTTAATAAGCCATCATTAACTCCTAAATTTGGATCTGCAAAGATAACAAAACTCCCAACTGAATAACATGGATCTAAACTCTCTAAACGTGTGTATATGGTCTGAGGATTAGTCATATTTATATATGCTGACGGGTTTACAATTATATTAATATTAGTTTCAGCATCTTGTTGGGATTCGTAAAAAGAGACCTCCACATCAATTTGACCATCGAGAATTTCTGAAATTTTAGTAGTGAGGTCAAATATTTCTATCCCATCGTTATTTTCATCAAAAACTATCAAGTCATCAACAGCAACAATTACTGGTGATTGAAGCACTATTAATTCTAGCACTACAATAGTAAAACAGCCTGTAACAGTGTTAACAACCCTTACATATACTACTTGAGGATTTACATAATTAACATAAGGACTTGGCAATGGATTATCCCCAGTTTCAGCATCAGGTTGAGTTTCATGATAAGTAACAATTACATTGGGTTCTCCTCCAATAATTTCTACATCCTTATCAGTTAAATTGAACTCTGCAAAACCATCGTTATCTTGATCACAAGCTTCTAAAACTGTTGGAGTAATTGGTGTAGGTGAGTTATTTACAATTAAATTGAAGTTAGTAATATCAAAATCACCATTACTATTATCTTCAAGTCGTGCATAAATTGTTTGAGGATTAGTACTATTTATAAAAGAATTGGGTGGAACTATAATATTTATTGCATTATCTGCATCAGATTGAGATACATAAAAATTTATAACTAAATCTGTAGGATCTTGTCCTCCAACAATTTCTGATTCAGTTTCTGTTAAGTCAAAAATGGCAAATCCATCATTATTATCATCGCAAATAACTAAATTTGATGGTTGATAAGCTATTAATTGAAAACCAAGATTTTCATACCACACAACACTATCATCATATCCTGATGCGGATAAAACGTCCATTTTACCATCTCCATTTAAATCCGATGCAAATACAGAATGAGCAGCATCTGCATTTGTAGTGATAACTTGTTGTGCGCCAAAACTACCTTGTCCATCTATATTTTCATACCAAGCAATTTTATCATCTCCAAAAGAAGCTGATAACACATCAATATCTCCATCATTATCTATATCTATCGCAAAAACAGCTCTAGCCGTATTTGCGTTTATTGTAATTACTTGTTGTGTACCAAAATTACCTTGTCCATCTAAATTCTCATACCAAGCAATTTTATTGTCACCTACTGAAGATGAAAGCACATCAATATCGCCATCTCCGTCTATATCAGCAGTATAAACTTTTGTTGCATTAATTGCATTAACTGAAATAATTTGTTGTGATCCAAAATTACCCAGTCCGTTTGTATTTTCATACCATGCTATTTTGTTATCAAGAGGAGAAGCTGAAAGCACATCCATATCACCATCTCCATCTAAATCATCAGAAAAAACTGAATAAACAAAATTAGTATTTGTTGTAATTATTTGTTGAACTCCAAAATTCCCTTGACCATCTAAGTTTTCGTACCATGCTACTTTATCATCATTTGTAGAAGTAGACAAAACATCTATATCACCATCACCATCTAAATCTTTAGCAAAAACCGAATATGCATTATCTGCATTTGTTGTAATTATCCGTTGCACTCCAAAATTTCCTTGACCATCCATATTTTCATACCAGGCAATTTTATCATCTAGACCCGAAGCTGAAAGCACATCAATATCACCATCTCCATCAATATCAGTAGCAAACACTGAATATGGATTATCAGCAGCTGTAGAAATAACTTGCTGTGAACTAAAATTCCCTAATCCATTTGTATTTTCATACCAAGATATTTTATCATCATTTGCTGAAGAAGAAAGAACATCAATATCACCATCGCCATCTATATCAGCAGCAAATACGGTATTTGCATTATCTGCATTCGTAGTAATATTATACTCTTGAAATCCAATTTGTGCATTAAAATTTATAAAAAATAATAACGCAAATACTGAAGAAAATTTCTTTTTCATTTTAATCAAGTTTGCTGCAATATAGCAAAATAATTTATAAAAAATTCACGCTTTATCAACCTAGCAAACTGTTTACAAACCCTATAACACATTATGTATTTCAATTGTGTCAATTCAATTAAAACCATCAATCCTTAATAATTAAAAATGTTTTATTTTAATAATAGCACTACCATTATTGTTAAAATAGAATCAAATGGGTTTTCTCAAAATGGCGAGATGAAGGCAATGCGAAATAGATTCTATGAATGTTTAATAAGCCACAGGAATTCTTATATTTGAAGTCAAACGACAAAGATAATTTCAATAATAATAATAATAATATTACTGAAGACTGAAAAAATGACCTCACAAACACTCTTTTATATTATCATCGCCATATTAATCCTAAGTTTTATCATAGATAAAATATTAGATACTTTAAACGCACAACATTATAACGATCCAATTCCTGAGGAATTAAGCGATGTTTATAATAAGGAAGAATATGAAAAATCACAGCAATACAAAAAGGTGAATGATAAATTTAGCTCATTAACAGAATTTATTTCCTTAACTGCTACGCTTCTTTTTTTCTTTTTTGATGGTTTTTCTTTTGTTGATCGTTGGGCAAAAACGTTTACCGAAAACAATATTTTAATAACAATGATTTTCTTCGGAAGTATCATGTTTGCTAGCGATATTTTAAGCACACCTTTTAGTTATTACCATACTTTTGTGATTGAAGAAAAATTTGGTTTCAACAAAACAACCCGTAAAACATTTTTTCTAGATAAAATTAAAGGTTGGTTAATGTCAGCTATAATAGGTGGCGGTTTATTAGCTTTAATCATTTGGTTTTACGAAACAACAGGCACTAGTTTCTGGCTATATGCTTGGGGAATCGTTGCAGCATTTACCTTCTTTATGAATATGTTTTACGCTCGGTTAATAGTCCCTTTATTCAACAAACAATCTCCTTTAGAAGATGGATTACTTAGAACAAAAATTGAAACTTATGCAAAAAAAGTAGGCTTCAATCTCGATAAAATTTTTGTAATCGATGGCTCCAAAAGAAGTACCAAAGCCAATGCTTATTTTTCAGGCTTCGGAAGTGAAAAAAGAGTCACGCTTTACGACACTTTAATCAACGATTTAGAAGAAGACGAAATTGTAGCTGTTCTCGCTCACGAGGTGGGTCATTATAAACGCAAACACATAGTTTTTAATCTAATAACTTCCATTGCCTTAATGGGATTTACATTTTGGCTACTATCTTTATTAATAGGAAGCTCACTTTTATCCGAAGCATTAGGAGTCACAGAACCTTCCTTTCATATTGGATTAATAGCTTTTGGGGTTTTATACACGCCCATCTCAGAAATTACAGGCTTAATAATGAATTATATTTCCCGTAAATTTGAATACCAAGCAGACGATTATGCAAAAAACACTTTTAAAGCAGCGCCTTTAATTTCGGGATTAAAAAAACTTTCTAAAAACAGTTTAAGCAATCTAACACCACATCCCGCTTATGTTTTTGCACATTACTCCCATCCTACACTTTTGCAACGCTTTCAAAATTTGATGATTAAAAAATAGCTTATAATTAATTATTCTTTTTCTTGTTTATTTCAATCATTTATGTATTTTTAATTTATGACTGAAGAGGCGTTAGAAAAAGAAAATAAAGAGATTGCAAAGCAATATAAAAGGCTGCTAAAAATTAGTTATCGAACCTTAACAAAGGAAGATAAGAAACTGATTAGAAGCGCTTTTGACCTTGCCGTAGATGCTCACAAAGAACAACGCAGAAAATCCGGTGAAGCCTATATTTTTCATCCAATTGCAGTGGCAAAAATTGTCGCTTCAGAAATTGGTTTGGACTCCACTTCGATCGCAGCTGCGCTACTTCACGATGTTGTTGAAGATACCGATTATACTATCTCTGATATTGAGCAAATGTTTGGCGAAGCAGTAGCTAGAATTGTAGATGGCCTTACTAAAATTTCACATTTATCATCAGATAAAGATGTTTCATTGCAAGCGGAAAATTTTCGTAAAATGCTGCTTACCTTAAATGAAGACATCCGTGTAATCATTATAAAAATTGCCGATCGTTTGCACAATATGCAGACAATGGATTCGATGCCACCTCATAAACAGGTAAAAATTGCTTCGGAAACCTTATATATTTATGCTCCACTTGCGCATCGAATTGGGATGTATAATATTAAAACTGAATTAGAAGACCTAAGTTTAAAGTACACAGAACCTGAAGTTTACAACGACATCTTCAGTAAAATAAAAGATAGTAAAGAGCAACAAGACGCTTATATTGAATCTTTTACTACCATTATAAAAGATAGCCTAGACAAAGAAGAACTCGAATATGAAATAAAAGGAAGACCAAAATCTATTTTCTCCATCCGAAGAAAAATGACGGTTCAAAATGTAACCTTCGATGAAGTTTATGACAAATTTGCTGTTCGAATTATTTATAATGCTTCTCCTGAAAATGAAAAGTTCCTTGCTTGGAAAATTTATTCTATCGTAACAGATCATTTTAGACCCAATCCTACTCGATTACGAGACTGGATATCTTCACCAAAATCTACTGGTTACGAAGCATTACATATTACTGTAATGGGACCAAAAGGTCGTTGGGTAGAAGTTCAGATTCGTTCAGAAAGAATGAACGAGATTGCCGAAAAAGGTTTCGCTGCACATTATAAATATAAAAATAAAGAAAAAGACGATGTAGAACTTGACGATTGGCTCAATAAATTACAAGATGCCTTAGGAAGTCATGAAATAAGTGCAGTAGATTTTGTGGAGGAATTCAAACTAAATCTATACGCAAAAGAAATATTTGTATTCTCTCCAATGGGAGATTTATATTCGTTACCAAAGGGTTCAACTGCCTTGGATTTTGCTTTTTCAATACATACAGAAATTGGTTTACATACCAGAGGAACTAAGGTTAACGGAAAATTGGTTCCTTTAAGTCATCACCTTAAAAGTGGTGATCAGGTAGAAATTATTACTTCAGAAAAAGCAAAACCAAATGCCAATTGGTTGGATTATGCAACTTCTGGAAGAGCGCTCACTAAAATAAAATCTTCCTTAAAAGAAGAAGAAAAATTAATCGCTGCCGAAGGGAAAGTAGTGCTTGCAAGAAAGCTAAAATCACTTAAAATCACGCTTGACGAAAACACAGTTAATCAGTTGGTAAACTTTTTCAAAATAAAAACCAGTTTAGATTTATTTTATCGAGTGGGAGCAGGAATTATTGATAATAAAAAACTAAAAGAATTTGCTGCCTCCAGAAATAATGCTTTTGTAAGTTTCTTTAAAAACAGACTTAGAAAAACATCAAAACACGAAGATGTATTTAAAGAAGAAATTACCGCAAAATACGATCAGCTTGTTTTTGGAAAGGAAGAAGATAAGTTAGATTATAAACTTGCTTTATGTTGTAACCCTATTCCTGGCGATAAAGTTTTTGGTTTTATTACGGTTTCTGATGGGATTAAAGTTCATAAAAAAAGTTGTCCAAATGCACTTCAACTTCAAAGTAATTTTAGCTACCGAATTATTAAAGCAAAATGGATTGATTCTACTCAAAGTGAATTCAGATCTGAGTTAGTTATTTCAGGAATCGACACTATGGGATTGGTAAACGAAGTAACCAAAATAATCTCCAATAACCACAACATCAATATGATAAGTGTTCACTTTGAAAGTAATGACGGCGTTTTTAATGGAAACATTGTGGTAGTTGTAAAAAACATTTCGATTCTTGATAACCTTGTGAAAAACATTAAAAAAATAAATGGTATCGATAAAGTTACCCGAATTTAATTGAGTATTTTTGCCTTACTATGAGCACAAAGGTCAACCCAAATAATCAAGGAATTGTGAAAAATGTATTTACCGCTTTTTTAGGCGAAAAAGGACATAGAAAAACACCTGAACGCTACGCTATTCTTCAAGAAGTTTATGACCACAACGACCATTTTGATATTGAATCGTTGTACATAAATATGAAAAATAAAAACTACCGAGTTAGCCGGGCAACTTTGTACAATACCATAGAATTATTATTGGAATGTGGCTTGGTAAGAAAGCATCAATTTGGACAAAATCAAGCACATTACGAAAAATGTTATTTCGATAAACAACACGATCACATTATACTTTCAAATGGAGAGGTAATTGAGTTTTGTGATCCTCGAATTCAGTCTATTAAACAAACAATCGAAGAAGTTTTTAATATAGAAATTTTTAATCATTCACTTTATTTCTACGGAAATAAAAAATCACCTGATTCAAAACAGGACAAAGCATAACTTATGGCTGTAGATTTATTACTTGGCTTACAA
>JAJRQR010000042.1 GCA_024280145.1 Bacteroidota bacterium
AAAATTATTCCTTTTAGTCCTAGCAGTTACATTAACTGTAAATTCTTTAATTGCGCAACACACTTTTTCTATAGTAGCGGTTGATCCGGTAACAGGAGAAATTGGTAGTGCTGGTGCCACTTGTATTGCTGCAGAGGATGGAGCTTTATGGATAAGCGACATTGTATTGGGTGTTGGCGCCATTCACACACAATCGTATTGGCATCCAACCAATCAAGCAAATGCAAGAATACGTATGGAAGCTGGAGATTCACCTCAGGAAATTATGGATTGGTTAGTTGCAAATGATGTTGCAAATGATCCAACAATTCTACAATATGGAGCAGTAGATTTAAATGGAGGTAGTCCAAGAAGCGCAGCATTTACAGGTGCTAATTGCTTTGCTGAATTTATTCATATTACGGGACCTAATTATGCAATTCAAGGAAATATTCTTATTTCTGAAGATGTAGTAAACGATATGGAAACTGCTTTTTTAAATGAAACAGGAACTTTAGCTGATAAATTAATGGCTGCACTTCAAGGAGCAAAAAGACCTGGTGCAGATTCAAGATGCTTAACCGATGGTGTTAGTTCTGCATCTGCTTTTTTAAGAGTTGCGGATCCGAGTGATACAGATAGTAGCTACGGAAATTTATCTCTTGATTTAAATGTATGGATTACTTCTGATATTTTTGAACCAATTGACGCCCTTCAAGATGCTTATAATGCCTCTTTAGGTTTTCAAGATAATGTTATTAATCAAGCTTCAATTGTTTTAAGTCCTAACCCAGCAAGTGAAAATGTAATTATTAGAAGTACTAATGCAATGATAAATTCGTATGAGATTTATAATATTCTTGGAGAATTAGTCACTAAAAGAACCATAAAAACTCCTAAAAACAACATTTATTTAGATGTTGTTAATTATTCTAAAGGAATTTACTTTATTTCTGTATTTGATAACAATAATAAATTAGCCACTAAAAAATTAATAGTCAAATAAACCAAATAAAGAGGTTGCAATAATAAATTGCAACCTCTTTTTCTACTAACCAACATTATCTTTTTATAAATGTTTTCACAATAGATTTATTGTTTTCTAACTGAACTTCTACGAGATACATTCCTGTCATTAATTCAGATACATCTAAGCTAGTTTTAAAACTAGTATTAGTTATGTTTCTATCTACAATTTTAATTAATCTTCCAGAGTAATCATATATTGAAATTTTTGTTTTCCCAAAATCACTTTGAGAAGTTCCTTCAATTTCTAATTTATTGATTACTGGATTTGGAAAAAGAGTTAAATTAAAATCTAAAGAAAAATCTCCTATTGATAATATATTTTCAATTTTACGAACATTTCCCTCTGCGGTAAATTCAGAAATATATAATGCGTTTTGATCATTATTATAAACTAAACCACTAGGCGAATCAAAAGTTGCTTCACTTATATCTCCATCTGCGTTTCCTTGATCACTTCCTGCAAAAAGCGTAACATCATCAACTCCATTTGGGTTAATACTGTAAATTTTATGCCCTGTAAAAAAAACAGATCCCCACAGTTGTCCATTTCCATAAGTAATAAAAGCCAAAAAGGAATTTGACCCACCATCCGGTACTGTTGCGACATATTCTGTAAATCCATTTGAGACTTTATAAATTTCTCTTCCTACATAATTGCCAGTATATAAAACTCCATTGTCATCCAAAGCCAGGCCTACAGGGGAATTTAACGGTGAACCTTGATAAATTTCTGAAACAACACCAGAAGTAGATAACATGTTGATACTACTATTAGAAGTTAATGTAAATATCATATTGTCTGAATTAAAAGCTTTAATTAATCCTGAAGGGAAAGGCCCAACAGGATATGACTCTAGCAATAGGCCGTTAGCATCGTATTTATGAATAGTTGCGCCACTATATTCTACTACAAATAAGTTTCCATTAGAATCGAATGCCAAACCATTAGGATTGTTTAATCCACTTACAAAGGTTGAAACAACACCTCCTGGTGTAACCTTATAAACAGAATCACCATTAAAGTCCGAACCATATAGATTGCCATTTGCATCAAAAACTACATCGTCGGTAATTTTTGCATTTGGATCTGAAAAATAAGTAGAAACTGTTTGTGCAAATAAAAAGTTTCCAAATAATAAAAAGAGTAAATACTTCATCATAACATATATTTTTTAAGTTAATTAATTGTTCATACACAAAATTATTTTATGCTTCAACAATCCAAAACTATTCAAGTAAATACGAATTAAAAAAAAAAATTAATTGTGATTTATAAATCAAAACAAACTTTAAGGTATGTATTTATAAGGCGTTACCGTGTAAAAGCCTTTTCTTAACATAATAAGAAGGAGTTAGACCTGTAAAGTTTTTAAAGGCATTATAAAAAGCAGAACTAGAAGAAAACCCTGCTTTATGTGCTATATTTTCAATTGTAAATTTTCGATATTCTGGGTTCAATTCTAATTTTTTAAGTGTGTGAGAAATTCTAAGTTCATTGATAAAAACAGCAAAAGATTTTTTAAAATCTTCATTTATAACTTTAGATAAATATGTGGTATTTGTACCTGCTTGTTTTGCAAATTCTGATAAACTTATGTTTTTATCTAAATAAAACTCTCGCTGAATAGCAATTTTTATAAAATTATGTATTCTTTCTTTTTGTTCTAAATCAATTTTTAATTTCCCATTATCTTTTGTTTCAATTTTTATTTGAGGAGTATAATCCAAAGTATCCACATTATTCTTAAGCTTCTTTGCTAACTGCCTGTTTTTTATAAACAATAAGTTCTTGTGCTTTTTTTGTTTATTATAGGAATAAAATATAAATATTAATAGAACAATAGATATTAATAAAATTCCACTTACTAGCACTATTTGGTTATTTTTCTCTTAATAACAACATCATTTAGTTCATTTTTAGATTTCAGTATTTCAATTTCTAATTTATTCTTTTCAGATTCGTATTTTTCTGTGATATCAGCTAATTGCTGTCGAATCCCTAAACTATCAACATGTTTTTTTAGAGATAAATATTTTTGGTTATGGTAAATTGCTTTTTCATAGTCATTTAGTTCTATGTAGGTATCACGCATACTTTCATGAACTTCTAAAGCAATAAGTTTTGAAGAAAATTCCAAAGCTCTTTCAAAATAATTGATTGCTTTTTTATTGTTTCCTTTAATTGCGTATCCTTTACCTATATTATTATATAAAAATTCTAATTGACAATCTTTATTATCTATTAGCCCCTTTTTACCGTAATATATAGCGGAATCTGCTACACCTAATTTTAAATAACAATTACTAATAAACTTATAATAAGATGGTAACCAAACATCAAAATTATTTTCAATTGAAATATCAACACCTTCCAAAGAATATTTTATAGACTCTCTTAATAAATTTTCCTCTTCATATAAAATGGATTTATTGAAAACAATAGTATTTCTATATTCTGGAGTAATAGCAAACAACTTTGCCTGGTCATAATAAATAAGTGCTTGGTCAATATTTTTCACCTTGGCTTGTACCAAGCCAATACTTATATAGGTTTTAAACAAAACAATACTATCATATTTAGATAAAACTTTACTCTTTCTAACTTTCTTTTCTATACTTAGATATTGTTTTATTGCTTCAGGATAATTCTCCTCATAATAATAAATCTCGCCCATTAGCCTTATAGACTTGTACAAAAGGCTATCTTCAATATTATTATTTTTAATATTTTGAGCTAATAACTCTTTTGCTTCTATTGTATTAGTTTGCCAATACAATGCTCTCGCGTTTGAATAATTAACAAGTATTTTTAGGTGGTTATCATTAATTTCTTCTGAAAGAACCAAAGCTCTCTTTGCATATTTATTAGCACTATCAAATTTTTTCTGCGAAGCATAGCTTGTAGTCCATTGTAAATAATTTTTAAGCTCTTTAATTTTAGTTTCTGAAGTCTGGCTATATGAAATAAAGCTATAAAGAGCTGTGAGAAGAACTAGAAATACAACTCTATTTTTTTTCATAAATAATATCTTTTATATAGATAAGACGCAAGTAAAGGAAATAGCTTTCAAAACAAAAGAAATTTAGCCTTTGGATTCTGCTAATTTATAAATCAGTAGAAATAATTAACCCATTTTTTAAAACAAAAACACCCAATGAACTAACATTGGGTGCTTATCGTTATTAAAATTATAATA
>JAJRQR010000043.1 GCA_024280145.1 Bacteroidota bacterium
AAAAAATATTTAATATGTTAATTTTATTTGTCTTTTATTCAATTATTTTGGTGTTTCATCGATTATTATGGTTAAATATCGGGGTTTTTATATAATAAACAGTTAATTGCTCTTCTTTTCGTTCTCTTATATGATGATGTTGAATAGTAGGATTATGAAAGTCTTTTGTAAACTTCAAATAGGTTTTAGCAACAACATCACTATCCTGTTGTTTTAGGTATTTATTGAGTGTGGAGTTTAGGTAAAATGGCATCTATTAATTGCAAAACCCTAAAGATGTTAATTATGTATAAGTTGTGCTATAAATTTTAAATATATTATTGAAACTCATTTTTACAAATATGCGATTCTAATCAATTTTAATAATTAATGATATATTCTGTAACATAATTTGTTTTTAGTTCGTCATACTTTTGTAAATTACAAACTAATAAAAATCAATCAAATACTTCAATTATGAAATCAAATCATTCATTTTTCAAAAATGGCATTTTACTACTTTTTATACTTATTTTTAGCAATATAAGTATGGCTCAAACGAAAGTTGAGCAAATCGATAAATTGATAAGTATCTATGAAGAGTATGGTAAATTTAATGGTTCTGTTTTAGTTTCAGAACAAGGAAAAGTTATCTATAAGAAAGGATTTGGGATGGCAAATATGGAATGGGATATTCCAAACCAGCCCAATACAAAACATCGTTTGGGTTCTATTACTAAGCAATTTACAGCAATGCTTATTTTACAATTAGTTGCGGAAGGAAAACTAGATTTACAAGAGCCTATTTCTACATATCTACCAGATTATCCAAAAGCAACCGGTGATATAATAACGACCCACCATTTACTAACACATACTTCAGGTATCCCAAATTACACTTCATTTCCGAAGTTTATGGAAGATGAAACCCGCAATCCTTATACTCCTGAAGAATTTGTGAAAATATTTGATGAAAAGGAATTGGACTTTACACCAGGTGAAAAATTTAGTTATAGCAATTCAGGGTATTTTCTTCTTGGTGTTATTATTAAAAAATTATCTGGAGAAACCTATGAGCAAATGCTTCAAGATAAAATTTTCAGCCCTTTAAATATGAATGATTCGGGATATGACCATCATAGCGACATTTTAAAAAATAGAGCCACAGGCTACGAAAAACAAAAAGGAAGCTATATAAACTCTAATTATATAGATATGACGATCCCTTATGCTGCGGGTTCTTTATATTCTACCGTAGAAGATTTATATAAATGGGATCAAGCTTTATATACCTCTACCCTATTATCTAAAGAATATATGACTCTATATTTTAAGCCTTACATTCTTGCTTTTGGAAATATGCATTATGCTTATGGTTGGGGTGTTGGTTATTCCAAAATAGGAAAATCTACAGATAGTATTTATACCATAGGACATGGAGGCGGTATTAATGGGTTTAATACGAATATTTCTAGAACAACTTCTAATAAATCTTTGATTGTACTTCTGAATAATACAGGTAGAGCACCACTTAATGATATGACAACAGCTATACGTGGTATTATGCATGGTAAAGAATACGATATGCCAAAAAAATCGGTAGCTAATGCGGTTTTAGTTGTTATTAATAAGGAAGGGATTGATGCAGGAATAACACATTATAATACCATTAAAGATTCTGAAGACTATAGCTTAATTGAAAGAGAAATGAATAATATAGGTTATCAATTGATGGGGGAAGATAAAATTGAAGAAGCCTCCAAAGTGTTTCAACTTATTACTGAATCATTTCCTAATTCGTCGAATGCTTATGATAGTTTAGGAGAAAGTTATATGAAATTAGGTAAAAACGATCTAGCAATTAAAAATTATAGAAAGTCGGTAGAATTAAATCCCAATAACCAAAACGGAATCGAATTTTTAAAGAAATTAGGTGATGATGTAAGCGATTTAGAAAAAGATGTAAAAGTATCTGATGCTATTTTAGAAACGTACCTAGGCAAATACGAACTCCAGCCTGGGTTCATTCTTACGGTAACAAAAGAAGGAAACCAATTAAAAGCACAAGCTACAGGACAACCAGTATTTGATGTTTTTCCGAAATCTGAAAATGAATTTTATTTAAAAGTAGTTGATGCACAATTAGTCTTTAATAAAAATGATGCAGGCGAGGTAGAAAGTGTAACCCTTTTCAAGGTGGAGGTGAAATGATAGGTAAGTTATTGGAAGAATAGAAAAACTTTAATTTTTATAGAATAATAAACACTTTCCAATTTTGGAGAGCGTTTACTCGCGCACTCTATTTAAATAAATTGGAGCTCGTGAACTTAGAATTTAGATTTGCTATGCAATTCCCTTAGAGTTCTTCTTTTTTTCCGATGTATGATATATAAAAACTGCTTTCAGTATAAAGTCTAAAAGTAGGCGTTCTAATAAATGTTAGCTGTTCATATTACAAATTAAATTTTATTTTACCCTAAGCAATCGCTCGACAGAAAATATAATAATACCTATTTAGTAGTATATTTGCCATAATTATTATGATTATTACACTAAACAAATCCCTCTTTAATCTCTATGCCATTTAAAAAATTACATCCTGATATTCAAGAGAAGCTAGCGGATCTAGAAATTAAAAAGCCTACTCCTTTTCAGAGCCGTAGTATTCCTGTGATAAAAAGTGGTGTAAATACCTTTTGTACGGCCTCAAAGGATAGTGGAAAAACGACTACGTTGATACTAACTACGCTACATAAATTAAAATGTGAAGCCGTGGAAAATGCTCCAAGAGCTATTGTTCTAGTAGAAAATAAAGAAAGAGCTTTGGAATTATACAATGCTTTTTTAACCTTTACTAAATATACTTCGTTACGAGTTTATGTAAGCTATGAACAACTTCATATTGATCTTCAAAAATCAGAAATATTTGAGGGTGTCGATATTCTAATTTCTACGCCTAAGACCCTGAACAGGTTGATGTTGTTAAATGGTGTAAACTCATCTCAATTAAAGATATTCAGTATAGACGATGCTGAATTTTTAATACAAAAATCTTCCTATAATGCACTTATGTCGATTACTCAAAGTGTTAATAAAGGCCAGTTTGTAATCTATTCAGAAAAAATGCATCCAATGCTAAAACGTTTTGAGTCTAATTTTATGGAGCGCTCTAGAAAAGTTACTATTTAAGAATCTTATTGATGTATTATTTACCTATAAAACGAAGACGCTATGATTCCTAAACTTTATTATATACCCCAGGGAAACTCACCAAAAGAGCATTTAGATAACCTCCAAAAAGCATGTACATCTGGTGCAGAATTAGTGCAATTGAATTTAGAAATTACTTCAGAAAAAGAAATTTTAAAATTTGCCAAGGACGCTAGGGAAATCACTGCTCAATTTCAAACCAGATTAATTATTAGTAATCATTATAAAATTGCTAAAGAAATTAAAGCAGATGGTGTCCATTTAGAAAAAACAGACTCCTGCCCTACTGTTGTTAGAGATTATTTATATCCTTGGCAACTTATTGGCGGAACAGCAAATACTTTGCAAGATTGTGAAACATTAATTGCTAAAGAAGTCGATTATATTAGTTTAGCACCCTTTAGAGCAATAACAAGTAAAAACAATTTACTTACCCTTTTAGGTTTAAATGGTTATACCGAAATTATAGAAAATTTAAAAACCGAAACTCCAATTTTTGGTGTTGGAGGCATCACAACAGAAGATGTTACAGACATATTAGAAACAGGGATTTCTGGAATTGGCGTGTCTGAAGAAATTACCCAAAATTTTAATACTATTAAAACATTTAATCAACTACTAAACGCTTCTTCTACAGCAGAGCAGCGTTATACACTTAAATAGGCTATTTACTCCTTCTGTAAAATTTCTTGTACAGCCCGTTTGTATTTTATAGGGTTGCTTGCTTTTTTTATTTTTTTATAGGTTTTCTGTGGATTAGAAAAAGATTGTGAAAAGTATTCCCAAAAACCTAACATCTTCATTTTTATAGGTGTTGGACCAGATAAAGCAGCGTCGTATTGTTGGTATATTTCGTTATGAAAAGCTTCAAACAATTCCCAGCGATTTTTAGGATATTCCGTAGTATTATTTTTTATCATACTAGGCAAAAACGGATCCGCAATTAACCCACGACCAATCATAAAATGATCAATACTTGGGAAACGTTCTTGCATCTTTTTAAACTGTTCTACGCTAGTAATATCACCATTGTAATATAGTTTGTGTTTTGCGACATCTATACATTTTTGAAAGGCCTCTAAATCTACACCTCCTTTATACAATTGTTTTCCTATACGGGCGTGTATTGCAATGTTTTTTAGTGGGTATTTATCTAAAATGGGGAAAGTGTGTAGTATTTCTTGACTGTTTTCATAGCCCAATCTCATCTTCATAGAGACCAAAATATCAGTTTCATTGTGCACCTGATGTAAAATAGCATCTATTTTATTTGGTTCACAAATTAAACCAGAACCCATTCCACGATTGGTTACCATTGGATATGGACAGCCTAAATTCCAATTGAGTTCTTTATAACCCAATTGCTGAACGTATTTAGTAACAAATAAAAACTCATCGACATCATTTGTCATTACTTGTGGTATTACTTCTAAAGTAGTATTGTGTTCTGGTAATAAATCGCGCTGATACGAAGATTTTATCTTCAGTTTGCCATTTAAACGAATATAAGGCGCATAAAAAGTATCTATACCTCCAAAATATTTGTTCTGTGCATTCCTAAAACGAAAATCGGTAAAACCTTGCAAAGGCGAAGATAGAAGAGTAAAACTCATAATTGGAGGAATTGTATTTGTCAAGTCCATATCTGTTTTTAAAGCAAATGGCAATATTACACCAAACGACTAACAAATAGTGGATATGGATTTTAAATATTTTTGTGTTGCAATGCTAATAATAACAATTACAGGAATGTTTTTGTCAAAAGGTAAATATAATTTTAAAAGACGTGGATGGAATATATAATTCTAAAAAATTACGTTAAACAAATTCTAAACAGTTTTAATGCCTCTCTTCATTTCAAAAAAAACGTATATTTAAGTTCTCATCTAAATTTCTAAATACTATGAAAACGATTTTCCTTGCTTTTTTAAGTTTATTTACTTCGGTTTGTTTTTCCCAATCCGACAATAATATTACTAAAGATCAATATTTAAATGAAATAATTAAAATGGAGAGGCATGATAGTCAAAAAATATTAGATTTTGAAAAGAACCCCAATACAATTAATTATGATTTAAAATACCATAGATTAGAATGGGATATTGACCCTTCTAATTTATTTATTAGTGGAGATGTTACCTCCTATTTTGTAGCAAATGAAGATTTATCAACTGTAACATTCGATTTGGGAAGTAATATGAATGTAACAGAAGTATTACAACGAGGAAACTCATTATCATATACTCAAAACGGAAACGATGAACTTATTATTACACTCCCAATTGTACAAAATATGGGTGTTTTAGATTCTTTAACTGTTTCATATAATGGTATTCCTACAGATACAGGTTTTGGTTCATTTGTTAAAGCTTTTCATGATGGTACACCAATAATTTCAACATTATCTGAGCCTTATGGAGCCAAAGAGTGGTGGCCATGCAAACAAGATTTAACTGATAAAGTCGATTCAATTGATGTATTTGTTACGCATCCATCACAATATAAAACCGCTTCAAATGGCTTGTTAATTTCTGAAATAGTTAATGGCTCCAACACTACAACTCATTGGAAGCATAGTTACCCAATACCAGCTTATTTAATTGCTATTGCAGTTACTAATTATGCAACTTATAGTGACCATGTTGATAATGGTAATTTTGATATAGTTAATTATGTGTATCCAGAAAATTTAGGCTTTGTGCAAGCTCAAACAGGTGTTACGGTTGATATAATGAATTTATTTAGTGATTTGTTTGAAATATATCCTTACGCTGATGAAAAATATGGGCATGCAGAATTTAGTGGTGGCGGTATGGAACACACAACTATGTCATTTATGGGGAGCTGGAATCGTGACATAATATCACATGAGTTAGCACACCAATGGTTTGGCAATAAGATCACTTGTGGCGATTGGGAGGATATATGGTTAAATGAAGGTTTTGCTACTTATTTAACTGGTTTAGTTATTGAAAATTTTAATGGAGAAGCTTCTTTTAGAGGATGGAGAGGTGCTGCAATTAATAATGTTTCCTCAACTGGATCTGTGTTTGTTACAAACACAAGTACTACAGGAGGCATATTTAATGGTTTGGTCTATTTTAAAGGTGCTATGTTACTACATATGTTGCGTTATAAATTAGGAGATGCAGTGTTTTTTCAAGCAGTGAAAAATTATTTGGCAGACCCTAATTTAGCATATGGTTATGCAAGAACTATAGATTTACAAAATCATTTTGAAATTGCAAGTGGAACAGATTTAACAGAGTTTTTTAATGATTGGTTTATAGGTCAAGGATATCCGAGTTTTCATCTAACGTGGGATTACGATAATTCTAACCAGCAACTTAATTTTACGGTTGACCAAACTCAATCCCACCCTTCTGTTTCATTTTTTGCAACACCTTTTTCAATTATGGTATTTGGTAGTGGGCAAGATCCCGAAGTTTATAAATTTGAATTAACAAATAATGGTCAATCTTTTAGTATAGCTGTACCATTTGAAGTATTAGCTATTGAAGTTAACCCTTTTAAAAATATTATTTCTAAAAACAATACAGTTGTTCTGGGTAATAACGATAATGTTTTAATTAATAGTATCACTATTTTTCCTAACCCTACAAAAGATATTTTAACAATTAACAATCCTTCGAATATTGAAATATATGATGTTAATATTTATAATATGATAGGACAAGAAGTTATTAAAAACAATTATTTGAGTGAGTCTATTTCATTAATAAATCTAGAAAAAGGGATTTATATTATGGAAATAAATACAGTAAATGGTAAATTAGTAAAAAGGATTATTAAAAAATAAAACAGCTTCATGGAAATGAAACTGTTTAAATGTAAACAATATATAAAAGCCTTTTATGCTTGATATAGTAATAAACTAAACCAATTTAAGCGTTTTCAAGAGTCCGTTTCGACATTCTATACGTGTAATTTGGGTATATACTACGTTTTGCAAATCGATTAAGTTTATTGCTATTAATCATTTTAATATAAACTTGTTTAGTAACTCCAAAATATTCATAAGTAGATCCATCAAGAAAACTAATTTCTAATAGCATTCCTTTATGTTGATAATCTTGAATTTCTGAATTAGTGATCGTCTCTGTATAAACCTTTAAATTTGATGCTGTTGTTTCAGGTGCAATACTCACTAAAAAATGATAACCATCAATTACCTTTCGGCTATTAATCTCTGCTTCTTCCTGTAAAGGATCTCCGTTTTGAAACTTGTCAGGATGCCATTCTTTTACCAAATTACGGTAACTTCTTTTTAAAGTCTTTAATTCGATTTCCTTTTCAACACCAAAGAGTTTTTTGTATTCACTTATTCGCTTCATATCACAAAATTATTTGAGGGCGCGAAAATACATTTTAATTTGAAATGAATTGTAATGGAATGAATAAAACTCGTTGTACATTATGAATACCAAGATGTTCGGAGGCTAAGTTTATTGTTATCAGTTCTTTATCACTTAACTTAGGCTTGCTTATTTGATGATGCTAATTATATTTTATTTCAATTTACTTTAAAGTTGTGCATCCTTGTCGTTTAGCGGTTTATTGCACAACTTTTTATAAATATACAGGGGTCAATCAATATATCTTTTTTCAAACCATATTCCTTCTAAACTAAAATTTAAGGTAACTAAATGATAGTTTTCTTTTATAAGCCCATTATTTATTTGCCCTTTTTGTCCATAGGTATATCCAAAGTTTACTATCGAATTTCTTTCACTTTTTAACGGTAGCCCTACTCCTACATTTAATGCAAAGTTATTAATTCGGGTATTATTTATAGCTAAACTACCATTATCAAAATTAAAACCGGCTCTGTAATTAATTCTTTCCCAGTACTTAAAACCATTTCTTCTAGGTACAAACTCTGCACCAATCCCTATAAAATCTTGATCTACATAATCCCCTATTGAATCACTCTGATCGGTTGAGTTCCAAAAATTTCTTTTATAATCTATATTAAAAAAAAGATGCTCATTTAATTTAACACGCGTACCAAACCCTATTTCTAAAGGCAACTTAAAGGCATCTAGATTATCTTCAATTTCAACAGTAGGTGAATTATTTATAACAACAAAAACAGACTGGTCTCCCTTTAAATTTGTTGGAAAGTTTATTATACTTCCTACTGAAATTTTATCATTAAGCGTATATTGGAATCCCGCTCCAAAGCGAAAGCCATTATAATAATTTTCTTCAGAAATAAATAGCAAGCTTTCTTCAATTAGATCGGTTTCATTTTCAGTGATTTTTCCCCATAAAAATGACCCGTTTAAACCTATATTCAGGTTCTTGTTAACTGAATATCCGTAATTTAGTCTTATATCATTCAAACCGCCAGAGCCATCAATATTAGATAAAAAAGTACCTGAAGAACCATCAATTTCAGTTTCAATTCCTAACACTACGTAACCAACATTTGTAAATGGTATTAACGTTAACCCTATTCCAGAACGTTTTGTGATAGGAAATGCAATTGCCATATTAGAAAAATTTGCATTAAATCTAGATTCCTCATTACCATTTTCAAATAGAGTTTCACTTTCTGCTTTCATTCCTATATCGAAAAAGAAACCTTTATCAGGTATATTACCAAAAGATGCTGGGTTTAAATTATTTATTGAATTTTCAAAAGGCATTGCAATACCTGTATTACCTAAAGCATTTGTCTTTCCAGGATTTATTTCATTATTAACTCCTAAACCATACACAGAATAAGGAGATGATGATAGGTTATTAGTTTGTGAAAAAACAAATTGTCCAATTAATAAAAATGATATTATATAATAGAATTTATGATTAGTCATTATAGATAGCATAAGTAAGTTCTAACTTTATTTTTAAATTATCTGAAGCTTGATCTCCATTAAAAATGTAACGATCTACAGAATCATTAAAGTTTTTAGGATATATTGCTAAATAAAAAACATCATGGGTTTCGTTTTGTTTTAGAATAATGAATTCCTTAATATCCATTACATAGGTGTCTGTATCAAATTCTGTGTTTTCATCTTCAATTAAACCAATTGCTAATCCATTTGTAGTAATTAAATCTTTGACAACAAAAACATTTTTGTCGATAATAAAGGCTCGTAAAGAGTCTCTAGTATGTAACTGTTTATCGTACGTATTTCGTTTTAAAGTAAATTTTAATTTTGCATCAACTACAACACCGTCTCCAGGTATATCGTTTAATGTTTTTATATAAGGGATATCGATTCTAGTAACAATTCCGATTCCTGATTGTATAAAACAAGTGTCATCTGTTTCATCACTTGGCAAAATTGTTTCTTGATCAACTATTAGGTCAAAATAAGTTTCTGTTTGGTCACTAATGGTTTGATTAAATGTATTAACAGGATCAATAGTGATATCTATTGTCTTTTCTATAACTTCATCTTCATCTTCAATAGTGTAATAGATTCTTAAAAAACTATCTTTCGCAAAACCTATTACTGAGGTATTATTTTCATTTGCTACTATAGCTAATCCATTATATTCGTCCTGAAATTCAAAATTATCATTTATTACATTATCTCTTATATTGTTAAATAACTCTTCACCGAAGGTATCAAGCACCTCTATATTTAAAGAATCTTCCTTTATTGGATTTGGATAAAAGCTTTTAGTTGCAATAGGAATATCACCATACTCAATATCTGTTGTATTATAGTATTCAAATTCATCAGGTTCTATATTTTCAGTTAGCTCAAATACTTGATATTGTTGCAATGGTATAGTGTCGTTATAAAAATAGTTATCATATTTTAATACAAGTGCAATTGAGTCGTATATGGCATCATTATCAATATCATATATTTCATTTACTAATCTTAAATAACTTTTACTTTGAATTTTACCAAAAACGGAATCTTGATATGTACCAATTAAGAGTCTATTAGTATTTGATACAATTAATGAATCAAATTGAAAAGTTGAGGCATTAACAGTTAATGAATCGATAAAATAAACTTTGGAGTTACTACCTACAAACTCTTCCCCTATTTGTAAGATAATCTCCTCATTATCACTACAAGAAACTGTTCCAATTATAAATATAAAAATTAATATGTATTTCATTTTTTTTATCAAATATAATGGGGTTCTTTTTCTATAAAAAAAAGAGTATACCAATTGAGTGAATCAATATCCCACCTTTAGTATTTAAACTACAAACTGATATTTTTTTGTTGGTCTATCGAAATCTAGTTTTTGTATATAAATATTCAAGGAATGTATAGTAAATTATAAAGTAAGCTTAATAAAAAACATATTTGTTGAAAATTAAAACAATACTTATGATTAAAATAACTAATACATTAGGGGTAATAGTTCTTAGTATACTATTAATAGGATGCTCAAGTGATGACGACAGTGATGACCTTGGAAACTGGAAATCAAGATCTGTTTTTGATGGTATTCCAAGAAGTAGTGCGGCAAGTTGCACTATAGATAATAAGGGCTATATGGGTACAGGTTATGATGGTGACGATTATCTAACAGATTTTTGGGAATATAATTTTGACGGAGAGTATTGGGTGCAAAAAGCAGGTTTTCCTGGGATACCAAGAAGTTCTGCTACTGGGTTTTCAATTAACAATACTGGGTACTTGGGTATTGGTTATGATGGAGATTTTGAATTAAATGATTTTTGGGAATATGATTTAAGTTCTAATTCATGGTCACAACAGGCAAATTTTGGAGGAGGAGTAAGAAGAGGTGCCGTTGGTTTTGGAATTAATAATTATGGCTACATTGGTACTGGATATGATGGTGACAATGATAAAAAAGATTTTTGGAAATACAACCCAGAAACTGATGTTTGGGAGGAATTAGTCGGTTTTGGTGGAAATAAAGGCGAGATGCAGCTACCTTCACGATTAATAATAAAGTTTATTTAGGCACAGGAATAAGCAATGGATTATATATTGATGATTTTTGGGAGTTTAATGCTGAAACTGAAGTTTGGACACGAAAAACTGATTTAAATGATGATGACGATTATAGAGTAATGAGATCTAACGCAACTGGTGTTTCAATTAATGGGCTTGGTTATATTACAACTGGATATAATAATAGCACATTAAATACTGCTTGGGAATATAACCCAAACGACGATACTTGGTCAGAAATCACAAGCCTTGAAGCATCTTTCAGGCAAGATGCAACAAGTTTTTCAAATGGTAGTAGGGCTTTTATATCGTTAGGAAGAACAGGTACTTTATATCTTGATGATAGTTATGAACTATTCCCACTAGAAGAATATGATGAAGATGATTAATATTTAATATAATATAAAAAATAGCTAGCTATTTTCATAGTTTGATTATACCCAACGTATTTCAATAAAAATGATTGGTTTGTTTCAGAAGACTTTGGGTTTTTCTAATAAATAAGAGAATGAAAAAAATAGTGATATTTACTGTATTTATTGGTTGTATTATATTCTGTACTAACTGTACTGATTTACCAAAACCCTTAACGGTAACGGTTTTTAAAATAGAAAATGGGTTTGGTTATTCCATTAACAGAAATGATAAGATTTTAATAAAACAAGCATATATACCAACTCTGCAAGAAAACAAAACGTTTTGTACAAGAAGTGATGCTCAAAAAACAGCAGATTTAGTAGTGGATAAACTATTAAACAAGAAAAGCCCTGCAATAACAATAAACGAGTTAGAAATGTTACAAATAGATTTTAAATGTTTAGATTTACGTTAGTAATTACTACAGAGTGAAAGATATTTTAAAAAATAAAAAACAATTTTTAATCCATTTATTGATATGGGTTTCATTAGTGATTATAATTTTTATTCAATTATATATTCAAAGTGGAAAAATACCTTATCAATTAATTATCAGAATTATTATTAATGTTATTATATTTTATATAAATTACTCTTTATTAGTTCCATATATTTTACTCAAAAAGAAAAAAATAATATATTTTTTATCTGCTATTCTTATTTTAAGTGCTACTCATTTTCTTTCAGGTTATGTATCCCCATTCACTGATTTTGACACAAATTTTAGAATCCCTTTAAAAATCCCTTTACTATTACCTTCTATTATGTTGATAATAGTTAGTACAGCAATTAGAATTTATGAAGAGTGGAATAAAAATGAAAGAAATAAAAAGGAAATAGAATTACAAAAAAACGCGGCTGAATTACAAATTTTAAAAAATCAATTAAACCCTCACTTTTTTTTAACTCATTAAATAGTATATATTCATTGACCACAAAAAAATCTAATGATGCGCCTGAGGCAATAATAATGTTATCAGATTTAATGAGATATATGCTATATCAAGCTAATGATGATTTTGTGATATTACAGCAAGAAATAGATTATATTCAAAATTATATAAAACTACAACGATTACGAATTGCAAATAATGAAAATGTAAAAATTAATATACGAGGTACTATTTCTAATCAAAAAATTAGACCGCTATTGTTTATTTCATTTATAGAAAACGCATTCAAATACGGAACTGATTTTAAAGGAAATACCGAAATTAAAATTGATTTATCAATTAATAAAAACGAATTACAATTTACTTGTATCAATCTAATTGGGAGCATAAAAAAATATAAAGACGACTCTGGTATTGGTTTAAATAATACTAAAGAAAGGCTAAATCTACTATATCCTAAAAAACATTGGTTAGTTGTAAAAGAAAATGAGAATAAATTTATTGTTAATTTAACATTAATATTAAATTAATTGAACATATTGCATTAATACACTTAAAGAAATGATTAATAGCAAAGAATATTTGATCGTTTCAATAAAATATTAAAGACAAATGAAATGTATAATAATCGATGATGAGCCTCTTGCGATTGATGTGATTGAATCCTATTTAAATCAAATAGGAAATATGGAGATTGTTGCTAAATGTAATAATCCACTCGACGCAATAACATCAATTAATAAACATAGAATAGATTTAATCTTTTTGGACATTGAAATGCCAAACCTTTCTGGAATAGATTTAGTTAAAACAATAGAGAATATTCCACAGTTTATTTTTACAACAGCATACCCTCAATATGCATTAGATGGATTTAATCTTAATGCCACCGATTATTTAGTAAAACCTATTCCCTTTCATAGGTTTTTAAAAGCTGTTTCGAGAGCAAAAGACAAACATCAATTACTCCTAGACTCTAAAGTTAACCTATCACCATCTGGTCAACATAACCTTGCCCATAGTAACAATTTCATCTTTGTAAAATCTGAATATGAAAATATTAAGATAGAGGTAAATGAGATTAAATACATTCAAGGATTAAAAGATTATATAAAAATTTATACTACCCATTCAAGTAAAGCCATATTAACACTTTCTAGCTTTAAGGTTATATTAGATAAGCTTCCTAGCCAATTTCTAAGAGTACACCGTTCATATATTGTTAATATTAATTATATAAAAGCTTTACAAAAGACCAAGTTAGTGATTGATGAAATTCGTATTCCAATTGGCGAAACTTTTAAAAAAGATGTATTAAATCGCTTGGGTGTTTAATAAAAGGCTTCAATCAACTACCTTTTAGTCTTTATTTTTTTTCTGTTTATCTATATTCTGTTGTAGTTGGTATATCTTTATTTCCTACTATATTAAATTCCCTTTAATTTGAAATTATTTTTAATCAATTTTCGGGTTTAATTCCTCGAGACGCTGCTTAGAAACAAAAAGGAAATTCAAATGTCTAATTTACAATACTTTTCCTGTAAGCCTAATGACAATGTGAATTGTGTAGAATTAACTTGGTATCAAAATACTGATACAACTAGATTTAGAGATCAATCTTCAGTTATTATAGCTTGTGACAAGCCAGATGGTAATGGTGAAATTGGTGAACCATAAATCAAACATAACTAAACTTTAAAAAATGAAGCAGTTTCTAGTTACCGTTATATTATTAATTCAATTTTCCTTTTATGCACAGGAGGATATTACTCTAAGTGGTTTTATTACAGATGCTAAAACAGGAGAATCTCTATTTGGGGTAAATATTTATCTAGAAAGCAACCCAACAATAGGTACAATAACTAATGAGTATGGTTTTTATTCGATTGCTCTACCTAAAGGGGAAAACAAAATAATTGTATCATATATTACGTATAGTACGATATCAATTTCGTTGAAACTAAATGAATCTTTAAATAAAAATTTTAATTTACAAGAAGAGATTGAATCATTAGACGAAGTAATTATTTCTGCAAAAAAACATCAAAATCAAGTTAATGAAACCGCTATTAGTGTTGAAAGAATAAGTAGTGCTACCATAAAAAAATTACCTGTACTATTTGGAGAGAGGGATGTAATAAAAACAATTCAATTACTTCCCGGAGTAACTTCTGCTGGGGATGGGCAAAGTGGATTTACCGTGAGAGGAGGTAAACTAGATCAAAATTTAATGCTATTAGATGATGCACTTATATATAATGCTTCTCATTTATTGGGTTTTTTTTCTACATTTAATTCAGATGCTGTAAAAGATGTAACTTTATATAAAGGAACCGCACCTGCACAATATGGTGGACGACTAGCATCTGTTGTTGATGTTAGAATGAAAGAAGGTAATAACCAAAAATTTGGAGTTAGTGGTGGCATTGGATTAATCTCATCTAGATTAAATGTTGAAGGCCCAATACAAAAAGGAAAATCATCATTTTTAATTACAGCAAGAAGAACCTATGCAGAGTTATTCTTGAAATTTACAGAAAAATTTGAAGACCATAAACTTTATTTTTATGATTTTAATACCAAAATTAATTATAAATTTTCAGAAAAAGATCAACTTTTTGTTTCTGGTTATTTTGGTCGAGATGTTTTAGCGCTCAGTGGTAAATTTGGGATTGACTGGGGAAATGCCACAGCAACTATTCGTTATAATCATTTATTTAATGATAAGTTATTTTCAAACACTTCATTAATTTATAGCAATTACGATTATAATATAGATATCGACAATAATGCAGACCCGTTTAGTATTTTGTCTCAAGTTCAAGATTTTAATATTAAGCAAGAATTTCAATATTTTCCTAATAATAAAAACAAATGGAGGTTTGGTATAAACGCTATATTACACACCAATAATCCTGGAGAAATAAAAAGTGATAGCGAAATTGAAGAGCAAGTAGAAATAAGAAATAGTATTGAAACAGCTCTTTTTGTAAGTAATGACTGGGTAGTAAATGACAAAATAAAAATAAATTATGGGTTAAGGGTTAGTAATTTTGCAGCCTTAGGGGATAGTGATTATTACGAGCTTGATGAAAATTTGGAAGTTACAGATACCATAAATAAAAGTGGTATTATAGAAAACTATATTAATTTAGAACCACGATTAGCAATAAATTACAAACTCAATAATGAATCTTCAGTTAAATTTGCTTATACTCGAAATAGTCAAAATATGCATTTAGTACAAAATTCTGTAACCACAACTCCAACAGATAAATGGATTACTAGTAATAATATTATAAAACCAGAAATAGGCGATCAATTTACATTGGGTTATGTAAAAAATCTTAACAATAATACTTTTGAATTTAGTGTGGAAACCTACTATAAATGGATGCAAAATCAAATAGATTATAAAGATTCTGCTAATGAAAGAGATCCAATTATTGAAAAACAGTTACTATATGGAGACGGTAGAGCCTATGGAATAGAGTTATTACTAAAAAAGAAAAAAGGAAAATTTACCGGATGGCTAGGCTACACACTATCTCGATCTGAAAAACAAATAGACAAAATAAATAATGGTGAATGGTATGCTGCTAGACAAGATAGAACTCACGATATTTCTTTGGTGGGAATGTATGATATTAATGAACGTATAAATGTTTCTGCAGTGTGGACGTTTCAAACAGGAAATGCAGTAACATTCCCTAGTGGTAAATACGAAATTGAAGGACAAACAGTATTTCTTTATACCGAAAGAAATGGGTATAGAATGCCAGATTATCATCGTCTTGACTTAAGTTTAAATTACACATTAAAAAAAACAGAAAATTACTTATCGGAAATATCTGTGGGGCTTTATAATGCCTACGGAAGAGAAAATGCATACATAATTAACTTTGAAGAAAGTGAAACGGACCCTAATAAAATTGTAGCCGTACAAACAGCTTTATTTAAATATGTTCCGTCAATTTCTTGGAATTTTAAATTTTAAAAAATGAAAAAGCATATACTCTTACTAATAATAATTGGTTTTATTTCCTGCGAAAAGGAAATTGATATTGATATTGAAGATAGCGAATCTAAAGTAATAATAGAAGCCAATGTAAGTACTACAATTAATAGTAGTAAGGTAAAAATAACAAGATCTCTTAATCTTGATAATCCCCTGCCTTACCCAACTGTTAGTACTGCATTGGTATCTATTACAGACATCACAAATGGAGAAATTTTTAATTTATTTGAAACAGAAGATGGCATTTATCGCAACTCAGATTTACTAGGTATTGAAGGACATGCGTATTCGTTAAGTGTTATCGTAGATGAAATCATTTATTCAGCAAGTTCCACTATGCCACAACTAATAATTTTAGAGAGCTTAGAACAAGTTGGTGAAGTTTCAAATGGGGAAGGCGGTGGGCCAGGAAGTGGATTTAGTGATAGTGATTATGTAGAAGTTATTCCTGGTTATTTAGATCCAGAAGAGTTTACAAATTATTATCAATTTATAGTTACCCGAAATGATAGTATTTTAGGAGATGTATTTATTCATAGTGATTTTGCTTTTAATGGTCTTCAAAACTCTAGGAGTTTAAACATTGAAGCAGAAATAGGCGATGTTTTAACAATAGATATGCAATGTGTAGATGAAACTGTTTATGATTATTTAATTAGCCTTAATGAAAACATTAATCAATCTAGTGCCACACCTGCCAATCCCCTATCCAATTTAAACAACAATGCATTAGGTTACTTTAAAGCTCACACATCTAGTACTGATGTAATCACAATTGAGTAACCTAAAGCGAAATTTTAAAATATAGATTATAGAAGTGTCACCCGAACTTTTTTCTTTTTTAAACGTGTATTGTTTAATTTTTGAATTAAATCATCCGCTAATTCACTAGGAACAGCTACAAAAGCACAATCTTGTTTCAGTTCAATAGTACCTAATTCATGTTTATTTAACTCACCCTGTTTAAAAAATAGCCCTGCAATATCTCCTTTTGAAATTTTATCTTTTCGACCACCAGAAATAAACAGCGTTTGCCAGTATACCGGTTTGTAAGGTGCTTTTTCTGAAATATCAATTCCTTTTACATCAAGAATAAATTCTGGTAATAACTGATCCTTCCATTTTAGTACATAAGCTGTTCCTTTTGCATTTACTCTGGCGGTTCTTCCGTTTCTGTGAATGAATTCCTCTTTGTGTATCGGTAATTCATAATGAATAATAAATTTCATTTCTGGAATATCAATTCCTCTTGCTGCCAAGTCTGTAGCTAGTAATACTTGGGAAGATCCGTTTCTGAATTTGATTAGCGCACGTTCTCTATCTTTTTGCTCCATTCCGCCAGAAAAGCAGGTATGACTAATTTCGTTTCGCTCTAAAAAAGAACTTACCTCACTAATACTATCTCTAAAATTACAGAAAATGATTCCAGGTTCATTTCCTATGTGTTTTAATAGACTTAAAAGAGTATTTAACTTGTTTTTGTCTGGAGAAATGACTGTTTTAATCGCTAATTTTGAGGCTACTTTTTCATTTAAATAATTGATAGTGGTTGGCTTCTCTAATTTTACAAATTCAGGAATACTAACTCCTTGTGTTGCAGAAGTTAAAATACGTTTACTTAAAGAAGATAATTGATTAATAATTGATTTCATTTGATCTTCAAAACCTTGTTCTAAAGACTTGTCAAACTCATCTAAAATCAATGTTTTAATACTGTCTTTTGAAAAACGATCACTATTAAAATGATCTAAAATTCTACCTGGAGTGCCTATCAAAATAGCAGGAACATGTTTGATTTCAATTTTGTCTTTTGACATCGGTCTCCCTCCATAAACAGCATTTACTTTAAAACCAGCACCCATATTACGGATTACCTGTTCTATCTGTATGGCCAATTCTCTTGTGGGTACTAATATCAAGGCTTGTACCTCATTGCAATCTCGATCTAATAATTTTAATAATGGTAATGAAAATGCCAATGTTTTTCCAGTACCTGTTGGAGATAAAAGAATGGAATTTGTTGTTGACTCTATGACAGCGATGGCTTCTTGCTGCATAGGATTCAGCTCATGAATATTCAATTTTGTTAATATATCCTGCTGATCTTTATTAATATTCCCCATAATTATTTCTTTTTATGCTTTTTAGAAACTTCAGTCTTTGGAGCTACATTGGTCTGTACCAAGTAATTTGCCAATATTTTCTCCACCAATTCCTCTTTGGTTAAATGATGAAATATGGTTTTTATCTTGGTTTTAAATTCTTCAGAAACTTCTCTATTTGGTTTGGTTTTAAAAACTTTTCTTGCCCACAACAAGGCATTGTTTTCTTCGATACTTTGAGAATCTGCTTTTCTGAATTCAGTAAATGTAATCCCTAATTCATTTTCAAATTCAGGAATATCTTCTACTTCCTCCTGTTGAATAATACTCAATGAAAGTCCCTTCGCTCCTGCCCTAGCCGTTCTTCCGCTCCTATGGACATAAGCCTCATAAGTGTCTGGAAGATGATAATTAACAACATAAGAAATTTCCTTTACATCAATACCACGAGCAGCCAAATCTGTTGCCACTAATATATCAATATAACCTTCTCTAAACTGTCCCATAATCCGATCTCGAATTGTTTGAGCCAAGCTTCCGTGAATTGCTCCCGATGAGAATTTATTGATGGCTAGTTTCTTAGCTAATTTATTAACCGCAGCTTTGGTTTTACAAAATATAATTCCGCGTTCCCCTTCCTTAGAGCTTAAAAAGTGTAATAATACTTCCAATTTTTCAATAGGTTCTACCACTACATATTGATGATCAATCCCTTGATGACCTATCGTCGCCATATCTGCTTCAATTTGCACAATATGTTTAGACATATAGTTTTGTACCAATTGTTTTATGGCGCCTGGCATCGTTGCAGTAAACAATAAAGTTCTTCTGGATTTTGGGATTTCCTTTATAATAAGGCCTAAATCTTTCTTTAAAGCTGTGACCATTTCATCCGCCTCGTCTAATACCAAATATTTTAAGTCTTTAAATGATATGGCTTCCCGATTCATCAAATCGACCAAGCGTCCTGGAGTTGCCACAACAATATGACTAGTACTTTTTAAGCGTTCTATTTGAGGTTTTATTGGAATACCTCCACAAGTAGATGCGATTCCTGTTTCTGAATTATCAGCTGTAAAAGAAACTAAATTATTATAGATCTGTTGTCCTAATTCTCTTGTAGGTGCTAATATTAATACCTGTACATTGGTATTCTCTATGTCTACTAATTGAAGTAATGGGAGTCCGAAAGCAGCCGTTTTACCGGTTCCTGTTTTTGCTAAAACCACTAAATCTTCCTTTTGATTTAGTACAACAGGAATTGCTTTTTCCTGAATATCCGTTGGAACCGAAATTTGTAATTCGGTTAAAGCTTGTTGGAGTTGCTTATTTATTCCTAAATCTGAAAAGGATTTTGACATCGTTTAATTTTTCAGCAAAGATAGATACAATACTATCATTCTGTTTGTTATTCTTTTTATTAATGCGATCGTATTAAAGGGCACAAAAAAAGCCCATCAAAATTGATGAGCTTTTGTAAAACTTGAAGTATATGTATTAGATAACTTTTACGTTAACTGCATTTAATCCTTTATTTCCTTCTTTTAATTCAAATTCAACTTTGTCGCCTTCACGAATTTCGTCGATTAATCCAGAAATGTGTACGAAGTGATCTTTGTCTACTCCTTCTTCTGTGATAAATCCAAATCCTTTAGTCTCGTTGAAAAATTTTACTGTTCCTTTGTTCATTGTAATGTAATTTAATTTATAATATTTATTATTCTGCAAAGATGGTGCCATTTTTTTAACAAACAATACATTATTTGACACATTTTCAATTTATTATGCTAATTGTTGTTTAGAAAATTACTCATCATAAGGTAATAACTCTTATTTCTGTGCTCTATTTTATACCTCCAACTTATACCCAACCCCATGAACATTACTTATTTTTATAGAAGTGTCATCTTTTAGTTTTTTCCGAAGTTTCGAAATATACGTATCCAGACTTCTACCCACAATAACACCGTTATCTTCCCAAACACGTTTCATCAACTCTTCTCGTTTGATAATCTGATTGGGTTTTTCAATAAAAATGGCTAGTAATTCACATTCTTTTTTGGAAAGATTGATTTCATCTGCTTCTTTCACCAACTTGTTTTGACTTGGGTAAAAATGAAAGATTCCTAAGGATTCATATTTTTCAGTTGAAACTACTTTATTTGTTGAATTAGCAGAATTAATAATAGGTTGCTTCTTTTTATAAAACAAAACCTGATAGCCAATAAAAGCCATAATGGCAAGTATATATAAATAGGTAATATTATTTGCAGTTGCTTTCTTATCTGTAAATTTGACTTCAATCGTATAACAGTTTTCTGGTAATACTCTACCTCTACACGGGATGATACTCTTTCCCTGTAAGCTTTTCATTTCATAACTGTAAGAAACCTCTTTATCATCACAAGGTGACACTTCCACAAAATAAGAATTAGAAATACCCGATTTCTGAAACGTTTTTTTTACAGTAGCAACCAATAAGCTCGGTTCAAAGGAAAGTGAATTTTTAAACTTAAGTTGGTACTTAGATTCTGTCAATTTAATAACTGGCAAAACCAAGGAAGTAGAATCTTGATTAGATAGCAATAATTGATGTCCAACCTCACGTAAATTTACTTTTACTTTTTCTGAAAAATCATCATTTTCTACTTTGGAATCCACAAAAAACCAAATTGAAAATAAGGAAATGACCAATCCTATAACCGAAAAAACTATTCTTTTATTCATAATACACTGTAAATAACATACATTTTATTGACATTCTACAAGTGTTCACACTTCTTTTACACTTTTTTGACATAATTAGTTACTTGTTGACTTAGTTTTACTGAAAAATATAATTCCAATGAAAAAAATAATTATCATATTAATATTACTAAGTTGTTCTTTTTATTCCTTCGGGCAAAAAAAGGAAGAAATAAATTTAATGCAAACCGATAGTGCTTGGGGAAAAGAGATTATTAAAATTCCTTTTTGGTTTGCTCCAGAAATTAATTATGAAGGATATGAAGATATCAGGTTTGCAAAAGGATGGGAAGAAATAGATAGTGCTGGTTTTTGGACACTAGTTTTTGTTTGGGACATGAACTTAAATACTAAACCTACAGCAAAATTATTTGAAGATACTATTAAACTATATTTTGATGGATTAATGAAAGTTGTTAACGAAGATAAAGAATTGATTATTCCAAAAACTAAAGCATCCTTTTTAGAAAACAAAACAAAAAATGGAACCACAACTTTTACAGGAATAGTAGAAACCTACGATGCGTTTACAACAAAAAAATGATAACACTACAGGTAACAATAGAAAGCTATTATTGCGAAAAAACCAAAAAACACATACCGCTATTTAGGTTTTCTCCTCAAAATTTTGAACATTCTATTTGGAAGGAATTAAACAACATAAAGCTTCGTGACACTGTTTGTAACATCTAATTTTATAAAAATTGACACTTCTTTTACATTCCTTTGACATATTAATTTACTTGTTGCCTTATTTTTACATCATATTAAAATAACAAATGAAAAATTACTTTACTATAATTATTTATATCGCTTTTTTATCGACATCAATGGTCGCTCAAGATCATTTAAAATCGAAACAAGGCACCGTAGATTTATTAGTAACCGACAGTACATGGATTAAAGAAATTTTTACATTCCCAATTCGGTTTGCAAAAGAAATTGACCATAAAGGAATTGAAGAAGCACATTTTCCGAAAGGTTGGTCAAGTAAAGAGAGTCCAAATTTTTGGTCCTATGTATTTGTTTGGAATGTTGAAGGACATCGAGTAAATTCAGTAAAAGAATTAGAGGCAGATTTAAAAACCTATTTTGATGGGTTAATGGGTTTACCAAATACCATAACTCAATTTACAAAAAAAGAGAATTCAGAAAACAAAACCAATTATGTTGGGAAAGTGAGCTTTTTCGATAATTTAAGAACTAAAGAGGACATATCATTAAACGTTCGAGTTCAAAAACAATATTGCAAAGAAAACAACAAATCAATAATTGTATTCCGATTTTCACCAAAAGGTTTTAATCATGAAGTATGGAACACCATAGAAAAGGTTACATTACATGCAAACGCTTGTGACCATAAAGTAGCTATTAATCACTAAAATCAATCAAAAAATGAACAAATTAACAACAATCGCATTCGTATTATTAAGTATTACTATTGGTACAAGTCAGCAATCAGTAAAATCATTTGCAAATATGGCTACGGTCCAACCCGAAACATTTACAGAATTCACCATAAATGATAGTGAATATACCCTTCATTTTGAATTAGAGGAAACAAAAGATAAAGAGCATTTTTTAATTATTTCAGTAGAGCTCCATAACAATTCTCAGTTTATTTCTCCTTTTGAAGATAAAGAATTTAAAGGGAAATTTTTCTTGAATTTAGGTACAACTAACAACCTTGATTTTAAAGAGAATATTATAGAAACTCCACAAGCAGTAGATTCTTACGATAAATTTGGACAACAAAATGTAAAATGGGTAAAAGTAAATACCACTTACAGACAAGAATTAAATATTAAAACACAGGAAGATTTCAAGGTTTTTGGAAGGCTTCAATTTACCATCGAACCTCGTTGTACTTTAGAGCAAATTCCTTTTTCAATATCCTATAAAGATGGGAAAATGGTGTTTATAGAATCAAAATGTTAATTAAAATTTAGTGATTATTTAATCGAATTTATATGATAAACTATAAAAAAGCCCTTAACATAACTTTCCTAGTTAGCTTACTATTGCTAATAACCAGTGTAAGTATTTCTTGTAATCAACCCAAAAAGGAAGAAACAAAGGAATTAACAAAAGCAGAGAAAATTGATGAAATCGTTGGTTTATATTCAGAATATGAAGGTTTTAATGGTGCTGTATTAGTATCTCACGAAGGAGAAGTTATTTACAAAAAAGGTTTTGGGTATGCAATTTTGGAATGGGATGTCCCAAATCAAATAGATACAAAATTTAGAATAGCTTCTATCACCAAACCTTTTACAGCGTTGCTAATTATGCAATTAGTGTCAGAAGGAAAATTAGATGTACACGAGCCAATTTCTACCTATTTGCCAGATTATTCTAAAAATAATGGAGATAAAATCACCCTGCATCATCTCCTCTCCCACACTTCTGGCACCAGAAGAGATTATGAAGATAAATTGACTAAAAATAAATATCCAGACAGGTATCGAACCGGAGAAATTGTACAACAATATTCAAGCCTTCCACTGGAATTTGAACCAGGTGAAAAATTCGCTTATAGCAATACAGGCTATCACACATTGGCTTATATTATTGAAACCGTTTCAGGAAAATCCTACGAAGCCCTTTTACAAGAAAAAATATTGGATCCTCTAGGTATGAAAAACACGGGAATTGATAAGCATAGAGCTCTCATAAAAAATAGAGCAAAAGGACATTTTAAAGGATTTGGAGAGTATTATACTCAGGACTTTGGCGATATGTCTGCGATAATGGGTGTTGGAAATATCTATTCAACCGTCGAAGATCTATTTCTTTTAGACCAAGCTTTATATACCGAAAAATTGCTTCCAAAAAAGTATATAGATTTAATGTTTGACAAGCATATTTCAGATCCAGGGTATGGAGGATATTATGGTTATGGTTGGGAAATGAAGGAAAAACCAATAGGGAACACATCGGAAACCGTTGAAACTATTGGTCATAGTGGTTCTATGCAAGGTTTTACTGCCTTATGTACAAGAATCCCTGCTAGTAATTCTTCCATTGTATTTTTCAATAATACTGGACGTGCTTTCCTTAATGCCATGACCACGGCTATTACTGGAATTATAAATGATGAAACTTATGATTTTCCATTAAAACCTTTGGCGATGTTTATGAAGAATACTATTGAAAAGGAAGGGATTGACAAAGGAATCTTATTCTATAAAGAACATAAAGATTTAGATGATTATTATGTTTCTGAACAAGAACTAATTGTTGCAGGTTATAAATATTTACACAATGGAAATGCTGAATATGCAGCTGAAATATTTAAATTAAGTACCGAAGTTTTTCCAGATAGAGACAACCCTTACGATAGTTATGCGGAAGCGTTAATGACTTTAGGGAAAAATGAAGAAGCGATTAAAAATTACAAAAAATCATTGGAACTAAATCCTAAAAATTATAATGCGGTAGAAATGTTGAAGAAATTGGGAGATAAGTCTTATTAAAATAATTAATCCTGTAAGGTTTTAAACATTTTATCTTCTAAAATAAAATGAGATTAAAACATACATTAGTATTGACACTATTTATTTTAATTAGTAGTTATTCATTTAGTCAAAAAAGTTATTCGTCAGTTTCAATAAATAGTGAATCTGAAATATTATTAGATTCACTTTGGGTTAATCCATCAAGTTTCTTTAATATTAATGATCAAAATTGGCGATCTCTTTGTAAAAACCTTAATGAAGTTTCCATAGATGATTTAAATGATATTTCCGAAAGAATGTTTTATGGAAATGATGCAAAAATTATCAATGAAGCAAAAGCAACTGAAGGGACATTAGGAAGGTTAAACGCTAGCGCTCAAAAGAAAAAAACTAGAAAGTTTAATGCTAAAATTCAAAATGATTTCAGAAATAATAAAAAATATCCAAACAATAAAGTAGTGCTAGTTGAAGGGGATTCCTGGTTAGAATATCCTTTGTTTTTAAAAGACATTACAGATAATTTAATGGATAACGAAAACTTGGCAATTTATAGTTTAGCTTCTGGTGGTGATTGGGTAGCTAATATGATTTCAAGTAAATCCTACCAAGAAGAATATTTAAAATTAAAACCAGATGTTTTTATTATCAGTGGTGGTGGAAATGATATTTTAGATGAGAATCGTTTAAAAATATTTATAAATACTGATCCATTAAAGAAAGACGATGAGTTTCTAAAAAACTACATAAAATATGTGATTTTACGTTTTAATCACAAACCCGTACCAATGTGTACCTCAGACTTTTGTCCTATTGAATATTACAGCTACGAAAATAAAATGGAAGAATTAAGTAATCAGATAAATCAAGAAACTGTTGACCATATTGTTAATGGAAGACGGTACTTAAATAAAAATTTTTATAGATGGTTGGTTTCCTTAAAACTGGAGTATAAATTGTTTCTGACTTCATTAAAAAAATTAGATAAAGAACATTTTAAATCACTTAAAATAATAACACAGGGCTATGATTATTCCATACCTAATTCAAAAAAACACTTTGGGGTGAGTATGCTTTTAGAAAATGGAAAATGGATTAAAAAACCTTTAGATAATATGGGAATCACAGATCCACAAACTCAACAATACATAATAATGGCAATGATATTTGATTTTAATGAAATGTTGATTGAATTTGGAAAAGAGTCATCAAATATTTATCATGTGGACAGTAGAGGATTTACTAATTATTTAGAAAATGTAAACCATCAAAAACACGGTTCTTATTGGTTTGATGAATTACATCCCAAATCTATCGTATTTAATAAGATTGCAGAAAGTTATGAAGCTATCATTTTTAACGAATTAAAACACAAACATAAAGTTGTAAGTGTTATTAAGCATCATCAATTACAGAAAGATTATTAAAATAAACACAGTTAATGAGATAGTCCTTGAAATTACTTAAGTAAAGTAACTTTAACAGCATTCATACCTTTCATTCCTTTTTCAAGTTCAAAAGAAACACTGTTGCCTTCAGTAATTTCATCTATTAATCCACTAACGTGGCAAAAATATTTTTCTTTATTTTCATTATCTATAATAAAACCAAATCCTTTAGAGGTATCAAAAAACGAAACTGTTCCTTTTCTTACTGGATCAATCTCTACTCTATCACTTTCTAATGTTTTAGGCACACTAACGTCAATATCATCAGCATCAACTTCTAATTTTAGTGATGGATCTGGCGGAGTATCGGTTAAATTTCCAAAATGGTCAACATAGGCAAATTCAATTCCTTTTTTACCTGTTTCTTTTGCTAAAGCCTTACGGGCCTCCATTTTCTTACGTTTGTCTTCACGTTTTTTTAAACGTTTTTTTTCCTTTTCACTTTTGTTAAATGTCTGTTGAGATTTTGCCATTCGTTTACTTAAATTGTTTTTTTAGATTAATAAATTCAAATATATAATAATCCTCCTAATAATTAATCTATTCAAACAAAAATATTATTTTATTACTTTCATTAAGTTGCGTCAAATAAGAGTTTTTTGCTTTATTATAATTTGAAATACTAATAAAATTTTAGTTAGTTAAAACTATTCCACTACCACCACAAACTTGACAAGATACGGTGGTATGTTTTCCTGTATTTGAATACTCTGTTTTTTCATAAACATCGCCATAATTTATATCTTTTCGATAATAATCGGTTTTATTAACGATTTCTGCGCTTTGAATACCTGTTCCTGAGCAACTTGGACATACATCAATATTATATGAAATGCTATAATTTTCATGGTCACAACTATCGTAAAATTTAGTATAACCTTCTTCAAAATAAGCTCTAGTAGGATATACATTTACGTAAATACAGCCACTATTATCGTAATTATGCACGTAATAATAATGACCACCCTTATCAATAATAAAATGACCCAAAAATGATTTTGCTCTGTTTATTTTAGTGTCGAGTTCACGCTTTTTTTGCTTTTGTGCATCGTTAAGTATATTGTTTGCTATTTGTGAATTATTAGAAATATCGCAACCTAAACAACCCCTGTTATCTGTAAACTCTATGTGAACAGAGTTAAAATCCTTAACACCATTTCTTGCTACTTCGTATTTTAAACTAATATTATTATAATCTAAAAAATAATCAGTTTGACTTGTATAGCTTCTTTCTGGAACAATTCCATATTTTATATAATTACTCCCATTGTTCCAAAAGTAAATTTCTATACTAGAATATAAGTTATTTGAAAAACCATAATATAAATAATTAACGGTTTGAAGTTTTCCTGTATAAAAATATAGAATCCGTTTTGTGTATTTAGATTGGTTTATTGGTATTTTCTTCAGGTAATCATAACCCGGAAGGTTTTCGTTACTAGGTCTAAAATTGGTTAAAATTGCATTCTCAAAATTACGTTCATACTCTTCCAACGAGAAATCAATAAAATAAGTTCCATCCTCAGCAATATTATCTTTAAAATCAGCATAAATAGATTCTTTTACCAATAACTTTGCAGAATTAATAACTTCTAAGTCACCATTTTTTAACGCATTGTCTAATTCTTCAACATTAAAATACTTTTTCAAGAACCCTCTTTTATCTTCAGCAAAAAAATAAATTCCTGCTTTTCCATTTAGCTTACCATTTTTAAAATCTCCAATTATATAGTAATAATACTCAGCTTCAAACTTCCAATTACTCCAAGATTCTTTGGTTTTTAAGAACGTAATTTTCTTTGCAGACTTTGTTGTTTTACAATCACCAAATAAACATTCAGTACGCAATACTTTTTTAAATTTTTCGTGAGCATTATTGAAGTTTTTTAAATCTGACCGACTTATTTTATCTTTCAATAAAACACTTACATCCATTTGACTATAACTTGAAAACGTAATAGTCATTAATAATACCAAAAAGGTTGTTTTTTTCATTTATTAAATCTTAATTTTTATTAAGTATTATAGAACCTCCATTCTCTTTAACTTTATCTCTGACTTCTTTAGAATTCATATAATCATTATAATCTTCAAGCATTTGCCTACTTCTTCTAACAATATCATCTTGTATTTCTTGTGGCAATAAATCTTTTCCTTTTATATATAAATCAAGATAACTGGTTTCCATAGTCATTCCAACTTTTTGTAACATACTAGGGTTTATAGTGTAGATTGTTTCCATATAGGTTGCTATAACACTAGCTTTGTTATTAATAGTAGCATCACTCAATATGCTTGCTGCTTTTTGATTGAATAAGTTTGCAAAACATTTAGTTTCATCATTGCAATTTTTCAAAGCTTCGTAATCTAGATTAGAAGTTGTTGGGCTTTCAGCATAATTGGTGTAATTTTCAACAGGTTGCAAGTTAAACAATGGCATATTCTTATATTCTTTTAGTACATACTCTTTTTGATTGTTTTTGTTGAAGGTAAAAACATCTATTCCATTTTGTGAGTACTCCGCTTTTACTGTATAGCTGATTTTTTGAGCATTAATTATAAAATCAAAAGCTTCCTTATCGCTTTTATACCAAAATATGTTTCCTTCTAATACTTTGACATTTATAAAATTATTATCAACTACAATGATTTTTATATTATATAAGAGATATGATTTTTGATCGATAGGATCATAAATTACACAATGGTTTCCAAAAAAATGATAACTTATTTTTTGACTTCTGTTTTCTCCATTTACATAAAACCAAAACCCGCCATTGTCAGCTTTTTTCCAGACAGCACCTGAGGGAATATTTTCAGTTGTTTGTTCCTTTCCTTCATTAGGATGAGTTTTTAAATACTCTTTAAAAGAGATTGCTTTTTGCATTACAAAAGGATTTGAATCATTATAAAACAGCACATAACTTGGAATGTTTGAAATATTAATAATTCTATTCGTTTTATCTGTTGTTGAGTAAAGAGCTTCAAGGTTTTTTATGTATTTCCCATTTACTAATAACCAAAAACTACCTTTTTCATTTTTATACCAAACTGCATCATCTTTTTCAACAAATACTGTTGCTTTATAAAATTTCTTTAGTACTGGTTTCTCTTTGAAATTTTTAAATTGATATAATGTATTGCTTATGGAATCATTTACATAAAAATCATTTCCAACTATATTTGCATAGTTTAAATTTCCAGTTATTGCTTCACCATTTTTATAAAGTTTTATGGAAGTATTATTTTGTTTGCTCCAATAAACACCTTCATTTGGAGGCTTTGATTTTGTAAATTTCTTACGATTTAAATATTCTAGTATTTTAGTATCATCTAGGCTTGTAATACCTGTGGTTGTTTGGTCGCTATAAGTAATGGTTCTTAGTTTACCTTCAGTGGTTACTTTTGAGTTTGAATCAAAAATATCTTTTTCCCATATTTTAAATTTTGCGATCCAGTTATTATAATCGTCATAAATGTATTCGTAATCAAAAAGCTGCATATCTTCAAATGATGCAATTGCAGTTTTAGATATTAAATGCCCAAAATCATTGTGCTTATATCCAATGGTAGGCTCTGATGATGGCATAAAAGAGCCTAAAAAAGTCTCATAAGGAGATTCTTCTTCTAATACGCCTTTTGACTCACATTTATAGGCGGTGATATATTCTTTTCCGACATAACTCTCATCTACTACTTTTTTTGTGATTAGTTGATTTTCTATTGTAAACTTTATTGTTTGATCTTCTAATAATTCATTAGTTTTTGTATCGTTTTTTTTAGATTTTTTTATAATGGAAGTATTGGATGGATAACTGAAATTGATTGTTCTAATAAAAATCTTAAATATGGTATTTAAAGATATTAGGCGATTATTACTATCGTATGAATAGGAAGTTTTTTCTTTATCTATACCTTTTACAGAGATAATAATTTCTTGAAGCAAGTTGTTTTTATAGGCATAATTATAAACTGTCCAATAATCATACATTTCATTGGCACTTTTGTTTTTCCATTCTGTAATTTTTAATGAATTAGAATCAAACTCAAATTCATCGGTATCTACATGTTTAAAGTCTGAATTCTGAAGTGTAAACCATTTTTGAGAAATTTTTAAAGGCGTTTTTTTTGAAGTATTATAATTATAATCTTCTACTAAATGGGTATTTGGTGTTTCGAGAATATCCTTTTGTGTCGGAGCTTGTGCAAAGACATTTATAACAAAAGAACATAAAGTTATTGAAATTAGAAATAGTCTTTTCATTTTTGAAAGAGTTTTTAGGTGTTCTCCAAAAATAATAGGCTTGGTAAAAGAAATCAATACGACAAATGCCTTATATTATGTATATTACAATTACTTTGCTTTGTATTGTCTGCTCTGCAGATTTATAAAATCTAATAGTAGCATATCATTTCCTTTTTTTAGCAACTCTTTATTTAATCCATTATCTACCATAAAATAAATAAAATCATCCACTTTTTCTAGAGGAATTATAAAGGTTTCAGAAACATAAGTATTTGTATGTTTTTGTTTGAAGGCGTAAAACAAATTTTCTTTTTTAAAGTTAGCTTCTCGAAGAGTTTCCTTCTTTTCAGGAATTAATAGTTTTACCAATTCAACAAAATTAAGACCATTTTTAAGTGACCGGTAGTTTAAATCATATAAATCAGAAATAGATAGAACTTTATTTGAAGGTACCGTTTCTGAAACATAGAGTTATGTTAAAGTAGATTATAACTCTATTGAACTCCCTGTTGGTTTTAGATACTACATGTTTATTAATGATAATTCAAAATTATTTGTAAACGCTGTTTATGTTTTTGATTTTGGAAAAAGTTCAATTATTGATTTTGAAGATGGTGCAGATTTAGATATTACAACAAGAAATAACTTCGGTATTGGTCTTGGTTATAAATATCATGATCGAGTTAGTCTTGAAATTAGATACCAAACTCCTCGCGAATTATTAGGTGACTATCCAAATATTGGATCTAACTACAACACCTTTTCTGTAATTGCAGGGTTTTCTGTGTTTTAACTATTATTAAAATTAAAGGTTATGTTGCGAGATAATGTAGATTTTAGTATCTTTATGTAAACTTATAGTATTATGGATTTACAATTAATCATATCAGAATTATCAGGTCATGAAAAGAAAGATCTTTTTAGTCTCTTAAAGAAGGATTTAGGGCA
>JAJRQR010000044.1 GCA_024280145.1 Bacteroidota bacterium
AGCAGTCATAAACTTTCAGAAAACGGAAGAACAAGATTAGAAACAATGGTTAAAACCAGTGACGGGTTTGAAATTGCTGAAGTAGATTTAAGATTAAGAGGGCCTGGAGATCTTATGGGAACCCAACAAAGCGGAGTATTAAATTTAAAAATTGCAGATATTATTAAAGACCATGAAATATTAAAACTTGCTCGTAGTTATGCTTCCGAAATACTAAGAAGCGATCCTTCCCTATTATCACCAGAAAACAAACCTATTAAAACTGCTTATATTCAGCTAACTAAGTATAAAAATATTTGGAATTATATAAGTTAACCTTCTACTCTCCGTTTACCAAAAGCAATCATCAAAACCCCTATAATTGTCACCATTCCACCCAATAAAGCTAATATCGTTGGAAACTTACCAAAATACAAATAAGACCCAACCAGCACAAATAATCCTCTTGTACTCATAATTATTGCTTTTCTGGAAAGAGGAATAAATTGTAAAGCGAAATAACCAACAACTACAGTTAAAAAAGGCCCCAAAAGTGAACCAATAACAATATTAGTCATTGCTTTACTCGAAACTATTAGTGTTTCATGAAGGTAATACACAGCAATTAACGAAAAAAGCAGCATAAAAAAACTTCGATTAATAGTTAAGACTATCGGATGAATTTTTTTAATTTTCATTTTAATAATTACCGCGTTAATTGCACCAAACAGACTTGAGTACAGAATATATTGAGCACCATCAATAAACATATCTTCTACTCCATTACCTTTAAAGCTAATAATAAAGGCTCCTGAAAGTGTTAAAAGAATTCCCCAAAACTCCAATGAATTAAAGCGTTCTTTCAAAATTAAAAAACTCAAAGTTATTGTAAATGCAGGTGCTATATTTCCGATAAATGAAACTAAAGTAGGATTTGGAATAGTCGCAATTGCTTTAAAGAAAAAATAAGTTCCAATTACTTCAAAAACACCTAAAATAATTAGTACTCCATAACACTTTTGAGAGAGCTCTTTAAATTTATAAAAATCTTTTCTAATAAAAGCAAAAATCAAAATCCAAAGCAATCCAAATCCAAACCAATAGCTGCCAAATTGTGGCAAACTCACTTCTTCTAGTGCAACTTTACTAAACAAATAAACATTTGAAACAGCAATTACAGAACCTAAAGCTAACAAATAACCTTTTACAGATTTGGATATTTTCATCATCTAAAGGTACAGCAAAACAATAACAATTATTTGAAACTTCGTATTAAATTGTAGCTTATTATTAAAATAATTAGGGTTAAAAATGATTCGAAAAAATTAAAAAACTATAAGTCAAAAACATTTTTTATTATCAAATACATCATAACATTTAACTTTATTTATGGTGTCGAATTCTTTTTTTATATCTTAGTAAAATCAACATAAACAAATAACCCTTTTTTAAATAAGAAATCATGAAAAAACTACTGTACACACTTTTAATTTTAGCATTCACATTTAACTTAACATTTGCTCAAGAATCGAACAATTTTTCAGGGAATGAATTGATTATCAAAATAAAACCTAATGTTAATTTTGATAAAAAGAATTGTTTGTTAAATAAAAAATTCAGTAATAAAAAATTAGACTCGATCAATAAAGTTTCATCTGTTAAAAACATTAAGGAAACTGGGAATAAAAAAGAAGGAAGAACTTTTGTTTTAAAATTCAAAAACAGCGCAAATATCAAACAATTAATTGAAGATTATTTAAGCACCGGTCTTTTTGAATATGTGGAACCTAATTTTATAGGAAAAGGCCATGGAGTACAATTTACACCAAACGACCCATTATTTTACAACAGACAATGGTCACATTATAACGACGGAACTTTTCCTTTATCAACCGCCACAAATGACGCTGACATTGATACTGATTTAGCTTGGGATATTACTCAAGGAAGCTCAAACATTACTGTTGCTATACTAGATTCTGGATTAAAATTAGATCACCCAGAATTTAGCAACCGAGTTTGGGTAAATAGTGGAGAAATACTTGACGGAAGCGATACCGATGGAAATGGTTTTATTGACGATGTAAATGGAGGTTGGGATTTTGCAAATAACGATAACAACCCAACAGATGATCAAGGTCATGGCACAAATGTAACTGGAGTTGCACTTGCCACAGGCAACAACAACATCGGATATGCAGGTGTTAATTGGAACTCTAAAATTATGGTTTGTAAAATATTGGATAGTGATGGTACCGGTTTTTACACTTGGTGGGCAGATGCCATTTATTATTCAGTTGATAATGGAGCCAATGTAATTAATATGTCAGTTGGAGGAAATGGTGCTTCTAGTTTATTAGAAGATGCAATAAATTATGCTTATTCTAATAATGTTTATATTGTAGTTTCTGCTGGTAATCAAAATTCAGTAATTCAATATCCAGCAAAATATGAAAACGCACTTGCAATTGGATCAACAGATTCAGACGACACCCGATCAAGCCCTTTTTTTTGGGATCCTACAAGCGGAAGTAATTTTGGTCCCGAACTAGATTTCATCGCTCCTGGAAATTACATTTATGGTCCAAATCATGAATCAAACACAAACTACGAATGGTACTGGGGAGGCACTTCACAAGCAGCTCCACATGTAACTGGAGTTATTTCATTATTGTTATCATTAGAACCAAATTTAACGGTAGGTCAAATAAGAACTATATTAGAAGAATCTTCCGAAGACCAAGTTGGAGGTTCCGAAGACACTCCTGGATGGGATCAATATTTTGGACATGGAAGATTAAATGCATTTAATGCTGTTACGCACAATATTTTAGGCACTCTTCAAACATCAAGCATTGGAAAAAACATTAATATTTATCCAAACCCTGCTACAAATAACATCACTATTGATAATATAAATGAAGGGAACTTTAGCATCACACTTTATGATTTATTAGGAAAAAAACAGTTTCATTATACTGCAAATAGTGAGAATAGTAAAATTAATTTAGACATTCCAAAACTTTCAAGTGGAACTTACATATTAAACATTACTGAAAAAGAATTAAACAACACCATAAGTAAAAAAATAATTATCAAATAAATTTATTAAATCTCATCAAAAAAGAGCGTTAAGTCAATGTCAAA
>JAJRQR010000045.1 GCA_024280145.1 Bacteroidota bacterium
AAAGATAAAAAAATCATCAGAACCTATAAAAGAGTTCGCAAAAATCATGGTGACAAACATTAAAGCAATTTATCAATACAGGAGTATTGAAACAGAATATGAGAAATTAAATATTCCACATTATTTAAGAACATAACCAAATATATTTACTTCTATTTCTATTAAAATATTAAAGGTTTTATAAATTTCTCCCTGTATTTTTTTAGCTAATGTTAATATTTCATTCCCTGTAGCATTTCCATAATTTACTAAAACTAAAGCTTGGTGTTTATGTACACCTGCATCTCCAATTCGTTTGCCTTTAAAACCACATTTTTCAATAAGCCAACCTGCTGGAATTTTAAATTCATCTTCCGAAATTTTATAATAAGGAGCTTCTGGATTATTACTGAAAAACGTTTTAAATTTAGAAGCATTAATAATAGGGTTTTTAAAAAAACTACCGCTGTTTCCTAAAACCTTTGGGTCGGGTAATTTGGATTGTCTAATTGCAATTATTGCTTCAGAAACTTGTTTTATACTTGGATTTTCAAGTTGTTTATTATTAGATAAAATCGTTTGAATTACTCCATAGCCAATATTTAACTGATGTTGGTTTTTGCTGAGTTTAAAGGCTACATCTGTTATAATAACTTTACCTTTTTCTTTATTTTTGAATATTGAATTTCGGTAAGCAAATTGGCAATCAGTTTTCGAAAATTCTTTAATCGAATAATCGTTTAAATTCAGAGTGTTACAACTTTCAAAAACGTCTTTTAGTTCTACCCCATAAGCACCAATGTTTTGAATGGGAGCTGTTCCAACATTACCTGGAATTAAGGATAAGTTTTCAATCCCACCATAATTATATTTAATGCAAAACTGGACAAAATCATTCCAATTTTCGCCTGCCATCGCTTTAATAATTACAGAATTTTCATCTTCTGAAATTATTTTAATTCCTTTTAAATTAATGTGTATTAGAAGTGCGTCAACGTTTTTGGTAAATAGCAGGTTACTTCCACCTCCTAAAATAAAAATATTTGAGTGAATTTTAGCTTTTAATACTTCCTTAAGTTCAAAAATGGAACTAACAGAAACAAAATAACGAGCCGTACAATCAATACCAAAAGTATTGTAGTTTTTTAAAGATTTATGTTCTTCAATATGCATTAATCTTGGTATTGTTCAAGAGCAATTTTTAAAATATTCACTGCTTTTATTAGGTCTTCTTTCTTTAAAACATAAGCGATTCTAATTTGGTTTAGACCTACATTTTTTGAGGAATAAAAACCAGCTGCAGGAGCTACCATAATAGTTTCTCCGTTTAAGTCAAAACTTTCTAAAAGCCATTGAGCAAATACGTCACTATTACTTATTGGAAGCTCAACAATACAATAAAAAGCTCCTTTTGGAACTCCTACTTTTACACCAGGAATTTTCTGTAAATGGCTTACTAATGTATCTCTTCGGTCCTTATATTCTACAATTACTTCATCAAAATAACTTTGAGGAGTTTCCAAAGCAGCCTCACTTGCAATTTGAGCATAAGTTGGAGGGCTTAGTCTTGCTTGTGCAAATTTTAATGCAGTTGAAATAATTTGTTTATTTTTTGAAACTAAACAACCAATTCTTGCACCACACATACTGTATCTTTTTGAAACTGAATCGATAATAATTCCGTTTTCTGAAAGGCTTTCTTCTTGTAGAATTGAATAATGTTCTGCGCCATCATACGTAAACTCTCTATAAACCTCGTCAGAAATTAAAAATAAATCATGCTTTAAAACAATGGAAGCCAATTTTTGAATTTCTTCTTTTGAATATAAATACCCAGTAGGATTTCCTGGGTTACAAATTATTATTGCTTTTGTTTTTGAAGTGATTAATTTTTCAAATTCAGAAATAGGAGGTAAGGCAAAATTATCTTCAATTTTAGAAATTACTGGAACAATATTTACACCCGAAGCCGTTGCAAATCCATTGTAATTTGCATAAAATGGTTCAGGGATAATAATTTCATCACCTTGATCGGCAATTGTTCCCATAGCAAAAAGTAAAGCTTCACTTCCTCCTGTAGTTACAATAATCTCGTTGGCTTCAATAGGGATGCGATTCTTCTTATAATAATTGGAAATTTTCTCTCTATATTCCTCAGAGCCTTCAGACCTAGAATAAGCGAGTACATCAATAGTGTTGTTTTTTACGGCATCTAATGCAACTTGTGGTGATTTTATATCTGGTTGCCCAATGTTTAATTGGTATATTTTTTTTCCTTCTTTCTTTGCGGCTTCAGCATAAGGTACCAATTTTCTAATCGGAGATTCCGGCATGTTTTTCCCTTTCGAAGATATTATAGGCATAATTTTATATTTAGAGAACAAAGTTGCAAAATATTTATTAAATTTTAGTTCAAATGAACGCTCTTTTGATAATTTTATATATCTTAACCTTATTAAAACATCAATTAAAATAAATCGACCAATAATCCTCATTGTTTTCTTGATTTGCTCCTTAATAAATGGACTTGCTCAAGAAGGCTTTTCCTTCCCTAATGGGGTTATAAAAGATAAAATATCCTTCAATTTGGTAAATAACTTGGTGGTAATTCCTGTTGAAGTCAATGGAATTAAACTTTCTTTTTTATTGGATACAGGAGTGAGTTCCACCATAATGTTTAGTTTGTCTGAAGTAGATTCTTTGGAACTGAACAATGCGAAATCAGTTCGACTTAGGGGTTTAGGAGAAGGAGGAAGTATTCCGGCTTTAAAAAGTAAAAATAATTCTTTAAAAATTGGAAAAGCTATTGACCAAAATCATACGATTTTTGTGGTTTTTGATAAATCATTAAACCTTTCCACGCGTATGGGAATTCCAATTCATGGAATTGTGGGTTATGATTTTTTTAAGAGTATGATTGTGAAAACAAATTACAATTCGCACAAACTTCTGTTTTTTAATCCGGAGTTTTATGAAGAGAAATTATGCAAAAAATGTGAGATTTTAGATTTGAAATTTAAAAACAAAAAACCTTATTTGTCAGTTAAAACTAGTGAAAATTTAGAAGAAGACAAGGTGTTATTAATAGATTCTGGCTCAAGTGATGCCGTTTGGCTTTTTGATAGTGAGATTTTAAATAAAGATTTAAAGGATAAGTATTTTAATGACTTTTTAGGTCAAGGATTAAGCGGGGAAATTTTTGGAAAACGTTCGAAATTACCAAAATTAATTATCGGAACCTTTGAACTTAAAGATGTGAAAGTTGCTTTTCCTGATGAAGAATCTATGGAAAACATAAAGTTTTTTGAAGAGCGTGATGGAAGTATTGGCGGGGAATTACTTAGAAGGTTTACTATAATTATTGACTATCCTTCAAAAAAGATCATACTAAAAAGAAACAATAAGTTTAATAATCCTTTTCACTATAATATGAGTGGTTTAACACTAAAACATGATGGAGTTGTTGTTGTAAAAGGCGAAAAAAATATATTTAATGAACAGGAATTTGAACAAAAAGGATCTACTAATATTTCCCTCTCAACAGTTTATGAATTTAACTTAGTACCTAGATTTATTGTTTCAGATGTGAGAAAGGAGTCTCCTGGAGATTTAGTAGGTATTATGGTTGGTGATGAAATTCTCTCCGTAAATGGAAAGTCAACTTATAGATATAAATTGACTGAAATTATTGGCATGTTTTCATCAAAAGCAGGAAAGAAGATAACATTTAAATTAAAAAGGAACGGATCGATTTACCGGAAGAAAATTATTTTAAAAAAATTATTTTAAAAAAAACTGGTAGCATAGTGAAATGAAACCAGTTTTTTTTAAATGTTTATTTACTTTGTTTTCTCTAAAACACTTTTGTTGCTTTCACTTGCTAATATTTTTCCTTTAATCTTTAAAGAGACTATTGGTTGATCAGCATTAGAATAAACGGTTACTGTTTTTCTGATGGGCCCAACACGTTTTGTGTCGTACTTTACTTTAATTACATCAGATGCTCCTGGCGCGATTGGTCCATTTGGTTTGGATGGTACCGTACAACCACAAGATGATTTTACATCAGAAATTATTAATGGTTCATCACCAGTATTAGTAAATTCGAAGGTTCGTACACCATCACTTCCTTTTAGAATCTCACCATAATCAATGGTTTCAGATTTAAATTCAATTTTTGCTTGCGCGTTTGCTTGGGTTGCAAAACCAACGATTGTTAATAATGCAATTGCTAGTATTTTTTTCATAACATATAGGTTTTAATTATTGCTAAAGTAATTAAGTTTAAAAGATTCGCAAAATTATTTATTCACTTTTATAATCTTATAGATATAACTACTTTTGCAAACTATTATTCAAAAATTAGACCAAAATGGCTTCCGAAGCAATAAATAGTTCTCAAAACATTGAAGATAAGTGGTATAGATACTGGATGGAAAATAATTATTTTCATTCTGAAGTTGATGAAAGAGAGCCATATACCATCGTAATTCCGCCACCAAATGTAACAGGAATACTGCATATGGGGCATATGCTGAATAATACTATTCAGGATGTGTTGATTAGAAGAGCCCGTTTGCAAGGTAAGAATGCCTGTTGGGTTCCCGGTACAGATCACGCTTCTATTGCTACTGAAGCTAAAGTTGTTGCAAAACTAAAGGAACAAGGAATTAATAAAAATGATCTTACAAGAGAGGAGTTTTTAAAACACGCTTGGGATTGGACGCACGAATATGGAGGTGTGATTTTGGAACAATTGAAGAAATTAGGATGTTCTTGTGATTGGGAAAGAACCAAATTCACCTTGGATGCAGAAATGAGCGAATCTGTAATTAAAACCTTTGTAAATCTTTATAACAAAGGTCTTATTTACCGAGGCTATCGTATGGTAAACTGGGATCCAGAAGCAAAAACTACTTTGTCTGATGAAGAGGTTGAATATGTAGAACAAAACGGAAAGCTATACTATATTAATTATAAAATTGAAGAAACTAACGAAACTCTAACCGTTGCTACCACACGTCCTGAAACCATTTTGGGCGATACTGCTATTTGTATCAATCCCAACGATGAACGTTTTGCACATTTAAAAGGGAAAAAAGCAATAGTTCCGATTTGTAATCGTGTAATTCCGATAATTGAAGACGATTATGTAGATATAGAATTTGGTACAGGATGTTTAAAAGTAACACCTGCTCACGATATGAATGATAAGGCTTTAGGTGATAAGCATAACTTAGAAGTGATCGATATTTTTAATGAAGATGCAACTCTAAATAGCTTCGGAATGCATTATCAAGGCAAAGATCGATTTGTGGTGATAGAAGAAATTTCAGCTGAATTAGAAACTTTAGGATGTCTTCAGAAAACTGAAAATTATATTAATAAAGTTGGAGCTTCCGAAAGAACCAAAGCAGTAATTGAACCAAGACTTTCAGATCAATGGTTTTTGAAAATGGAAGATATGGTGAAACCTGCCCTAAAAGCAGTTTTAGAAACTCAGGATATTAAATTATATCCAAAGAAAATTGAAAATACCTACCGTCATTGGTTAGAGAATATTAGAGATTGGAATGTGTCGCGTCAATTATGGTGGGGACAACAAATTCCAGCTTATTTTTACGGGGACGGAAAAGAGGATTTTGTAGTTGCTGAAACTAAAGTAGAAGCATTGAAGTTGGCAAATGAGAAGACGAAAGATGGAGGACTGAAGATAGAAGACTTAAAGCAAGATAACGACGCATTAGATACCTGGTTTTCTTCTTGGTTATGGCCAATATCTGTTTTTGACGGAATTAGAAATCCAGACAACAAAGAAATAAACTACTATTACCCAACCAACGATTTGGTAACAGGGCCCGATATTATTTTCTTTTGGGTAGCTCGTATGATTTTTGCGGGTTATGAATTTAGAGATAAAAAACCATTTAATAATGTTTATTTTACAGGGATTGTTCGTGATAATGAAGGTAGAAAAATGTCCAAGCAACTAGGAAATTCACCAGATGCCCTAAAACTTATTGAAGATTATAGTGCTGATGCTGTAAGAGCAGGAATGATGTTATTGAGCTCGGGTGCAGGAAACGATTTGCTGTTTGATGAAACAAAATTACAACAAGGAAAAGCCTTTAAAAATAAAATATTAAACGCTTATAAATTAGTAAGCGGATGGGAAGTAAGTGAAACTATTGAGCAGCCAGAATCCAGCAGAATTGCCTTGGAATGGTACGATTCAAAATTTCAATCTGCTTTTGCAGAAATGGAAGATCATTTTTCAAAATACCGTCTTTCCGATTCTTTAATGACCATTTATAAATTAATCTGGGACGATTTCTGTTCTTGGTTATTAGAAATGGTAAAACCAGGTTATCAGCAACCTATTGATCGAAAAACCTTTGATGCTATTATTAAAGCTTTCGAAAATAATTTAAAAGTATTGCATCCGTTTATGCCTTTCTTAACTGAAGAAATTTGGCATCAGATTTCTGATAGAACAAAGGAAGAAGCCTTAATTGTTTCAGAATATCCTTCAGTTAAAGAAATAAATTCTGAAATACTATCAGGTTTTGAAATCGCTTCCGAAGTAATTTCAGGAATTAGAACGATTAGAAAAGAGAAAAATATTTCGTTTAAAGAAACCGTAAAATTATCTGTGGTGAATAATATTGATGCTTCTACATCATTTGATTCTGTTATCAAGAAAATGGGGAATGTAGAGTCTTTAGAATATGTTTCAGAAAAAATTGATGGTGCTTTAACATTTAGAGTAAAATCGAATGAATATTTTATTCCGATGGAAGGTACTATCAATATTGAAGAAGAAATCGAAAAATTAACGGAAGAGTTAAAATACGCCGAAGGATTCCTAAAAAGCATACAAGGTAAACTTGCAAATGAGCGTTTTGTGAACAATGCTCCTGAAAAAGTGGTGGCAATCGAACGTCAAAAAGAAGCAGATGCTTTGGCTAAAATTGAAACTTTAAAAGGTAGTTTGGAAGGTTTGCTTTAATTTACTTTATGCATAGAGAGTAGAGATGCTGTTTTTTTAATAGGGAATTTTTAAATAAACTTATGGGTATTAGCGCCTTTGCGAGAAAAAAACACTTACAATTTCCCCCCAAAAGCCAAATCACCAGCATCTCCAAGACCTGGAATAATATAGCCTTTTTCGTTTAACTCTTCATCTATTGCTGCAATCCAAAGGTGAGTGTTTTCTGGAAAATTGTTTTTTACGTATTCAATTCCTTCCCTAGCACCAATCACAGAAACGATATGGATTTCTTCAATATTTAGTTGTTTTTTTATAGCCTCATAACCTTCAACTAAAGACTGTCCCGTTGCCAACATAGGGTCTGCGAGAATTAAAATTTTATCATCAAAGGAAGGGGCAGCAAAATACTCCACCACTATTTCAAATTCGGCATCGTTGTTTGGGTGATGACGATAGGCAGAAATAAAAGCATTATCAGCATCGTCAAAATAATTTAGAAGCCCTTGATGTAAGGGGAGACCCGCTCTTAAAATAGAGCAAATGACTATTTTTTTGTTATGTAGATTTATAGATTTACTTCCTAAAGGAGTAGTTATTTTTGTTTCTGAATAGTTAAGGTTTTTACTTAATTCATAACTTAAAACTTCACCAATTCTTTCAATATTTCTTCTAAAACGAAGGGGGTCTTTTTGAATGTTTTTATCTCTAATTTCAGAAATAAACTTATTTAAAATGGAGTTGTTTTTTTCTAGGTGATGAATTATCATAGTTATTATTTTCTATATAAAAAATAATGTTTAGCACATTCAATATATTGAATTTTTGCTTCGTCTGGAGTGAGACCTTGTGCTTGAAATAAAGCATTTGTTTTAAATGCGTTGATCAATGGCACTCTACTGCTAGGTGTGTCTTGATCATTAGTAGCAACTTTGTAAAAAGAATATAAACGCAATAATAAATCTGCAGGAAATGGCTCTTTATGAGCATTTACACTTTCAACTGATTTTCTAAATACGATTTCGAGTTCTTCGGATGTCATTTTTGCGCTAATACAGTAATTCCTCCTTTAACAGTTTGGTCAATACTTACATTTATGTTAGTCCCTAAAGGTAAAAAAATATCTACACGTGACCCAAATTTAATAAAGCCACTATCTGAAGCTTGTTCAACATCTTGCCCTTCTTCAGCATAATTTACAATTCTACGTGCAACTGCTCCTGCAATCTGTCTGTGTAATACCTCACCAAATTCTTCAGATTTAACAACAACGGTAGTTCGTTCGTTTTCTTCAGAAGATTTAGGATGCCATGCCACTAAAAATTTCCCTGGATGGTACTTGCTAAAAACAACTTTTCCTCCCACTGGATATCTGGTTACGTGTACGTTTAATGGTGACATAAAAACAGAAAGTTGCAGTCTTTTTTCTTTGTAGTATTCCTTTTCAAAAACTTCTTCAATTACCACTACTTTTCCATCAACAGGTGATAAAATTTCCTTGTTGTTTAATTTAAAATTACGTTTTGGGTTTCTGAAAAACTGAAGAATTAATCCTAATAAAATAAGAATAACTATTAAGACGCCTTTTTCAAAAAACTTATTTTCAATTAAATAATGTGCCGAAACACTAGCCAAAGCACTTATTAAAAATGCGATTGTTATTATTTTATATCCTTCTTTATGAAACATAGTCTATCCCTATTAATAAAGCGTAAATAAACGGACTTGCATAAATAATGCTATCCAACCTATCGTAAAATCCGCCGTGCCCAGGCATTATTTTTCCGCTGTCTTTAACACCTGCTAATCTTTTGAATTTTGATTGAATTAAATCGCCGGTTGTTCCTAAAACAGAAACAATAATTGCCAAAAGTAGCCAAATAATTAAATTGTACACGGAAGTAAATTTAAAAATAATAAATGCTGCTATTAATGCTCCTCCCATTCCTCCTAAAAACCCTTCAATTGTTTTCTTAGGGGATATTCTTTCCATCAATTTTCTTTTTCCAAATCTTTTTCCAATTAAATAGGCAAAGGTATCGTTAGACCATGCAAGTATAAATATACTTAGGACTATTTCAGGTTTAAATGTGTTTCCGATAGAAGGTATTAGCGTTAAGAAAATAAAGCCGCTTATAATGTAAAATATAATACAGAAATAACGTCTTTTTTCAAACAAAGTTAGTTTGTTGTATATCATTACATCTTTAAATAAATATAGATTTACAAATAGTGTAAAGACTAAAAAGGGTAAGATAAAGTTCGGGTCAGGGTCTTTAAATCCAATAAAGTAAAATGAAAGAGTTAAAATTAAATAAGCAAGAATGCCTTGTAAATTAACTAATTTTAAAAACTCACTTAAAGTAATGGCTGCGAAAATAAAAAGAAGAAAAACAAACCACTCATATGGTAAATACAAGGACGTTAAAATCAGTGAGACATAAAGAGCTCCTGATAAAAACCGAATGATAATTTCTTTCATATTATAAGTCTTCCAATAGCAACAAATATAAGTTTTTTGTGCTACTTCCATAACTCATAAAATCCTTTTCTTTGTCGGTTTCAAAATCCTGGATGGTTGTAATGTTGCTAGGAATAAGGTTTTTACTTTGGTTTTTTATTTTACGTAATCCTTCACTAATAGTATCTGTAAGCTGGCTTGTTGTTGCAAAAACAATAAATTTTGAAGGAAGCTCATTTAGCTTTTTTTCTTTTATTTGATTAGAAGAGAATAAGATAGAGCCGTTTTTAGCAATTAATGATTCGCAAGTAGTTAAGAAAAAAGAATTATCGGTTGCTTTATTAAAATTAAAATCATCCGATTTAAATATTCCTCCTAATTGTTTATTAAAACAAAAAACATCTTGTTTCTTTAATTGATTTTCTTCAAGTATATTATTAAAAGCTTCGAAAATTTCACTCATAGTTAAGCAATAAAGAAATTTTCCGCCGTTTTTATTAAAATTGTAAGTAAACTTTTCGTCTAATGGAGTGTCCTCTTTTGGAACATAACTACTTTTATCAGATTGATTTACAGAGATCTCTGATTTTTCTTTTATACCAAAAATTCTTTTTAGCAGATTCATTTGCTATTTATTGGGGAATTGAAGATGTTCTTAATCTTCAAATATATAAAAACTAAAGGTAACAGCAGTTTTCTAATGTTAATTTTCGTAAAACATATTTAGAAAACGGCTGCATAAATTATTGATTATTTATCTGTGTTATTATCGATTACAACTTCCTCATTGTCATCAATCATAGCTTCTTTAATTTCTTCAGAAGGAGTTTCGTCAGGTTTAGCAAAAGGACGATCTCCAAATATTTTCTGTAGGTTATCTTTAAAAATAACTTCTTTATCAAGCAGCACTGTTGCTAATTCAGTAAGTTTATCTCTATGTTGCTCAAGAATACTAATGGCTCTTTGATATTGTGTTTCAATTAATTTTGAAATTTCTTGATCAATTAGTTCAGCAGTTTTTTCGCTATACGGTTTTGTGAAGCCATATTCGTTTTGACCTGAGGAATCGTAATAAGTAAGGTTTCCTATTTTATCATTCAACCCATAAATAGTGACCATCGCTCTTGCTTGTTTGGTCACCTTCTCTAAATCGTTTAAAGCTCCAGTTGATATTTCATTGAAAATCACTTTTTCAGCAGCACGACCTCCTAAAGTTGCACACATTTCATCTAGCATTTGATCTGGTTTTACCAATTGTCTTTCTTCTGGTAAGTACCAAGCAGCACCTAATGATTTTCCACGAGGTACAATGGTGACTTTTACCAATGGAGCAGCGTGTTCAAGCATCCAGCTTACTGTTGCGTGACCTGCTTCGTGAAAAGCAATTGATTTCTTTTCGGAAGGAGTAATGATTTTATTTTTCTTTTCTAGTCCGCCAACAATACGATCAACAGCGTCTAAAAAATCTTGCTTTTCAACAGCTTTTTTATCATTTCTTGCTGCGATTAAAGCAGCTTCATTACAAACATTGGCAATATCAGCCCCAGAAAACCCTGGAGTTTGTTTTGAAAGAAAATCGGTATCAAGTTTCTCATCTACTTTTAAAGGACGCAAATGCACTTCAAATATTTCTTTACGTTCCCGAACATCAGGAAGGTCAATATATATTTGTCTATCAAAACGACCCGCACGCATTAATGCCTTATCTAAAATATCTGCACGGTTTGTTGCGGCAAGAACGATAACGTTAGAGTCTGACCCAAAACCATCCATTTCAGTTAATAATTGATTTAAAGTATTTTCCCGTTCGTCGTTAGAACCAGACATCGCGTTTTTTCCTCTTGCACGGCCAATGGCATCAATTTCGTCAATAAATATAATAGAAGGTGATTTTTCTTTGGCTTGTTTAAATAAATCTCGAACACGTGATGCTCCTACACCCACAAACATTTCCACAAAATCAGATCCTGATAATGAGAAAAAAGGGACATGAGCTTCACCTGCAACAGCTTTTGCTAATAATGTTTTTCCTGTTCCTGGCAAACCTACTAATAAGGCTCCTTTCGGAATTTTACCACCAAGAGCAGTATACTTTTCAGGTTTTTAAGGAAATCCACAATTTCTTGTACTTCTTCTTTGGCTCCTTCAAGACCAGCTACATCTTTAAAACTAGTTTTAATATCGGTTTTTTGATCGAATAATTTTGCTTTCGATTTTCCAATATTAAATATTTGACCTCCAGGGCCACCTCCGCCACCTCCTGACATACGACGCATAATAAATATCCAAATTCCGATGATTACCACAAATGGAAGAAGTGAAATTAAAATTTCACTCATCACATTATTGTCGGTTTCGTAAACAACTTTGGTGTTTAGTCCATTTTCAGCCTTAATACGGTTTAAACTGTTTTCAAAATTTTGCAAGTCTCCAAATTCAAATTGGTAGGCTGCTTCTTTACCGTCTGAAAGAAAATTAGAGCTTTTCTTTTTCTTGGTGTGAATTTCTTTAGATTTTGCTTCGGGAGTAAGGAATACTTTAGCAATTTTACGATTTACTATTTCAACTTTATCAACGTCTCCATCTTGTAAAAAAGTTTCAAACTCTCCTTGTGTGGTTTTGTTTGGTTGAGACCAACTTCCGCCGCCAAATATATTTAAGCCTAAAAACACCAAAATAATAGCTGCATAAATCCAGTAGCTATTAAATTTTGGCTTATTAATTTCAGGTTTTTTATTTCCAGATTTTTTATTTTCGTTTGCCATTAGGCTTCTTCTTTTTTAGTTGATGTTTCTATTATTACCGACTTTGCATCGCCCCACAATCCTTCAATATTATAAAATTCTCGAATGTGTTTCTGAAATACATGAACTACAACGTGAACATAATCAATCAGAACCCATTCAGCATTATTACTACCTTCAATGTGCCATGGTTTTTCATGAATTGCTTTGCTAACTGTTTTTTGAATTGAATTTACAATAGCATTTACTTGCGTGTTTGAAGTACCGTTGCAAATAATAAAATAATCACAAACGGTATTTTCTAATTCTCTAAGGTCTAGAATTTCAATGTCTTGACCTTTAACTTCTTCAATGCCAATAATTATTTGGGTTATGAGTTGGTCGGTACCTTTTTCTTTCTTCAATATAATTTAATTTTACCTTTTTAATAAGGCTGTAAAGTTATTCTTTTTTTGTTTATTGAAACGTTTTTGTAACGTTACATTAACACATTTTTTAATGCTGTGAAGATAATCAAACTTAATGCCATAGACTCAACAAATTCTTACCTAATAAATTTGGGTAAAAATGAAGTGTTGGAGGACGGAACAATCGTGACTGCAAAAACGCAAACCAAAGGACGCGGACAGTTGGGTAATTACTGGCAATCTACTCTTCAGCAAAGCCTTACATTTAGTATGTTTAAACGGTTTGATGAGTTTTCTGTTTCTCAGGTTTCTAGCATTGCATTTGCAGTATCTTTGGGAGTGCGAAAGGGGCTTAAAAAGTTATTAATTTCCAATGTGAAAGTTAAATGGCCTAACGACATTATGTCACATTCAAAAAAGCTGTCAGGCATACTTATAGAAAACCAAATAAAACAGAATCAGATTGTATCTTCTGTAATAGGAATTGGAATTAATGTGAATGAAGCAAATTTTGAAGATTTACCACAAGCCACTTCAATGCTACAAGTAACAGGAGTGAAGTATGATTTAAATGAAGTGCTTCACGTTATTTCTGAAACTGTTTTGTTTGAATTAAATAAAATTAGGACCGCAAATAGTATAAAGTTAAAAGAAGAATATGAAGCAGCTCTTTTTAGAAAAAATAAAGTTTCTGTTTTTGAAACTCCTAATGGAAAACGTTTTAATGGTAAAATAAAAGGGGTTACAAAATCGGGCGAATTAATTGTAGAAAACGAAAATGATTTACTGAAAAATTTTCAACTGAAGGAAATTAAAATGCTTTTTTAATTTTTAATAGACCTGCTAGATTTCAAAGACCTAACTGGTCTATTAAAAATTAAACTAAACATCAAGAAATCGCTTCACCTAAAAGGGTTCGCGATGACATGTTGCTCGAAGATGTTTTATTTATATATTTCCCAAATTACTAGCCAAAGTTTCTAAAAACTTGGTAATGGGTCCTTTTATCATCATTGCCATCATCGGGTTAAATTCTCCTTCAAATTGCAATTCAGCTTCTGAGGATGTTTCGTTTATTGCTGAAATATTTCCTATTAAAGTAAACGGGATTTTATCGCTAATTGCTCCCAATGTTACTTTATTTGGTGTTATTACTTCTTTTACTTCCAAAGCAATTTCTGGCATTCCTTTTAGAGCAAATACAAAAGCATTGTCTCTAATTACTTCAAATTTACTAATGTTATCTGGCATTAATTGTTTGAAATTTTTTACATCACAAAGAAAATCACATAATTCTTCGGCAGATTTCTGTACAGTTACTTTTTTACTATTTACATTCATTTTTTATTTTTTATTCAATTAGACAATAATCAGACCAAATTAATTAGACCAATTTCCAGGATCTTGTCTCCATTTTGAAAGCACTTCTGCTTCCGATGAAGTGATGTAATTGGACTTTTCTGCCAATTGAAGCAAGTTTTCGTAATTACTTAAAGTGTTTAAAGTTACGTTAGCATTTTTGAAATTTTCTTCGGCTACATCAAATCCATAAGTAAAAATGGCGACCATTCCCTTTACCTTTACATTTGATTCTCTTAAAGCATCAACGGCTAAAAGGCTGCTTTTTCCTGTGCTGATAAGATCCTCAACGATTATTGCATTTTGTCCTTCTTCAATGTATCCTTCAATTTTATTTTGACGACCGTGTTTTTTAGCTTCTGGGCGAACATAACAAAACGGAAGATTTAACACATCTGCAACCAAAGCCCCAATACCAATGGCGCCTGTTGCAACACCAACAATAACATCTGGTTTTCCGTAAATCTCTTCAATTTGATTGGCTAAATTCTCTCGAATATAATTTCTTATGACTGGATATGAAAGTGTTATGCGGTTGTCACAGTAAATTGGAGACTTCCAACCCGAAGCCCATGTAAAAGGGTTTTGTGGTTGTAATTTAATTGCATTAATTTGCAATAATAATTCGGCTGTTTTTTGAGCGGTTTCTTTGTGTAAAATCATAGTGCAAATGTATAAAGTTTTTGTTAAAGACATACCTATAATTCTCTCAACAAAAAAAAATATTGGGAGTCATTATATATCCATTCCAATAAAGGAAGTTGATTTTAAAAGTTTAATCGATCAGATTATTAATGGAGAGCTAAACTATGTGAATTTATACCATAGAAATGAAAAAAAGTTAGAAAAACACCTTCGGAAAAAACTTCCTGTTGTTGAAGCAGCTGGAGGTTTGGTGTACAATCAAAAGAAAGAAATATTATTTATTTACCGAAACTCAAAATGGGATTTACCAAAAGGTGGAGTTGAAAAAAAAGAAACCTATGAAGCTGCTGCTATTCGAGAAGTAGAAGAGGAGACAGGAGTTGAAGGTTTAGAAATAAAGGATTTTATAATGAAAACTTACCATGTTTTTAAACGCAATGATATTTATAAATTAAAAATTACCTATTGGTACGAAATGTACACTGAGTTCAAAGGAGAATTGATTCCACAATTAAATGAAGATATTAAAAAAGCAAAGTGGAAAAACTTCGAAAAATCTCAAAAAGCATTACAAGATTCTTATGAAAATGTAAAATTGTTGTTTCCTAAAGAGTATTTAACCACCCACCCGAATGATAGGATATCGTAAATGAGCTTTTTCATAATTAGGAGATTTTTTATGAATCCAGTCCAATTGTAAGTACCAGTTTTTTGCAAATTCAGGATCTTTATTTTTTTTTATATCAAATTCTTTTTTAATTTCAGGATGGCTTTCCAAAAACTCAAGGGCTAAGTCTTCCCAAACATAAGGCGAGAAACCTTCTTTTTGTTGTAAAATTGTGTCGAAGAAATTCCAATTAAAAAAGGAATCTGGAGCAGAAGGCTCAAGGGTTTCTAAAATATAACGTACACCTTCTTGTTGTGTGTTTACGATATAGTCTCCTTTAAATAGTCTTACTTGTTCCGTGTTTGTTTCAACTTGGGTGTTGTAATGCAAATAATGTCCTTCATAGGGTTTTTTTGTGCTTTCAAAGCTTTTTATTCTGTAAACTGAAGCGGTTATTACAGTGTCTTTTTTAACACGAGTCATTTTTATTTTATTTAATTCTAAAAGTTCAATGACTTTCCACCAACCTCTTGGAATTATATATTTTTCAGGAATGGTTATTTCTTCTTTTGGAACAAAATAATTCTGATAAACAACTTCTTTAGTAAATGGTTTTGTTCTATCGTATTTTAAACGATTACTTCCTGTAATTTCACTCGGAATCATTTCACCTTCATATCCTTTGAAATTTAATAAGGTGCTTTGTGTAGTGTCTACTTTCCAAGAAATGGGATATTGATTTCCAACTTGATATTTTTCAGAAGGAAATTGACTTAGTTTTTTAATTTTATCAGCATCTTTTTCGGCAATTGCAATAAAACTTATCATTAACTCGTAAGTTCCTTTAACTCTTTGTTTATAGGGTTTTAGCATATGAGTTTCGACCATCATTCCTAAAGTGTTAAACAGTGTTGTGTAGCCTGTTGAATATCTAGGAGAATCTAAAAATTGTGTGAATCCGCTTTCTGGAGCTCGATTAAATACGTTTACATAAGGAGTGATATCCCATTGTTTTTGTGCTAAGGAATCTTCTAATTCTTGCATAAAAGAGGAGTGAAGGTAGTTTCCTAATTCGCCTCCTAATTTGTTATGTTGTGTAAATAAATGCGTTAAAGTATATTGATAATCGGCACCGTTGCTAACGTGATTGTCTATAAAAAGTTCGGGTTTTATCATCCTGAAAATTTCAGTAAAAGCCTTAGCGTTTTTGGTGTCGGATTTAATAAAATCTCGGTTGAGGTCGTAGTTCCGGGCATTTCCTCTAAAACCATATTCTTTTGGACCGTTTTGGTTTGTGCGAGTAGTTGAATTTCTGTTTAATGCTCCGCCTATATTATAGATAGGTATTACTGCAATAATGGTGTTTTGAGGTGTAGGTATTTTGTTTTGTGCCAAATCACGTATCAACATCATAGTTGCATCTATACCGTCACTTTCTCCTGGGTGAATTCCATTATTGACTAAAAGAACATTTTGTTTTTTATCTTCTGAAAATTCATTTTCAAATGTGCGGTTTGGATTAAAAGTAACTAAATGTAAAGGTTTTCCGCTATCAGTATTTCCCATTTGATACATGGTTACGGAATGGTAGTTGTCTGCTAAATTTTCGTAAAAGGTAATTACTTCTTTGTAAGTTGAAGTCTCCGTTCCTTTTGAAGATTCAAACTTTGTTGTAAAATCAACCTCAATTTCTTTTTTATTTTTACTGCATGATATTATAATAATAAACAGAATTAAAATAGATAAAGTATATAGTACTGAAAAATTATTTTTTTTCATTTTGTTTATTTTGTAGTTATACAATATATAAAATAACTTGGATATATCATTAAACTGTTAATCAATAGTGATTAAGTTTTATTATTATCATAAAGCGAGCTATTAAAAGAAAAAGAGCCCTTCCGTGAAAACGGAAGGGCTCTTGAATTTATTAAAGAGAGATTATTACTCTTTTATCAAACGTTTTACAACACTTGATTGTTCACCTGTAATGTATACCATATACACACCTGTAGCGAAGTTAGAAATATTAATTACTTTTTCACTTGCCATATTTGTCAAGTCAATTTGAGAAACT
>JAJRQR010000046.1 GCA_024280145.1 Bacteroidota bacterium
AGGAATAGAGTAATTGCAAAAGCAACAATTAAGGCTTTGGATTTACTTCTAAAAGAAATTTCAAAAAACTAATTTTCTTTTGTTGCTCATAACAATAAATTTACTTAAATTTGCACCCTGTTTAAAATAACTAAAAGATTTTAGGAATGTCAAGAGTATGTGAGCTTACTGGAAAAAGAGCGATGTTTGGAAACAATGTTTCTCACGCAATGAATAAAACCAGAAGAAGATTTAATGTAAATCTTATTAAAAAACGTTTTTATTTACCTGAAGAAGATAAATGGATTACCATTAAAGTTGCTGCTTCAGCATTAAAAACAATTAATAAAAAAGGAATTACTGCAGTTGTAAAAGAAGCTCGTCAAAAAGGTTTTCTTAACAAATAATTGCAATAACAATATAAAAGTCTATAACAATGGCTAAAAGAGGAAATAGAGTACAGGTAATTTTAGAGTGTACAGAGCATAAAAACTCAGGTAAACCAGGAACTTCGCGTTACATTACTACCAAAAACAAAAAGAACACTCCAGACCGTATGGAGATTAAGAAATTCAACCCAATTCTTAAAAAGATGACGGTTCATAAAGAAATAAAATAAAAAGTCATGGCAAAGAAATCAATTGCATCGTTACAAACTGGATCTAATCGTTTAACAAAAGCCATTAAAATGGTGAAATCTGAAAAAACAGGAGCATATACTTTTGTTGAGTCTATTATGGCTCCAGGTGAAGTTAGTGCTTGGTTAAGTAAAAAGTAATTCGTTACAACATATAGAATATAAGCCACTCTTTTAAAAGGGTGGCTTTTTCTATTTTTCTATTTTATGTTTTAAATATTGCGAAAGCGTATATTTGCATAAAAATTACCCCGATAGCTCGGGATTAATAAATAAATAATGAGTTTTTTTAAAAAAATATTTTCAAAAGAAAAAAAGGAAACCTTAGATAAAGGATTGGAAAAATCCAAAACTTCTTTTTTAGATAAGCTTAGTAAAGCCGTTGCTGGAAAGAGCAAAGTAGATGATGATGTTTTAGATAATTTAGAAGAAGTTCTAGTTTCAAGTGATGTTGGTGTAGATACCACCTTAAAAATTATAGACCGTATTGAAGCTAGAGTTGCCAAAGATAAATACCTAGGAACAACAGAACTTAATGCGATTTTAAGAGAAGAAATTGCAAATCTTTTAAGTGAAACAAATTCAGGAAATGCAACAGATTTTGAAATTCCTGAACAAGATACTCCTTACGTTATTATGGTGGTTGGAGTAAATGGAGTTGGAAAAACAACTACCATTGGAAAATTAGCGCATCATTTTAAAAATGCAGGTAAAAAAGTAGTTTTAGGAGCTGCCGATACGTTTCGTGCTGCGGCAATCGATCAACTTCAAGTATGGGCTGATCGGTCTAATGTTCCTATAGTAAAACAAAGTATGGGTAGTGATCCTGCTAGTGTGGCTTTCGATACGCTAGAAAGTGCGGTTACTCAAAATGCAGATGTAGTGATTATTGATACTGCTGGGCGACTTCATAATAAGGTAAATTTAATGAACGAGCTTACCAAAGTAAAACGAGTAATGCAAAAAGTAATTCCTAATACTCCAAACGAAGTGCTTTTAGTTTTAGATGGTTCTACAGGTCAAAATGCTTTTGAGCAAGCCAAGCAATTTACAGCAGCTACCGAAGTTACTTCACTTGCCGTTACCAAATTAGACGGTACTGCAAAAGGTGGTGTTGTGATAGGAATTAGTGATCAGTTTCAAATCCCTGTAAAATATATTGGCGTTGGTGAAGGAATTGAAGATCTTCAAGTTTTTAATAAAATTGAATTTGTAGATTCTTTTTTTAATTAACAAATTTCTATGAATCTAGGAGCCTTATAAAACTCATTTTCAACTTTGAAAAAGCTTCGGGCTTTATCAAAATTTAAAAAAAGATCCCTGCCTACGTAGGGAGTAACTATGCGTACAAAATCAACCAAAAAAATAAAATCAACGTAGTAACACTAGGATGTTCAAAGAATGTCTATGATAGCGAAGTGTTGATGGGACAACTAAAAGCTAACAATAAAGAAGTTGTTCACGAAGAAGAAGGAAATATTGTGGTGATTAATACCTGCGGTTTTATTGCTAACGCAAAGGAAGAAAGCATCAATACCATTCTTGAATTTGTCAAGAAAAAAGAAGAAGGAACAGTTGATAAAGTTTTTGTTACAGGTTGCCTTTCTGAAAGATATAAACCAGATTTACAAAAGGAAATTCCGAGTGTAGATCAATATTTTGGAACTACCGAATTACCGAGTTTATTAAAAGCCTTAGAAGCAGATTATAAACACGAATTAATAGGCGAGCGTCTAACCACCACGCCAAAAAATTATGCTTATTTAAAAATTGCGGAAGGTTGCGATCGTCCTTGTTCTTTTTGTGCAATCCCTATAATGAGGGGAAAACATAAAAGTACACCCATAGAAGATTTGGTTACTGAAGCTGAAAAACTAGCCGCAAAAGGTGTAAAGGAATTAATACTTATTGCACAAGATTTAACTTATTACGGACTCGATATTTACAAAAAAAGAAACCTTGCAGAACTTTTACAGAAGCTAATTAAAGTAGAAGGGATTGAGTGGATTCGCTTACATTATGCATTCCCTACTGGTTTTCCGTTAGATGTATTAGATGTAATGAGAGAAGAGCCTAAAATTTGTAATTATATCGATATTCCGTTGCAGCATATTTCAGATTCGGTTTTAAAATCGATGAAACGTGGTTTTGGAAAAGAAAAAATCAATAACCTAATTAAAGATTTTAGAGAAAAAGTTCCAGGAATGGTCATAAGAACCACTTTAATTGTTGGTTATCCAGGGGAAACCGAAGAAAATTTTCAAGAACTAAAACAATGGGTTTCTGATATGCGTTTTGAACGTTTGGGATGTTTTACTTATTCTCACGAAGAAAATACTTCTGCTTATTTATTAGAAGATGATGTTCCTGAAGAAGTAAAAATGCAACGTGCCAACGAAATTATGGAAATCCAATCTCAAATTTCTTGGGAACTGAATCAAGAAAAAATAGGGAAGGAATTTAAAGTAGTGATTGATCGTAAAGAAGGAAGTTATTTTGTGGGAAGAACTCAATTTGATAGTCCAGATGTGGATAATGAAGTATTGATAAATGCCGATAAAAATTATATCCGTACCGGAGATTTTGCAATGGTAAAAATTACAGGAGCAGAGGATTTTGATTTGTATGCGGAGGTAGTAAAATAATTAGTATCACTCCCGCAGCGTCGGGATTATGAATTAAACAGATGCTTGTGGGTTTTTAATAGAGATTTCTATATGTATCGTTGAAAACTCTGTGAATCTCTGTGTAATAATTTAGAATAAAGTATATTTAGCTCCGCTAATCCTATTAATATGTACAATTTTCTTTTTTCATTATTTATTATTGTTTCAGTATTCTCTTGTAAATCTGAAGTAGAAAAATCAAAAAGCATTACTTCTGAAACAAAAAAGGAAAGTGTTATTCAGTTGCTTTCAAATCCAACACAATCAAAAAGTTCATTACCTAGATTATTTAGTAATGGGAACGAAATTTATATGTCTTGGGTAGAAAAACAAGACACTTTAACTGTGTTGAAGTTTGCAAATTATTCTAATGGGAAATGGTCTAATTCCGAAGAAATTACTTCAGGAAATGACTGGTTTGTAAATTGGGCAGATTTCCCAGCCTTGGCTGTAAACAATGGAAATATTCTTACAAATATTCTTCAGAAATCAGCAGATGGAACTTATACCTATGATGTAAAACTAAATCTATTTTCAAAGGAAAAGAAGGAGTGGAAAACTAATTTTCTATTAAACCTTGATGGTAAACAAAGCGAACACGGGTTTGTATCGATGTTACCTTCGGGAGAGGATTCGTTTTTTGTGACTTGGTTAGATGGAAGAACCTTAGTAGATATGCCAAAAGGGAAGGAACAAATGACATTACGAGGAGCAATCATTACAAAAGATGGTGAAATCACACAAGATGTTTTGCTAGACGATCGAACTTGCGAATGTTGTAATACGGCAGCAGCCATGACAGAAAACGGTCCGATTGTAGTGTATCGTAATCGCTCAGAAGAAGAGATAAGAGATATTGGTATTGTGCGATTTGAAAATGGAACATGGACAGCGCCACAAATTGTAATTGAAGATAATTGGCACATTCCAGGTTGTCCTGTAAATGGCCCTGCGATAGATGCTTCAGGATCGAGTGTTGCAATGGCGTGGTTTACGGCCGCTAATGATAATGCAAAAGTACAAATTGCTTTTTCTGAAGATAATGGAGTTAGTTTCGGTTTGCCTGTTAGAATTGATAATGGAAATGCCATAGGAAGAGTAGATCTTGTTATGTTAGATGAAAAAACGGCAGTGGTAAGTTGGATGGAACCTAGCGGACTTGATACGGTTATAAAAGCTGTAAAAGTGTTTTCAGATGGAAGACAAGAAAAATCATTAATCATTTCAAAAACCAGAAGTGAACGTTCTTCAGGATTTCCTCAAATGGAGGTTTTAGGTGATAAAATTTATTTTGCATGGACGTCCTTAGAAGAAAAAGAGCCAACAATTAAGTTTGTTTCGGTTTTAAAGGAAAATTTATAAACTACCAAACCTACTAGGTTTTTAAAACATAGCAGTTTTTTTAAATGAAAAAACTCCTCATCATCGGTCACACCTTCCCTGAGCCAACCACAACAGCTGCAGGAAGTAGAATGATGCAGTTAATATCTTTATTTAAAGAAGAAGGTTTTAAAATTACTTTTTCGAGTACAGCGGCTGTTTCTGAAAAATCAGAACAACTTTCCAATCATCATATTGATAGGGTTTCAATTGAATTAAACAATGCAAGTTTTGATGATTTTATTTTAGGACTAAATCCATCTATTGTACTTTTTGACCGTTTTATTACCGAAGAACAATTTGGTTGGCGTGTAGCTGAACAATGCCCAAATGCTTTACGAATATTAGATACTGAGGATTTACACTTTTTAAGAAAATATCGGCAAGAAGCTGTTAGAAAAGGTGTTCCGGTTAAAGATGCTAATTTATTTTCTGAAACAGCCAAAAGAGAAATTGCCAGTATTTTACGTTGTGATTTATCGTTGCTTATTTCTGAATTTGAAATGAATTTGCTTCAAGAAACATTTAAAATTGATGCTTCTATTTTGCATTATTTACCTTTTTTAGTAGATGAGATTCCTGTTGTAAATAAACTTAATTCTTTTGAAGAGCGAAATCATTTTATTGCCATTGGAAACTTATTACATCAGCCCAATGTAGATACGGTTTTGTTTTTAAAAAAAGAGATTTGGCCTTCAATTAGAAAACTACTTCCAAAAGCGGAACTTCATATTTATGGAGCCTATGCACCGCAGCATATTTTAGAATTACATTCTAAAAAAGAAGGTTTTTTAATAAAAGGTTGGGCAGAACATGTTTCAGAAGTAATGAGTAATGCAAGAATATGTTTAGCTCCTTTGCGTTTTGGTGCGGGTCTAAAAGGAAAATTACTTGATGCTATGATTTATGGAACTCCAAGTGTGACTACATCAATTGGAGTAGAAGGTATGAATGGTGAGTATCCCTTTTCAGGGTGGGTGAATGATACTGTTGAGGGTATTGTTAAAGCTTCAGTTAAACTATACACTAATAAAATGAAATGGTTAGAAGCACAACAAAATGGGATAGAAATATTAAATAATCGCTTCAGAAGAGCTTTATTTTCCGAAGAATTTAAATCTAGAATAAAATCACTTCAACAAAATATTTCTACTCATAGAAACAATAACTTCATTGGTCAAATTCTGGAACACCAATCCCTTCAATCCACAAAATATATGAGCAAGTGGATTGAGGAAAAGAATAAATAATCTAATAATATTTTTCGTATTTTAGTCCAATGCCAAATTGGTTATATATCTTATTAGTTGTGCTTGCTGTTTATTCAGGAATTAGTGTTTTGTTGTATTTTCTACAAGAACAATTGCTTTTTAAACCTGAAAAGCTACCAAAAGATTTTCAGTTTTTTTACGAACACCAAGAAACAGAAGAGTATAACCTTACTACCAGAGACGGTGCAATTATCAACGGACTTCATTTTAAAACCGAAAAACCCAAAGGAGTCGTTTTATATTTAAAGGGAAATAGTAAAAGCATTAAAGGTTGGGGGAAATTTGCTGTGGATTTTACAAGAAATAGCTACGATGTTATTATGGTAGATTACCGTGGTTTTGGAAAAAGCACAGGGAAACGAAGTCAGAAAAAAATAAAAAACGACCTGCAATTTGTCTATAATAAAATTAAGGAAAAAGTAGATGAAAAACACATTATTCTTTATGGAAGAAGCCTTGGTTCAGGATTTGCAACCAAATTAGCATCTGTAAATAATCCTTGTAAGTTAATTTTAGAAGCACCCTATTATAGCCTTACTAAAGTAACAGCAAGGTATGCGCCGTTTATGCCTTTTTCAATTATCATGAAATATCCATTGCCAACTTACAAATGGATAAAATATGTGCAATGTCCAATTCATATTATTCACGGTACAAATGATACGTTAATTCCTTTTAAAACGAGTTTAAAATTATCTAAAATTAATCCGAAACGAACAAGACTGTATACGGTAATTGATGGCGGGCATAAAAATTTGAATAATTTTGAAAGCTATCATAAAATGTTGGACGAAATATTACTTTCGAAGCCTAAAGAACAAAATCTTGAGAATAGTAGTTTTAAAGTAATTCATAATACTAAAAGAAAAAATGCGAAATAAAAAAAAGTTAGTAGTCATCCTTTTTGTCCTGCTTAATATTTATGGTTTACTTTGTGGTGTGATCTATTTTTTTCAAGAAAACCTTATCTTTTTACCCACTGTGCTTGCTCAGGCACACGTCTATAAAATGGACAATTCTTTTGAAGAAGTTACTTTAGAAAGCAACGATGATGCTCAATTAAACGGACTTCATTTTAAGGTAGAAAACCCAAAAGGAGTAGTGCTTTATTTTCACGGAAACGCTGGTGATTTGCAGCGTTGGGGGCAACTTACCGAGTTTTTTGTAGAGAAAAAATATTCGGTTATTGTGATGGATTATCGAGGCTACGGAAAAAGTACAGGAAAAAAATCGATGGAATCCTTGTATGCCGACACCCAAATTTGGTATGATTATGCAAAACAATTTTACAAAGAATCTGAAATTACGGTTTACGGAAGAAGCCTCGGAACCACTTTTGCTACATTTATAGCTTCAGAAAACAATCCGAAAAATTTAATTTTAGAATCTCCTTTTTATAGTATTGAAGAGGTCGCGAAATCACGTTTTCCGTTTTTACCATAAAAGCTTTATTACATTATAAATTTCCGACGTACCAGTATATAAATCAAGTACCTTGTTCAATAACCATCTATCACGGAATCGATGATAAAGTCATTAATTTTCAACAAGGAAAAAAACTTTTTGAAAGTATAAAAAACAACCCGAAAAAGCTCATCGAAATACCTAAAGGTGGACATAATAATTTAGTGGAATTTGAAGATTACACCAAAACGATAGATGAAGTTTTAGCTAATTAGTTCTGTTTTTTACAAACCATAAAATCATCCTTAATCTCGATTCTTTTGTTGAATTTTCCGAACAATATTAGCAGCCGCATTTCGAGGCATTATCCTAGGTAATTTTGAAAGAAATTTATTAATACTTCCAGGCACTACCACCACTTTTCCTTTGTTCATCGCTTTGTAGCCGTAGGCGGCAACTTCTTTAGGGCAGCCCATGTTAAAGTTGATTTTATTTTCTGAAGTTTTCTCAGAAACCACCTCTTGAAACGAGGTTTTTGTTTGTCCAGGACATAAAACGGTTACGGTAACTCCGGTGCCTTTTAATTCATTAGCAATCGCTTCCGAAAATGATAAAATATATGCCTTTGAAGCGTAATATATGGCCATTAATGGTCCGGGTTGGAATGCTGCTAAGGAAGACATATTTAAAATTTTACCAGCACCTCTTTCAACCATTCCTTTTAAAATCAATTTGGTTAAATGAGTGGTGGTCATAATATGTAAATTAAGCATTGCGGCTTCTCGTTGCCAATCGGTTTCTACAAATGTTCCGAATAAACCAAAACCTGCATTATTGATTAACACATCGATTGGAATATTGCCAATTTCTTCAAAAATTTCTTCGGAGATATTTTGAATACTTAAGTCTTTTGTTAAGGCGGTAACTTTTATTGAATACTTGCTTTCTAATTCGTTTTGGTTTCATTTAACTTATCAGGATCAATATCAATCAATATTAAATTGTGTGAATCTTGAGCTAATAATAACGCAAATTCATATCCTAATCCTGAGGCTCCTCCTGTTACTAATGCGGTTTTAATTGACATATTGATGGTTTATTTCTATGAAGTGCAAGGTAATTATTATTTAAAAATATATAAAGTATTTTACATTTTGTAAATTACAAATTGTAAAATGTTACCCTTCTAGCTTAGCCGAAAGGTCAAACCAACGCTCCGTTTTGGTTTCTAGAGTTTGGATAATATCTTGTAACATTTTAGACTGCTTATCTATTTCTTCGGTGTCCCAGTTTTCGGTTGCAAATTTAGCTTCTAGTGTTTCTTTATCTCTTTCGAGTTTGGCAACTTCTCTTTCTAATTTTGCGTATTCTTTTTGTTCGTTGTAACTAAGTTTGGTTTTGTTGTCTTGTGATTTCCAATTGGCTTTTGTAGTTGAGTTATCTTCTGAAATTACTTTCTTTTCAGAAGGTTTACTGTCTTCATAGCTTCTGAAATCTGAATAGTTTCCAGGAAAATCATCAATCACACAATTACCTCTAAACACAAATAAATGATCTACAATTTTATCCATAAAATAACGATCGTGAGATACTACAACCAAGCATCCAGGAAAGTCTAACAAGAAATTTTCTAAGACGTTTAAAGTAACAATATCTAGATCATTGGTAGGTTCATCCAATATTAAAAAATTTGGATTTTTAATTAGAACCGTACATAAATACAGACGTTTTCGTTCGCCTCCACTTAATTTTTCAACAAAATCGTATTGTTTTTTACGATCGAATAAAAAGCGTTCCAACAATTGTTGAGCAGAAATCTGTCTTCCTTTTTTAAGCGGAATGAAATCTCCAAACTCACGAACAACATCAATTACTTTCTGTCCTTCTTTTATATGAATTCCATCTTGGGTATAATAACCAAACTTAACCGTATCACCAATTACCACTTTCCCTACATCAGGAAAAACACTTCCAGTAATCATATTTAAAAAGGTAGTTTTACCGGTTCCGTTTTTGCCAATTATTCCTACTCGATCTCCTTTTTGAAAATTATAATCGAATTTATCAAGCAATTTTTTATCATCATAAGATTTAGAGATCGAATGCAATTCGACAATCTTAGTTCCTAAACGTTCCATATTTAGTTCTAACTGAACTTCGTGATCGTTTCTACGTTGATGCGCTCTGCTTTTTATTTCAGAAAAATCGTCTATTCTAGATTTGCTTTTAGTCGTTCTGGCTTTAGGTTGACGACGCATCCAATCCAATTCCTTTTTATAAAGTTGTTTTGCTTTTGCGGTTTCCGAAACGAAATTTTCGATTCGGGCATCTCGTTTTTCAAGGTAATAACTGTAATTTCCTTTATAACCGTAAAGTACACCTTCATCTAACTCTACAATTTCATTACAAACACGTTCTAAGAAAAAACGATCATGCGTTACCATAAAAAGAGTGATGTTGGCTTTGGCGAAAAACTCTTCCAACCACTCAATCATTTCAAGATCTAGATGATTGGTAGGTTCATCTAAAATTAAAAGCTGCGGTTGCGCCAATAAAGCATTTGCTAATGCCAAACGTTTTTTCTGACCGCCACTCATCGTTGAAACTTTTTGATTTAAATCGTCAAGTTTCAGTTTTGAAAGAATTTGTTTGTAAACCGTTTCGAAATCCCAAGCCTGATTTGCTTCCATTGCATCAAATGCTTTCTGAAATGTTTCAGAATCTTCAGGATTTAACAAAGCTTTTTCATATTCAGCTATAATCTTTAAAATAAAATTATCTGCTGCATTTATTGTTTCTTCTACTGTAAAATTGGGATTCAAATTAGGTTCTTGAGAAAGGTAAGATATTTTTAAACCCTTCCGTGACGCTATTTTTCCAGTATCGGGAGTATCAATTCCTGCAACAATATTTAGAATGGAAGTTTTTCCAGTTCCGTTTTTAGCAACAAAACCTATTTTTTGTCCTTCATTAATTCCGAAAGAGATATTTTTAAACAAAACCCTTTCACCGAAGGATTTGGATATATTTTCAACAGATAAGTAATTCACAAATTCATTTTTTTTGCAAATTACGAGGAAAATGAGCACATAAAACGAAAATTATTTTATTATTACATTGGTTCAACTATATTTGCTAAAACAACCCAATTTATGAAATATACCTACCTACTGTTTTTTATAATTGTAGCTTCGAGTTTTACGTCTTGTATTTCGACCAAACAACTTACTTATCTTCAGGAAAATGAAGATCGTGTGGACAGTTTGATGACGATTCGCAAAGTGCAAGAACCGTATCGACTTCAGGTGAACGATTTGTTGAGTATTCGTGTGAAGGCGATAGACCAAGAGGAAGTAAGTATTTTTAATCCGGTAAATAATTCAGATTTAAATGCAACCGGAGAAGAAAAGTTGTATTATGAAGGGTTTGTAGTAGATCTCCACGGAAATATACGTGTACCAAGTTTTGGCGAAATGCAAGTGTTGGGTTATACGGTTGAAGAAGTCAGGGAAAAAATTAAAGAACGTTTGATGAAAGAGTTTTTTAAAGAAGAAGCAAATATTTTTGTTACCGTGAAATTAGCTGGAATACGATATACCATAAATGGAGAAATAGGAAGACCAGGATCAACGATACTTTATAGAGATGAAGTAAGTATTATGGAAGCCATCGCAAATAATGGAGATATTAAGATTACAGGAGATCGTAAAAATGTAGTGATTATTAGGCAATATCCTTTGGGCCAAAAAGTACATCATATAGATTTGACGGATATTAACGCAATGAATTCTCCTTATTATTATGTGCAACCCAACGATTTGATTTTAATAAACCCATTGCCACAAAAATCATCAGGATTTGGAATACAAGGTTTATCCTCGTTTACGACAATTTTAGCCTTAATAACTGCTACCACCACCACTATTTTGCTATTTATAAAACTATAATATGAGTGAAGAATTTGAAATAAATGACATTCATTCCACCTTTGACTTTAAAGGGTTTATAGTTAAATTACTTAGTTATTGGCCGCTATTTTTAATTTCATTAGCCATTGGTTTTGGAATTGCTTATTATATCAATGTTCGGAAGTTACCGGTCTATAAAATGGATACGATGATTTCTATAAAAGACGATCAGAATCCCTTTTTTACCAGCAATACCAGTCTTACTTTTAATTGGGGAGGAACTACCGATAAGGTAAATACCGCAGTAATTACGTTAAAATCCCGATCACATAATGAAAAGGTAGTAGATCAGCTTCAGTTTTATATAAATTATTATAAAGACGGGAAATACAAACAAGTTGATGCTTATAAGCATACGCCTTTTTTTGTTGAAATAGATACCTCTAAGAATCAGATTTTAGGAAAGCAATTTCAACTAGTATTTAAAGACTCTACCAGATTTACGCTTTCTACAATTTTTGAAGAAGACCGGAATTTCACGGTTCAGAATTATCATACAAAAGAAAAAATATCCAAACATTTTGAAGCTCAAAATTTTTCGAAAGAATTTAGAATAGGCGAAAAAATACATTTGCCATTTTTTGGTGGAACCATTCTCCCAAACCCAGAAATGGATGCCATTCCTAATAAAAAATATTACATCAGTTTTTCCAATTTCGACGGAGTTGTAAAAGGATATATGAATATTAATATTAAACCTGAATCAAAAGGTGGATCTGCATTACGACTAAGTTTAATCAATAAAAATAAAGCTAAAATTGTTGATTACTTAAATAGTTCTGTTCGCGTATTAAGTGAGGATATGTTGGAGCGAAAAAACCTTTTTGCTACCAAAACCATCCGATTTATAGATAGTAGTCTAGCCCATAAATCCAAAGAATTGTTAGGAGTAGAAGAGGAGTTAAATACCTTTAAAAACAAGAATGATATTTTTAATTTAGAATCGGAAGGTGCAGAAATCAATACAAAATTAAGTGCTTTAGACCTTCAAAAAGAAGATATAGATCGGCAATTAAACTATTATAAAACCTTAGAAACTTATTTAATTACTCGTAAAAATTATAATGAAATTCCAGCCCCTTCTGTTGCAGGAATTTCAGAAGGAAGTGTTGTGGCAAGTGTTGGGAGAATCATTGCTCTTTCTGAAGAACGCACCAATTTAGAATATTCATTTAAAGAGGGTGCACCTGTTTTTAAAGATATAGATCGGCAAATTGATGCTGTAAAAGAAGTATTATTAGAAAATATTAACTCATCAAAAGGTTTGTTAGATTATGAGTTAAATACCATTAAAAGAAATATTGTCAAGTATGAAGGGCAAATTAGGAAACTACCCAAATAGCAACAAGAGTTATTAAAAATAGAAAGGCGTTATAATTTAAGTCAAGGAACCTATAATTTGTTTTTAGCAAAACGCAGTGAAGCAGGTTTGGTAAAGGCTGCTAATGTGAGTGATGTAATGGTCATAGATTCTGCTAAAGATACGGGTGGTGGAAAAATAGGCCCCAATACACAACTAAATTATATGATGGCCGTATTGTTTGGATTGATGCTTCCATTTTTAATCGTGTTTTTAATCGTGTTTTTTAATACCAAAGTAACAACGGTAAAAGATATTGAGCGGCTTTCAAAAATTCCAGTTTTAGGAATTATAGGAAAAAACCGAACAGGAGAAAATTTAGCAGTACTTAATAAATCAAAATCATCCATCGCGGAAGCTTTTAGAGGGTTGCGATCTGGATTGCAATTTATTTATAAAAAACAAGGAATTAAAGGTGCTAAAACAGTATTGTTAACTTCTTCTATTAGTGGGGAGGGAAAAACATTTTGCTCCATCAATATTGCTTCGGTATTTGCATTGAGTAATAAAAAGACAGTAATTGTAGGATTGGATCTTCGGAAGCCTAAGATTTTTGGAGATTTTAATATTGACAATAATGTGGGTGTGGTAAATTATTTGGTACACGATGCTACTTTGGAAGATATTGTTCAGAAAACAGAAGTACATCATTTAGATGTGATTACTTCGGGTGAAATACCACCAAACCCTTCCGAATTATTGATGAGTGAACGAATGGAGGATCTGATCAATGAACTTAAAGCATCCTATGATTATATCATACTGGATTCTCCACCAATAGGTTTGGTTTCTGATGCTTTGGTACTTACCAAATACGTAGATGCTACCCTCTATTTAATTCGCCAGAATTACACCAAAAGAGGAATGTTTAAATTTATTAATGATAAATATAAAACCGGTGAAGTCAGTAATATTAGTTTTGTATTAAACTTCTTTCAAGAAAAAGCAAAATACGGATATGGTTATGGCTATGGTTACGGATATGGCTATGGTTACGGACAAGGATATCATGATGATGATATAAAACCATCACTATTAAAACGATTTAAAAAGCTTTTTAAAAGGAAATAGCAAAAGCACTCATGCTCAGCAAAAGGCAACATTTTATAAAAAGGACTTTCGATTTGGTAATTTCTTTGGTACTCCTGCTTTTACTTCTATTTCCAATACTTCTATTAATTATATTAGCCACTTTTTCTACCCAGCAATTTGGTTTGTTTTTTCAAAAACGAATAGGAGAAAAGGGAGTCCCATTTTCTTGTTATAAAATTAGAACCTTAAAAGGTACATCGCATCAAAATATTAATGAAATTGTTGGCAATGAAACTATTTTTGGGAAATGGCTTCGGAAATCTAAACTTGATGAACTGCCACAATTGTTTAATGTGTTATTTGGCACTATGAGCTTGGTTGGACCTCGACCTGACGTGCCTGGATATGCTGATTTATTAGAAGGAGAGGATCGAATGCTATTGACTATAAAACCAGGTATTACAGGTCCTGCAACTATTAAATATAAAAATGAAGACAAGCTATTACTCCAACAGGAAGATCCAAATACTTATAATGATGTCGTACTTTGGCCAGATAAAGTTAGGATTAATAAAGAATATATTAAAAATTGGAGTTTGATAAAAGATGTTGCCTATTTGTGGGTATCTTTGTTTTAATTTAGAATAAAATCATATAAATTTAATTCCAATTCATTTAAATAAAACTGTAAAATTGAGAAAAGACCCCACCATCGCCATTATAGGATTAGGTTATGTAGGATTGCCACTAGCAGTTGCCTTTGCTGGAGCCTATAAAGTAATCGGTTTTGATATTAACACAAAACGCGTGTCTGAATTGCAAGAAGGCAATGAGTTTACTTTAGAAATTACTAAAGATGAATTGCAAAAAGCACTAAAATTCAATAGCGCAACTGGTTTAGAGATTACCGATGACCCTTCAAAAATTGAAGCTGCTCATATATATATTATCACTGTTCCTCCCCCCACCAATAAATACAATCAGCCCGTATTAATTCCACTTCAAAAAGCAAGTGAAACCGTCGGGAAGGTACTTGGTAAAGATGATGTGGTTATTATTGAATCAACGGTTTATCCAGGGGTAACAGAAGATGTTTGTGTTCCTATACTGGAGGCAGTTTCAGGATTGACATTTAATAAAGATTTCTACGCAGGTTATTCCCCAGAACGTATCAATCCAGGAGATAAAAAACATACGGTTACTAAAATATTAAAAGTAACTTCGGGATCTACTCCTGAAGCTGCCAACTATATTGATGCTTTATATGCTTCCATTATTACGGCTGGCACCCATTTAGCACCTTCTATTAAGGTTGCTGAAGCTGCCAAAGTAATTGAGAACTCACAACGCGATATTAATATTGCCTTTGTAAATGAATTGTCTAAAATTTTTAGATTATTAGATATCGATACGCAAGATGTATTGGATGCTGCTGCTACCAAATGGAACTTTTTAAAATTCACTCCAGGTTTGGTAGGAGGACATTGCATAGGTGTAGATCCCTATTATTTAGCGCAAAAGGCAATAGAAGAAGGTTATAATCCAGAAATTATATTAGCGGGACGCCGGATGAATGATGGAATGGGGAGCTATGTGGCTCACGAAGTAGTCAAGCTAATGATAAAAAAAGACGGAAAAGTTAAAAATGGATATGCCCTTGTTTTAGGAATTACTTTTAAGGAAAATTGTCCAGATATACGAAATAGTAAGGCAATTGATGTGATTTCTGAATTACAGAATTACAATTTGAATGTTGATGTTTTTGACCCTTGGGCAAATGCGGAGGAAGTGAAAAAGGAATTTGGAATTGAACTTATTTCTGAAGCAAATCTACTAAAAGACAACTACGATGCCATCGTATTAACCGTTTCTCATGAAGAATTCCGAGGCTTTCAACTAGATGACTATATTTCAAAAACTTCTGTAGTTTTTGATGTGAAGTCATTCTTTCCGGAGGGGAAGGTTGATGGGCGGTTGTAGTGGTTGTTGGTGAGGAGTGAAAAGTGAGTAGTGAGTGGTGAGTAGTGAATGGTTGTTGGTGAGTAGTTAGTAGTGAGTAGTGAATGGTGAGTGATTAGTTGTTAGTGAAAAGTGAAAAGTGAATCGTTAATAGTGAATGGTGAAAAGTGAATCGTTAATAGTGAATGGTGAGAAGTGAATGGTGAGGAGTGAATGGTGATTGGTCAGTGGTGAATTGTTAGGTGTTATATAAAATAAAACTATTGTAGTAATGAGGTATATAATTGAGATAGTTTTTGGAAATAAATATTGTTTTGGAAATGAATGTCCAGAGCAACACAAACTGTTATTCACTTTTTAGATACATACATACTTAAAATAAAATACCGTAATGAAATACAAAAGTCTAAAGTTAACACTAACTACTATTCACTAATCACGACTCACTAAAAATATATATGGATCATAAGGATTTAGAAGTTTGGAAAAAGAGTATGGATTTGGTTGAAACTATTTATTCCATTTCAAATTTGTTTCCAGATTCGGAACGATTTGGATTAACCTCTCAAATAAGGCGTGCAGCAGTTTTAATTCCTTCTAATATTGCAGAGGGATCAGCTAGAAAAGGAAATAAAGAATTGATTCAATTTATAAGTATTGCTTTAGGTTCTTTAGCTGAAGTTGAAACACAATATATAATTGCTGTTAGATTAAAATATATAAAAGAAGATAAAATTATTTTGGATTTAATGACTGAAGTTAAAAAGTTACTTTTAGGCTTTCGAAATTATTTGAAGAGAAATTGAGTTTTTAGTGAGTGGTGAAAAGTGAATGGTGAGTAGTTAGTGGTGAGTAGTTTTTAGTGAAAAGTGAATAGTGAGTCGTGAAAAGTTTGTGGTGAGTAGTGAGAAGTGAGTAGTGATTAGTAAATAGTTACTAATAACTATTTACTAAAAAAGAATAAAAGTATTATAATGAAAATCAAAAGTCTAATTACATCACAATCTACGATTCACTAATAAAAAACAAAGTAATGAAAACCATTAGTCTAAATAAGGCAATATCTATAATCAACGACCTACTAATCACCATTCACTAATCACGAAGCTAAGTAATGAAAAACAAAAGTCCAAATAAAACACAATCTACGACTCACTACTCACTTTTCACTCCTCACTAATAACAAAGCAAAATAATGAAAATCATAAGTCTAAATGCAGCACAATCTACAATTCACACCCCACTACTAACGATTCACTAAAAACCACTCACTAATTAAAAAAAAATGTACAAAACTAAATATCACACACAAGACCTTTCAGAATATCAATTCCTAATCACAGGTGGTGCAGGATTTATCGGTTCTAATTTAGTTGAATATTTATTAAAATACGGTGCTAAAAAGGTTCGGGTTTTAGATGATCTTTCCAATGGATATATAGAGAATATTCAAGAATTTATGGACAACCCGTCTTTTGAGTTTTTAGAAGGTGATATTCGGGATTTGGATACTTGTAAAAAAGCAATGGAAGGGATTGATTATGTCTCACATCAAGCGGCACTGGGTTCTGTTCCGAGATCTATAGACAATCCGATTACCACTAACGAGGTAAATGTATCTGGATATTTGAATATGTTGGTTGCTCAAAAAGATAGCCCAACGGTAAAACGATTGGTCTATGCTGCATCAAGTTCCACTTATGGTGATAGTAAATCATTGCCAAAAGTGGAAGATGCCATCGGGAATCCCTTATCGCCTTATGCCGTTACCAAATTGGTTAATGAATTGTATGCCGATGTGTTTTATAAAACCTATCAATCTTAAATAATTGGTCTTCGGTATTTTAATATTTTCGGACCAAAACAAAGTCCAAATGGTGCCTATGCAGCGGTAATACCATTGTTTATGCAATCTTTAATATCTAAAAAAGCTCCAACTATTCACGGTGATGGTGGACAAACTCGAGATTTTACCTATGTTGAAAATGCAGTGCAAGCGAATATTCGTTCGTTTTTTGCTGAAGAAAAAGCCATAAACAATGTTTATAATATAGCTTTTGGCGATCGAATTAGTTTGAATGTACTTTGGGATGATTTACAAGAAATTTCAAACTCTAAGTTATCTGCAAATTATGGCCCAACTAGAAGAGGTGATGTTCGAGATTCCTTAGCGGATATTAGTAAAGCTAAAAATTTATTGGGTTATCATCCTTTGTTTTCTGTAAAGGAAGGGATGGAAGTTACTTGGGAATGGTTTTTAGGGAGTGGTTGTTAGTTATTAGTGAGTGGTTAGTAGTGAGTGGTGAATGGTTTTTAGTGAAAAGTGAATA
>JAJRQR010000047.1 GCA_024280145.1 Bacteroidota bacterium
AATGCAAAAAGCATCATCGATTATTTGGTTTGGAGTTATCAAATAATGCCAGTGATTGTGGTGGGAATTCATTCAGACAATAGAAATTCCGAATTTATTCCAAAAGATCGAAGCTTAGCAATAGATGATTCTAAAAACAAAGGGGAAGCTTTGTTACTTACAAATCATATTAAAAATGAAATATTTCCTTTAATAAATGAGAAGTACAGAATAACAGAATTTAAAGCACTTATTGGACATTCTAGAGGAGGAGCTTTTGTTGCCAATACTCTTTTTAGTGAAAACAAAAATATGTTTAATGCCTATATTGCTATAAGCCCTGGAATGCATTATCTAGATAATCAAATACTAAATGATGCAGAAAAAATGATTATTAACAAGACAGATTTTAATGCGTTTTATTATTGCTCTTATGGTACCGTTGGCTCTTTAGAAAGTTATTTTAAACCTCAAATAGAGACGTTGGATTCATTATTTCAAAAATACCCGAACAACACAATAGTATGGAGAAAAAATGTAATTAAAAACACTACACATTGGGGAACCGTTGCCCCTTCGTTAACCTATGGATTGTTAGAAATGAATCGTAATTTTCAAGTAGATCAGTTATTGCTTGATACTTTTGTAAATAACAAAGAAAAAAGTGTTTCTGAACAGGTAAAAAACTACTACAAAAAGCAATATAAAATATTGGGTTATACCATCCCCATGACAGCTGGGAATTTACGTTATTATGGAAACGAATATGTTGAAGAAGAAAAGTATGATAAAGCAATTGAAATCTTAAAATTTTCTTCTGAAATAAAACCGGGAGTAAACACCTTCGCTGAAATTGGCTGGGCTTATAAAAACCTTAATAATAATTCTGAAGCAAACGTTTACTTTAAAAAAGCAATGCAATTATTAGAATCTGGCGCTATGGATTGGGATAAAGAAAAGACGGAACGCTGGAGAAAAATAATTAAGGACGAAATGTTGAAATAAGCTTTCTATTATTTATAAAGGGACTAAATCTACCGTTAAATGCTCTGTAATTAGTCCACAACCATCTTCTGTTTTTGAAATAGTGATAGGGTCTGAATTATATAGTTCATATTCAGAATCTATGATACTTACTCGATAAGTTCCTTCTTGATTCAGATAAACCCCAATATATTTTTTTTCTTGTAAAAGAGTGTCAACAGCTAATTGTAATGTGATTGTACGTGTGCTGTTAATGGCTTTAACGGTAATTCCTTCATCAATAAATTCGCTAGTGTCTGCATTAAACACACTAACTGAAAGACCAATTGATATTCCTTGATCTGGAAAACAAGTATTTTCTTCAGCGTTATTGTCTGAAGAACTACAAGCTAGAATTGTAAACAGGCCAATTATTAAAAGAGTAGATTTCATTAAATTAAAAAAATAACCCTGCAAGGCTTTAGAAACCTTGCAGGGTTGTGTTGATAACAAATTTGTATTACAAATCAAATTTAATCCCTTGTGCTAAAGGCAATTCGTCTGAGTAATTCACGGTATTGGTTTGTCTTCTCATATACACTTTCCAAGCATCAGATCCAGACTCACGTCCACCCCCTGTTTCTTTTTCACCTCCAAAAGCACCTCCAATTTCAGCACCTGAAGTTCCAATATTTACATTGGCAATTCCACAGTCTGATCCTGCATAACAAAGGAATTTTTCAGCTTCCTTCATATCGTTCGTCATAATTGCTGATGATAATCCTTGTACAACTCCATTTTGAATATCAATTGCATTTTCTACATCTCCCGAATATTTCATTAAATATAAAATTGGTGCAAATGTTTCGTGTTGTACAATTTCGTAATGATTTTCAGCTTCAATAATTGCTGGTTTTACGTAACATCCGCTTTCAAATTCTTCTCCACTTAAAACACCACCTTCAACAAGAACATTTCCTCCTTCAGCTTTTGCTTTTTCAATAGCTGCCAAATACATATTCACCGCATCTTTATCGATTAATGGTCCCATATGTTTGGTTTCATCTAAAGGATTTCCGATCACAATCTGGCCGTAAGCACCTACAATTGCATCACGCACTTTATTATAAACAGATTCGTGAATAATTAATCTTCTAGTCGAAGTACAACGTTGTCCCGCTGTACCAACCGCACCAAATACTGCACCAGGAACCACCACTTTTAAATCGGCAGTTGGTGTAATAATTATCGCGTTGTTTCCTCCTAATTCTAATAATGATTTTCCGAAACGTCCTGCTACGGTAGTTCCAACAATTCTTCCCATACGAGTAGAACCTGTTGCTGAAATTAATGGAACTCTTTTATCGGTCGTCATCATTTCACCTACTTTATAATCTCCGTTGATAATATTAGAAATCCCTTCAGGAAGGTTGTTTTCTTTTAATACATCGGCGATGATATTTTGACAAGCAACCGAGCAAAGTGGTGCTTGTTCAGAAGCTTTCCAAACACAAACATCACCACAAACCCAAGCCAAAGCGGTATTCCAAGCCCAAACTGCTACTGGAAAGTTAAAAGCAGAAATAATACCTACAACTCCTAAAGAATGCCATTGCTCACGCATTACATGTTGTGCTCTTTCTGATGGAATTGTTTGCCCGTTTAACTGTCTTGATAATCCAACTGCAAAGTCACAGATGTCGATCATTTCTTGAACTTCGCCATAACCTTCTTGCAATGATTTTCCCATTTCGTAGGAAACCAACTGACCTAAAGGCTCTTTTAATTCTCTTAATTTATTTCCAAACTGACGTACAATTTCACCACGTTGAGGTGCAGGAACCGCTCTCCAGTCTTTAAAAGCCGTTTGTGCAGTTGTAATTACTTTTTCGTAATCTTCGCGAGTCGTCGTCGTTACT
>JAJRQR010000048.1 GCA_024280145.1 Bacteroidota bacterium
TAAGTCTTATGTCGAAATATTGTCATAAGTCAATAAAAATATGTCATCACAAACACTACTTTATATTATCATTGCTGGAATAGTCTCACTTATTCTGGCAATTTTTATGTATGGCTATAAAACCAAATTTTCAAATAAGAAAAAATGGATGTATGGTTTTTTGCGGTTTGTAACACTTTTTTCTGTTTTACTTTTATTGATAAATCCGAAATTTAAAACGGAAACCTATAGCATTATTAAACCGAGTTTACCCATATTGGTTGATAATTCTTCTTCTGTAAAAGAATTAAATCAACAGGGTAATGTAAAATCATTTATTGCTGAATTAAAAAACAACGAAGCACTTAATAATAAATTTGAACTTACTTATTATTCCTTCGGAAGTGATTTTAAAAGTAACGACACTCTTACTTTTTCTGAAAGAAACACCAACATTTCAAAAGCATTGTCGGCAACTAATGAGTTGTTTAAAAATGAAATTGCACCAACGATTTTAATAAGTGACGGTAACCAAACCCTTGGTAACGACTATGAATTTAGTACAGCATCATATAAAAACTCAGTTTATCCAGTAATACTAGGAGATTCCACCAAACATATAGATTTAAAAATAGCGCAGTTAAACAACAATCGTTATGCTTTTTTAAAGAATAAATTCCCTATTGAGGTGATCTTGGTGTATTCGGGAACGGAAAATGTTTTATCTCAATTTGAAATAAAAAAAGGAAACACTGTTGTTTACAAAGAGAAAGTCAACTTTACGGAAACGGAAAACACAAAAATACTGTCACTTACTTTACCAGCAACCTCAGTAGGTTTTCAAAAATATACAGCACAATTAAATCCTTTATCTGAAGAAAAAAACACTTCAAATAACACCAAACAATTTGCAGTTGAGGTGATTGATCAAGCCACAAACGTGTTGATAATTAGTGAGATTGTTCATCCTGATTTAGGAATGCTAAAAAAGTCAATTGAAAGCAACGAACAACGAAAAGTAACCATCAAAAAACCTTCGGAAGCTGTAGCTTTATTAAACGATTATCAGTTGCTTATTTTGTATCAACCCAATCGTAAGTTTTTTGCTGTTTATAAAGAAATAGACAAACTTCAAAAAAATACATTAACAATTACAGGTTTAGAAACCAATTGGAAATTTTTAAATACTGTTCAAAATAATTTCAATAAAGAAGTAACCTATCAGACCGAAGATATAACAGGAATACTAAACCCTAATTATGGAACTTTCGCCATAGATGAAATAGGTTTTGAGGATTTTAAACCTTTAGAAACTTTATTTGGTGAGTTGGAAATGTTAGTGCCAAACGAGATAGTTTTAGAGCAATCAATTGATGGCTACACAACAGAAACACCTTTATTAGCAACTTCCGAATTAAACGGAAGAAGAAACGCAATTTTTGATGGAGAAGGTTTTTGGCGTTGGCGAGCACAATCGTATTTAAACTCCAACAGTTTCGAAGATTTTGATAATTTTATTGGGAAGTTAGTTCAATATTTGGCTTCCAATAAACGTAGAAGTCGATTAGAAGTTTCAAATGAAAGTTTTTATTATAATAACAATTCAATAAAAATATCAGCTCAGTATTTTGATAAAAATTTTGTGTTTGATTCTAGAGCGAGTTTAACTATTTCAGTAGAAAATACAACGACTAAAAATAAAAAGGAATTCCCATTATTACTAAAAAGAAACTTTTACGAGGTAAACTTAAGTAGTTTGGAAGCTGGGGAATATCGTTATAAAGTTACGGTAGATACAGAATCTGTTGCAAGAAGTGGTAGTTTTTCAATATTGGATTTTAATGTAGAACAACAATTTTTAAATGCCGATGTAACAAAGCTTTCAAGACTTGCGACTAATACAAATGGAAAAGAATATTTTATTTCAGAAGCCACTAAATTAATAGATTCTTTAATAGAAAATGATGCGTTTCAATCCATTCAAAAAAGTGAACAAAAAACAGTACCTTTAATCGATTGGAAATACTTGTTAGGATTAATTATAATAGCCTTAAGTTTAGAGTGGTTCCTTAGAAAATACAACGGATTAATTTAAAATATAACTAACTAAATACATTAAAAATGGAAAAATTACCCAAATTAGGAATACCAATTATAATTCTTTTAATTCTCTCAATTATTATTATCTTTAAATCTGCAGTAACAATTCGTTCAGGAGAGGCAGGAGTTTTGTATAAAACATTTGATGAAGGTGTGGTTACAGATGAGCCACCAATGGGAGAGGGTTTTCATATTGTTGCACCTTGGAATAAGGTGTTTATTTATGAAGTAAGACAAAAGGAATTATTTTTTAAAGATATGAAAGTGCTTTCTTCTAATGGATTAGACATTATGATTGATGCTTCAACATGGTACCAACCAAAATACGAAACTTTAGGAATGTTGCATCAAACCAGAGGAGAACCATATGAAGATCGTGTTATAACACCAGCAATTCGGTCTGCTGCAAGATCTGTGGTAGGACGTTATACACCAGAACAATTGTATTCTAGTAAACGTGATGTAATTCAGAAAGAAATATTTGACGAAACTAAAAAAATACTTGACAAACAATATGTTCAGTTAAACGATGTATTGATTAGAGATGTAACTTTGCCATCTACTATTAAACAAGCGATTGAGCGTAAATTGAAGCAAGAACAAGAGTCTTTGGAATACGAATTTAGATTGGTAACAGCTCAAAAAGAAGCCGAAAAAGTAATTATTGATGCAAAAGGAAAAGCAGAAGCTAACCGAATATTAAGTGCATCATTAACAGATAAAATCCTTCAAGATAAAGGGATTGAGGCTACTATAAAATTATCAGAATCACCTAATAGCAAAGTAATTGTGATAGGTTCGGGAGATAGCGGTTTGCCTTTAATTTTAGGGAATAACTAATATACTTCGCTTTATTAATATTTTACACGACTGATTTGATTTAATAAAATCGTTTCAGTCGTTTTTTTTATTTTTAATTTGAAATGAAAGGAATTTCTTAGAGACTACTCATTTTTAATTAATATTTAATTTATGAATTTCTTTTATTTTATTTTTCCTTTACTATTTATTAGCTCCTGTAATTCTTCTAACGATACCGTAATCCCTGAAGAAACTGAAATTTTTGAATTAATAGATCAAGCAGAAGTAGTATCTGTTTCAGTTAGTGGAAACGAAAACAGTCATACTTTTAGCGTTGGAATTTTAAGTAGAGAAACAGGTTGCGATCAATATGTAAATTGGTGGGAAGTAATTTCAGAAGATGGAAGTGAATTAATTTATAGAAGAATATTAGGACACAGTCATATTAATGAACAACCCTTTGTCCGGTCTGGAGGAGCCGTTGGAATTTCTAATAATCAAACCGTAATTATTCGTGCTCATATGAATACTTCTAGTTTTGGAATTAAAGTTTTTAAAGGAACTGTAGCTTCAGGTTTTTCAGCCTTTACACTTGATGATGATTTTGCAACTAATTTAGAAACACAAGAACCATTACCTACAAGTTGTGCGTTTTAATTTTAGGATTTAATCTAAAGGTGAAATCTTATTATTTTTCCAAAGACGAATTAATAAAAATGCTGAAACGACAATTACAACAAGTAGCCCTGACGCTAATTGGTAATTTCCGTAAAGAATGTTTCCAGTTGCAAACATGATACTATATATCATAATACAACCAAAGACCATCGCTAAAATACCCGATGGAACCGACCATTCTTTATTAGTTTCTTTAGCTATATATTCTTTATCTTTAAATGTATCGAGTACTTTTTTCCAACCAGGACCACCAGGTGTTGTTTGTTTGTAAAAATTTTGAAGCGTTTCTGTTTTTTCAGGTTTCGTAAGAAAAGTTACTAGTACCCAAACAATAGTTGTGATTAAAACTACTAATGGGAATTTTACCCAAGCAGGGAAGAACCCTTCAATTATAATACCCGCATTATCTTTATGATTAAATAGGAGCGTGCTTAAGGAAGTAAAGTTCAATAAAATTGAAATAACTCCAGAAGCAAACATCGCTGATATTTCACTCCAAGCATTAATTCGCCACCAAAACCAACGTAAAATAAATATCAATCCAGTACCAGCTCCAAACATTAAAATAATATCGAATAACTGTAATGCATTTGTTAAAACCAAGGCTAATAAAGCACTAAATATCATTAAAATAACGGTAGATAATCTCCCGATGTTTACCAATTCTCTTTCATAAGCATTTTTATTTATTTGTTGTTTATAAAAGTCATTTACAATATAGGAAGATCCCCAATTCAAATGCGTTGAAATGGTAGACATATAAGCTGCTCCTAAAGATGCTAAAACCAATCCTAATAATCCAGCAGGTAATTTGGTTAACATTGCAGAATAAGCTAAATCGTGACCTAATTTACTCTCTTCAATATTTGGGAAAGCTTGCTGAATACTCGCTAAATCTGGATATAATACCAAAGACGCCAAAGCTACCAAAATCCAAGGCCAAGGTCGCAAGGCATAATGCATAATATTAAAAAAGAAGGTAGCTCCAATCGCGTGATTTTCATTTTTTGCAGCTAACATACGTTGCGCAATATAACCACCACCACCTGGTTCTGCTCCAGGATACCAAGCGCTCCACCATTGTACAGCAAGTGGAATAATAAAGATTCCAATCAATGCTTCGGTATCAGAAAAATCGGGTAAAATAGATAGTTTTCCTGAAACATTTTCATGCTCCATTAATTTTGTTAATCCACCCACTTCAGGAAGATTTACTAAATAATAAGCCGCGCCAATAGCTCCTGCAATTGCTACAAAAAACAACACAAAATCCGTATAAACAACACCTCTAAAGCCTCCTAAAGCACTAAATATTACGGTTATTGTTCCAGCAATTAATACGGTTTCTAAAGGACTAATTCCCAACATCACCTGACCAATTTTTATAGCTGCTAAAGTAACAGCAGCCATCGCCATAATATTAAAGATAACTCCTAAATAAACGGATCTAAATCCACGAAGAAAATGTGCTGGTTTTCCGCCATATCGTAAATCGTAAAACTCCATATCTGTATTAACATTGGACTTTCTCCAAAGTTTTGCATAGACAAAAACAGTAAGCAAACCAGTCAATAAAAACGCCCACCAAACCCAGTTTCCTGAAACACCATTATTACGAACAATATCAGTGACTAAGTTGGGAGTATCTGTAGAAAAAGTAGTAGCAACCATTGAGAAACCTAGTAGCCACCATGGCATACTTCGGTTGGATAAAAAATATTCAGAAGTATTTTTACCAGATTTTTTGGAAACTACAATTCCAATAATCAAGACAATAGTAAAAAACGAAATGATAAGTACCCAATCGAGTATGGCTAATTCCATAGTATATGTTTAATTAATGAACCAATAAAGAATATGCTTGACTTACCCAGTTATCTCGTTCAATTCTTCCTGGAAAAAAATCGATTAATTCGGTGATTTTTTGAATATCATCAGGAGTTAATCTGCTGATTTGGTCAAAGTTATATATCCCAATCTCATTAAGTCGTTGTTCTATATAGGGGCCTATTCCGTTAAGTTTTGTTAAGTCATCACTTTGACTTTCACTTGCCTTTCCAAAATTTTCAAAATTAAGTTCGGGCTTATTTTTGGTATAAGTTACGAAGCTAGTTCTAATGTTTTTAGCAATAACTTTTTTTGATTTTGTTTCAACTAGATTCTTTTGAGTTTCTTCAACAACCTTGATTATTTTCGGCTTTATTTCAGTAAAAATAGTTTCAATATCAGTTGCTTTTTTATTTCTTATTGATTCGTTATGATTTTGTTTAAGAGTATTGATTTTCTTTTTTAGTTTTTTTATTACTGTTTTGTTTTTATTTCTTTCCATTAAAAGCGAAGAAAAATAACCTATTAAAAAGGTACTTAGCATTAATAGAAAGATACCAATATATTCTTGTTGAAAAATTAAAAATGTATTTTCTGTAGTCATACTTTAATTATAAATAACTTCTATTCTTCTGTTTGTTATTCTGCCTTGTTTTGAATTATTATCATCAATTGGTTCAGATTCACCTTTAGAAATTGCAATAATGGATGTTTTTTTAAGATCTCCTTTTGAAACGAGATACCACTTTATTTGTTTTGAGTATTTCAATCCTACAGTATAATTATCATTTGCATTACCAATATTATCAGTATGTCCTACAATAGTAATGGTTTTATTTGGATGTTCATTAAAATAAACTAACAAGTCACTTAATAATAATTTAAGCTCATTATTTACAGAAATTCCAGATTCTGTGAAGTTAGGATATATGAATTTTGAAGCTGGAATCTTTTTTTTAATAGCATTGACACGTGCGGTGTCTAATTTTTTAAAATTAAAATAAATACCGTTGTTATATGAATTTTCTTCAGAAAAATTAATGTTTTTAATAATAGATTTCTTTACGATTTTCTCTTTTGTAATACCAATTTCTACAAGTTGTTTTTCAATTTCTAAAGCTCTTTGTATCCCAAAATTAGGTTCAACAACATCTTCTAAAGGACTGTAAATGGATTGGATGTGTACTTCCTTATTGGGATGTTCTAATAAATAAGTATTGATTTTATATTTATAATCTATTGAAGATTTAGGTATATTAATTTCTGCCTTATTTTTTGTTATATTTATTGTTTCTTCAAAATAAAAGATAATATCTCCATCGGAATTTATAGCCTTAAATTTAGAATCCAATTGATTATTCTTTTCTAGAATAGAATCTTTTTCTGTAATAATTTTAATTTGTTTTGCTTCTGTAGTATCAACAATTATATTATTTTTTTCCTTTTTAGGATTCATAGGAATCTCTTCTCTATTGTTTGTTAACAAAAGAGCAGCATCATTTTTAGGTTGCAACCATGAGTAAATCCAAAGTCCAAATAGAGACCAAACCATGAAAACAATAAAGGCTGTTAAAAAATTCTTCATACGATTTTAAACAGTGTCTATAAGATAGATACTGCTTTGTGAGGTTACAAACCAAATCTATAAAATAATTTCACCAATTACTGAAATTTATAAATATGTTTTCCACATATTCTTAACATAAAAAATA
>JAJRQR010000049.1 GCA_024280145.1 Bacteroidota bacterium
AAAGATAAAAAAATCATCAGAACCTATAAAAGAGTTCGCAAAAATCATGGTGACAAACATTAAAGCAATTTATCAATACAGGAATATTGAAACAGAATATGAGAAATTAAATATTCCACATTATTTAAGAACATAACCTTATTTTTTAACAGTAATTATTTTTCGTAAAGAAATTGCTTCACCAATATTTGTAAAGCCTTCTAATATTATTTCAAAATCACCTTCTAAATCTGAAGTATAAAATGAAAGCTCAATAAAATTCGTCTCTAAATTAATCTCTGGATTCCATAGTAATTGATTCCTATAATCTGGAATTCTAGAATATTTTTGCTGAAGTGAATCTGAATAGTTTTGCTGGAAATATTTTTTTTGTGGAATTGGTTTTTTTAGTTTTATATGTGTTAATTTATTATTTTCAAAATTCCAGTTATAATCTTTGTCCTTTGTATCAATTGCTATTACACCAGAGAAAGGAATCAAGCCCATGCTTACTCTATCTTTAAGTACTGTTATTCGTTCTACTTTATTCGCACTATACTGTAACAAAGACCTGTTATCTTCTATCATTACTCCATCTAACAGAACTAAGGGATTTGATTGATCATCAATAAAATCATTTCTATGTTTTATAAAAAACTTAATTTCTCCTTCTATTCTTTTTTTATAAACAGGATCTATAATCTCAATAAAAACTTCATTTAAATTTGGAAAATATTTATAATCTTTTAATTCAAAAACAAAAGCTCCTTCCCTTTTATAGAATTTTTCAGAAATTGGTTTTGCTAGTAAACTATCTGGCTTTACGCTAAAATAACTATTTTCAATTTGATTGTAAACACTTCGTTCCTTAATAAAATCTTTATATTCAGGAGTTAGTTTAGAGCTGTTAAATGTTAGTTTTTTATAATCAATTGTAATGGGTTTATTTATGGTTAGATTATAACTCTCTCTATCATCTCCAATGGTTTGAATAAAAGCATTATTTCCATCGTATTCTTCATCTAAATAAAAATTAAATTCACCATTTTTATCGGTTTCTACTATTTTAAAGAATAAAGAATTCCCTGGAATAGAAAGGGTCATTCTCCTATTACCAGCAAGTTTCTCAGAGCTTTTATAATTTAATTTTCCGCTTATGAGTTCTCCATTAACTTCGGGAATTACTTCATTATCGTCAAATACATATTTTATAATTTTTTTATTAAAATTTTCTGCATTAAATTGACTTGCTGAATAATTATTAATCTTATTTATTTTATCAATTTTTCGAACAGAAATTGAATATTTTCCATAACCATACTCTCCTTTTGCATTGATGAAGTTTAGTTTGATTAACTCTCGTTTATGATAGACCTCTTTATCTGTTTCTATTTTAAATTTTCGGTGCGCATAAATAGTTTTAGAATTATTTTCAGTACTTGAAATTTTTAAACCTTTATTGTTATCTTTTCTTGTAACAGCGCCTTGGTTGCCTAAATAAGGGTTTATAATATTTAATTCACTTTCAAAATACTTAAAACTACTGTTATTTTGCATCCACTTTGTATAAGCTATTAATTTGTAATTTCCAGAAGGAACCGTTGTTGGTATAAAGAACTCTCCATAACCAACCCCTTTTTCTAAAGTTATTTTTTCTTTAAAAACAATATTGTTGTTTTTTCCTATTAACTCTACATAGGCTATTTTACTTACTTTACTTGGTGCATTATTTTTTACTTCAAGACTATACACTTTAAAATATATATATTCCCCAACAAATAACAAAGTTGCATTTTGATGTACATAAACTCGCTCTAAAGAAAGTTTATCAAAGCTAGAATAAATTTGAGCATTGGATAATAACCCAACCAATAACACTGCAATTAATAAAATATTTTTTTTCATAGTCTTTTGTTATTATTCTTCCCAGAAATCTGGAACTATATTACTTCCTAATGCGGTACAATCTCCACAAGGTCTTGTTACCATATTATATGGACCTATTGTTATGGTATCAATTCTAATAATGCCTCCATCTATAGAAAAAATAGTATCTGGTACTTTTGAAGCCCCTTCCCAATAAGCTACTTTATCTTGTAATAAACCTGAAATTAATGTTCCACAACCACCAGCTACTGTATACTGATCTAATAATCTAGGCTCACAATATGTTGGAAATGATGGCTGAGGCTCGTCTGGGTAAAAATCTTCATAATTAAAGAAAATTCTTTTTTCTGAAACCGTTGAAACATCAAAAAAACCAACTACTTTTTCTTCAGAATTTGTTTCTGAACTTATGTTACCACTAATAAAACCTGGTTGTGTTTGCGAAAAAACACTTCCCTCTCCCGAAAACTCTTCCAATGTCTTATAGTAAGTATATGCATCTAAAGATTGAATGTATTGTTTTACATTAATGGAATAACGCCAAGTTAAAATAAAGTTTTCGCTATCAATAAATCGTACTAAATGTTTAGTAACCCTGTCTTCTGAAAGCCCCGAAGTATTTACTAAATTAATATTTGATGAATGCACCGTGTTGTAACAAACTTTTTCTTCTTGTGTTCTTTCCTGAAGCCAAACTTCACAAGTAAGTGGATCGGTTAGTACGATTTCTTCTGGCGTCCATTTTGGAGCAATTATTTTATAGGTTTCCTCATAAGTATATCGATAATACTTAGAACTTCCTGTAGGATCATAACTATCTATATAAATAGACATTCCATTAACTCCAGAATCATTGTTATCTCTTATTGCATATAAATTATTAATTGCTGTTTCTTGAGTGAGTTGTACTTGTTTTGAAGAATACATTCGACCGTTATTGGTAGTGATTTTTAATTGATAATCAACAGTGTTTTGAGCTGTAAAAACCGCATTAGATAAATAAATACCAGGTTCTGTTTCACTAAAATTAATAAGTCCTTGACTACTCTCTATGGTAACAGTTGCACCACTTTCTGGAATAGGGCCTTCTTCTTCAAAAGGAAAAGTTCTACTTAATATTATTTGCTGTTGTTTTAGTTCATTAGTAATAGTAGCTTCAATTACCAAAGCACTTTCGAAAGTTTCTTCTTGTTGTATAAAGTCAATTTCTTCCACACAAGAAAACAGTGCAATAAATACCAATACTAAAATGCTATGTTTTTTTATTTTTTTCATTAATTTTCTATTCTTCCCAGAAATCTGGAACTATATTACTTCCTAATGCGGTACAATCTCCACAAGGTCTTGTTACCATAATAAAAGGAGCAATGGTAATTGTATCAATACTAATAATGGCTCCATCAATTGAAAAAGTAGTATCAGGTATTTTTGAAGCTCCTCCCCAATATGCAACTTCATCTATAAGTAATGATGAAATAAGGGTGCCACATTTACCAGCTGGAGACAATCTATTTAACTCTCTAGGTTCACAATAAGTATTTGGAAAAGGTGGTTTTGCTTCGTCCGGATAAAAATCTTCATAATTAAAAAAGATTCTCTCTTCTGAAACCGTGGATACATCAAAAAAACCAATTACTTTTTCTTCAATATTTGATTCTGAAGTTATATTTCCACTAATAAAACCTGGTTGTGTTTGCGAAAAACACTTCCCTCTCCTGAAAACTCATTCAATGTTTTATAGTAAGTATATGCTTCTAATGATTGAATGTATTGCTTCACTATTATACTGTAACGCCAAGTTAAAATAAAGTCTTCACTATCTATAAACCGTATTAAATGCCTTGTGACTCTATCTTCAGACAAAGCCGTTGTGTTCTTTAAATTAATATTTAAAGAAGGCACCGTATTATAACAAGTTTTTTCTTCTTGAGTTCTTTCTTGTAACCAAACTTCACAGGTAAGTGGGTCTGTTATTATGATTTCTTCTGGTGTCCACTTGGGAGCAATAATTTTATAAGTTTCCTTATAAGTATATCTATAATATTTTGAATTTCCTGAAGGGTCATAACTATCAATATAAATAGACATTCCATTAACACCGAGATCATTATTTTCTCTTATTGCATATAAGTTTTCTATTGGGTTTACTTGTGTTAGTTGTGTTGAAGTAGATGAATAAACTCTACCATTATTTGTTGTTATTTTTAATTGATAATCTATATTATTTTGAGCTGCAAAAACAACATCCGACAAATAAATACCTGGTTCTGTTTCCGAAAAATTAATAACTCCTTGATTGCTTTCTATAACAACTGAAGCTCCACTTTCTGGAATGGGACCTTCTTCTTCAAAAGCATAAGTTCTACTTAATATTATTTGCTGTTGTTTTAGTTCATTAGTAATAGTAGCTTCAATTACCAAAGCACTTTCGAAGGTTTCTTCTTGTTGTATAAAGTCAATTTCTTCTACACAAGATGAAAACATTGCCATTAATATAATTAAAACTAGTTTTTTCATTTTATTTTTTTATTCTTCCCAAAAACCTGGAACTACATTACTCCCTAATGCCGTACAATCTCCACAATTTCTTGGCACCATAATATGAATATCTCCTTCGGGTATTTCACCTTCGTTTGGTTTAAAATAGACTAATTCATTTGTTAAAATAAAACTCATTATTGGTCCACACAAGTCTGTAGGATGACCTAAGTTAATTATGGGAGCAAACTCAGGACAAGAATTTCTAAATGGTCTAGCTTCATTAGGATAAAAATCTGTAAAATTAAAATAGAATCTTTTTGTTGAAACTGAAGAAACTTCAAAAAATCCAAGTACTTTTTCTTGAGGATGATTTTTTGAAATTATATTTCCATTGATATTTCCTGGTTGTATTTGAGAAAACAAACTACCTCCCTCAGAAAATTCTATTAATGATTTTATAAACTCAAATGCTGCCTGAGATTGAATGTATTGCTTTACTAATATACTGTAACGATAGGACATAATAAAATTTCCTGTTTCAATAAATCGTACAGGATGCTTCAATACTCTATCTTCTGATAGTCCTACTGTACTTTTTAAATTAATCTTCAATGAGTTTACAGTATTGTAACAGGTTCGTTCCTCTTCTTCTCTAGGCACTAACGCGACTTCGCAATTTGGGTAAACACTACTTATAATAATTAAATCGCTTTTACTCCATTTTGGAGATATAATTTTATAGGTCTCTTCATACTCGTATCGATAAAAATTAGAATTAGCCGTAGGATCAAAGCTATCTACATAAATTGTCACACCATCTATTCCATAATCATTTACAGCACGAGATGCGTATATTTCATCAATTGGTGTGTTTTGTGTTAAGTTTTCAGGTGTTGATTCGTATTCCCTTCCATCATTTGTTGTAATCAATAATTGGTAATTTACATTTGGTTGTGCACTAAATACTTCTTCCGATACATATATTCCAGGTTCCGTTTCATTAAAGTAATGGTTTTCTAAACCACTTTTTAAAATCACAGTAGCATTAGTTTCTGGATTAGGACCATCCTCTTTAAAAGCATAAGTTCTACTTAGAATGATTTTTTGTTGCTTTAACTCATTGGTGACGACTGCGTCAATTACCAAAGCGCTTTCGAAGGTTTCACTAACTTCCACAAAATCGATTTCTTCTACACAAGAAGTGATTATCAAGAGTAGAATTAAAATGACACTATTTAATTTAATTGCTTTCATGTTAGAACTTTAAATTAAATGTTACTGTCGGAATTGGTACTGAAAAAATAGAACTCTGATAGGCCTTTATTTCTCCGTTTTCATTTACAAAATAAACCGAATACGGATTATTTCTTCCCAATACATTATAAATAGAAAAATTCCAAAATGTATGTGTAAGTTTTTTAATTTTATGGCTTCCTTCTACATTAACACTTAAATCCAAGCGGTAATAATCGGGGATTCTAAACTCGTTACGATTGCTGTATAAAACATATTCAGATCCGTTTAAGATATAGTTTCCAACAGGTACTGTTACAGGCCTCCCTGTTTGATATACGAAATTTGCAGATACACTGTAACGCTGTGTAATTTTAAAGTTGGTAACCGCACTAAAATCATGAGGTTTATCGTAATTGGAAGGGAAATATTCTCCATTATTTATTTGCTCTTCAGCAAAATCACTTTCAAATTTATACAAAGAACGAGAATAGGTATATCCCACCCAACCGTTTAATCGTCCGCTTGATTTTTTAATTAAAAACTCTACTCCATAAGACTTTCCATCTCCTTGTAGTACTTCTGTTTCAATGGTTTCATTTAAAATAAATTGAGCCCCTACTTTATAATCTAACACATTTTTAAACTTTTTATAATATCCTTCTATACTAACTTCGTACATATTATCTTCAAAATTTTTATGCAATCCTAAAGAATATTGAAGAGATTTTTGAGGCTTTATATTTATATTAGAAAGCGTCCAAGTATCTGTAGGAGAAACCGTTGTATTGTTAGAAATAGTATGGATATACTGATTGGCATTGTTAAAACTTGCTTTTATTGAATAATCGTTCCCAAATAAATATCGTGCAGATAAACGAACTTCTGGCCCCCCGTAATTCTCTATTACCTCATTCTTTTTAAAATTTAAAGTGTCGATGAGGGTAGCATCATTTTTTGGAAGCCCTTCTTCATAAATACGCTGATCAGATTGCCCTAAAGCCATATAATAGGAATACCTAAAACCCGCATTAATGATAAATTTTTCATTAACTTTAAATATATCTGAAATATAAACAGCAGATTCCAAACCTTGTTCATCGGCAATTGTCACAGGGATTACAGCAGATTCACTTCCATAAGGGTCCAATTGTCCTGGATTTATTTTATATAATTTACTTGAAATCCCGTAATCAATCTTATGTGATTTATTGGGTTGATAGCGCATTTTTAACTTCAATTCGGTTTCGTTGTTTTTATAACCAAAATCAAAGTCGGTATTTGAAATTCCATCATAACCAATATTAAATTTATACTCGCTATTAGTTATTATTACACTTCCTGCATTCTTATCATTAAAAGTATGATTCCATCTTCCAGACAACAACCTATTGCTATAACTATAAGTGGAATCTGAGGTAATACTAAACCTATCATTACTACTGTATCCAGTTATTTTCAAATTGTCATTTTCACCAATTTTAGTATTAAATTTTACAATTGCATCGTAAAAAAAAGAGCTACTGTTATTTAAATTTTCATCGTCTAATGTTTTTAATATCCAATCGGAATAAGTAGTTCTTCCACCTATCAATAAAGATGTTTTTTCTTTTACCAGTGGAATTTCTAACACTATATTACTCGTAACAGGACCAATGGAAGCTTCACCCGAAAATTTTTCGGTATTGCTGTCTTTTGTTTTGATATCGAAAACCGAAGACAATCGCCCTCCGTATTCAGCAGGAATATTTCCTTTATAAATATTTACACTTCCGGTGGTAAATGGATTGATTGCTGAAAATATTCCGAAGAAATGTGTAGGATTATAAATTACGCCATCGTCTAAAAGATATAAGTTCTGGTCTGTTTTTCCACCTCGAACATTATAACCAGAAGCACCCTCACCGGCTGATGAAATTCCTGGCAAGGATGCGGCAACTTTAAAAATATCTCTTTCTCCAAGAACTAAGGGAATGTTTTTAATAATTTTCACATCAACTGTTGTAGTTCCTGTATTTACTTCCTCGATGTTTTTCTCAATATTCGATTTAATAAAAACTTCTTCTAAGCTTTCAATTTGTTCATTAAGGCTTATATCAAGGTTTCCATTACTATAAATTATTACGTTTTTTTGAATAGTTTTAAAACCTAAGGATGTAATTTCAATTTTATTAATCCCTGCTCTTAATTCAATTTCAAAAATTCCGTTTTTATTAGTAGTAGCCCCTTTATTTCTGCCTTTTACTTTTAATGCTATATTTGATAAAGGAAGCCCGTTTTTCGAGTTCTTAATAGTTCCTTTTAATAAAAAAACACTTCTTGAGTTGGTACTATTTTCCTTTCCAATCCTAACTGTTTCAACTTGTATTTCATCTAAATTGTTATTGTTAAAAAACACCGGATTGTAATTACCCGATTCATCTTCATTAATCTTTTTTTCTTTTTCTTCAATTTTTTCCGTTTCGGAATAATCACCAAAAAACCCATCTGGCAATTCATTGTAAATAATATTATATTGGGTTATAATAATTCTTTTATCATCTGAAATATAAAAATTAAGGTTTGTGTTTTTAAACAATTCATTTAAAACATCATCAACAGAAACATTGGTGTAATTACCTGAAACTTGTACATTACTAACCCAATCATCAACAAAGAAAAAGGTATATCCTGTTTGATTTTCTATGGAAACAAGCGCTTCCTTTAAAGAATTATCTTTTAAATCTAAAGAAATATTTTGCGAGCTACCAATACCAGTAATAAGTAGACAGAAAACAACTATTAACTTTCTTAGATTATTCTTTCTAAAACTTTTTTTACAACTAACTTTCATTTTATAAATAAATGTTAAATTTTGTTAATTTATATTAATCCCGATAAGAATTTACCATTTCCTATTATCTTATTTTCTAGAATAAATTATCATTATTTTAAATAAAAACGATATCTAAGTACATTATTACTTCTAATATATGAAATAAATATTAAACTAATTACTGTACGGAAATGCAGGATACGCATTATTAGTATCCCAAAACACTTGCACTTCTACATTTGGTTTTTGAGTTACTTGTCCTCCTTCTAAAGCAGCATCTGGATAAAATAATGACCTTATAAATGCTCCCGGGTCTGGATTTAAAAAATACTGTAATGTGTAAGGGTATCCGGTTCTACGATACATATTATAAGAATCCAAACCATTACCATAATGTGAAACTAACTGTTGTCTTGCTAAAATATCCCATTTATCATTTGTATTTGCATTGGTAAATGATTCTGAAATACTTGTTAAAAATTCTGAAACTTCAGCACCAGACGGAATGTAATCTGGATTTGTTTCAGGATCTAAATTTCCAAAACTCATTACTTTATCTATTGATTTTTGTAAGCCTTCCAACATTAAACTATTGGCAGTAGCCACATCGTTTTCTTGCAAAGCTATTTCAGCTTGCATAAAAGAAACCCAAGAACTTAAAAATATTGGGATGATACCTAAGCCTTGTCCCCCCATGCTTTCGCTTAAAATTGGATCAAAATTATTGCCGTCAAATTTACCTGCGGCTGGATATACACCAGATGCTGTTCTTTTTAAAACATCTGGCGGTATACCATCACTGTTTCCATGATCTCTTCCCCAATATCCATTTGTTAAACTACAGAATGCCATTTCTTCTGCATAATGATTGGGTTTTTGTTCAGGAAGACACATTATATCTGGACCACCATAAGGGTAGTCACATAAAATACCATCTAAATCTAAATTACCATAAATACAAGGTGTTTGACGGTAAAAATAATACCGAATTCTTGGGTCATTATCTTTTTGCATTCTATCCATTAACCAATTAGATCTATATAAAAAAGCTCCATTTGTATTATAATCTCTGTCATAATTAGGATGAATTGCATTTTCTTCAGAAGAATTAGCACCGTAACGAAATTCAAAATCATCTGAAACTGAATTGATATAATTATTTGAAGCTACAATTTCATTAAACTTAGAAATAGCAGAAGCATCTACCAATCTCGTATTTAAGTAAGCTGACATTTTTAAAGTATTGGCTAATTTTATCCATTTTGAAAAATCGTTGTTATAATAATAATCTGTTTCTAAATCTTCACCAGATAAATTTAATTCTAAGATAGCTTCGTCTAACAGATTCAAAGCATTGTTATAAATTAAGTCGCCTTCTACAAGGTCGTAAGGTTCTCCAGCAGAAGCATAGAGAACGTTACCATACATATCTGCCAAAGTTATTACTGTATAAGCTTTAATAATTTTTAAAACACCTAAATGCATATTATACCCTTCCTCTTCAGCAATTAATATGGCTTCATCTATTTTTGGTAACATTTCTGAAAAAGCAATATTCCAAATGTTATTATTCCAACCGCTTTCTGAATCAAAAGTTTCTACATAATTTCCATGATCAGCTCCAGCTCCAGTTGAACCTCCTCCAAACATATGCTTAATACGAGTTAAACTAGCACTAATATTGTTTACATTTTCTACAAATTGAGGTAATTTATCTTGAATGGTTATTAAAAGCTCATCAAGTTCTTGGCTGTTGAAGTTTTCTGATTGTTCTTCTTAAGTCACAAAATCGTCATCATTGTTGCAGGAGGTAAAAACCGTTCCTATTAGTAGTAATAAAATAATAATCTTTTTCATAGCAATTATTTTTTAATGGTTGGATAAATAAGTTGTTCCTATTCGCTTCCCAAATCTAGTCTGTTAATATTGTCTTAACAAACTTTTGTAGTCGTGATTTATAAAAAAACAGTCGGAATTTATAAATTCCGACTTATAAAAAATAATCTAACATACTGAACCACAGCAACACAAATACTATTCACAAGAAATTACTGAAAAATTAGATTGATACGTTGAAAATGATTTTTCAACACTAATTTTAAGAAGAAAGACGTTGATTGGCTATTTTTTTGCCCAATTCAACACCCCATTGATCGTAGCTAAAAATATTCCAAACTACTCCTTGAACAAATATTTTATGTTCGTAAAGTGCTAGTAAGCTACCCAGGTTTTTTGGTGTTAATTTTGAAATTAAGATTGTATTGGAAGGTCTATTTCCTTCAAATATTTTGTAAGGATTTTCTACATTTTCAGAAAGTGTTCCTTGTAATAATGCTTCCGATTGCGCAAAAAAATTCGCCATTAAAATTTCGTGTTGCTTTTTATTTCCGTGAAGCGATTCAGAAAAACCTATAAAATCTACAGGCACTAATTTAGTGCCTTGATGTAATAATTGAAAAAATGCATGTTGGGCATTGACCCCCACATTTCCCCAAACTATAGTTCCTGTTTGATAATTTATTTTATCACCGTGTCTGTCCACTCCTTTTCCATTACTTTCCATAATTGCTTGTTGCAAATACGGTACAAAATCTTCTAAATATTGGATATAAGGAACAACTGCTTCTGTTTCTGAATTACAAAAATTATTATACCAAACAGACAACATTGCTAAAACTACGGGGATATTTTTAGAAAAATCTGCCGTTTTAAAATGGGTGTCCATTTCGTGAGCTCCTTCCAGCAATTCTTTAAAATTAGAATAACCGATTGCACAACAAGTGGAAAGTCCAACGGCACTCCAAAGCGAAAAACGTCCGCCAACCCAATCCCACATGGGAAATACATTGTCTTCTGAAATTCCGAAATGTGTAACTTCCTTTAAATTTGACGATACTGCAACAAAATGATTTTCAATATCTAATTGCGTCGCTTTTGTTAAAAACCAATCTTTTATAACATTGGCATTGGTAATGGTTTCTTGAGTGGTAAAGCTTTTTGAAACAATAATAAAAAGCGTTGTTTCTACATTAATTGTTTTTAATAATTCGGAAACATGGTCGCCATCAACATTCGAAATATAATGAACCTTTAAATTATTTCGGTAATACTGAAGCGCATTCGTAACCATTTTTGGGCCTAAATCACTTCCGCCAATTCCAATATTTACAACATCGGTAATTTTTTTTCCTGTAAAGCCCAACCATTTTCGTTTGCTAATGGCTTCGGAAAACTTCTTCATTTTTTTAAGGCTCCGTTTTACCTCTGGTTTCATAGAAGTAAAATCTCGCAAAGCTGTATGAAGTACCGCTCTATCTTCAGTTTGATTTATTTTATCGCCGTTAAACTGAAGTTGAATAGC
>JAJRQR010000050.1 GCA_024280145.1 Bacteroidota bacterium
CTTAGTTTTTCAAAGTCATAGGTTCCAGCTCCAACAAGAGTATATGCTGGTTGATAAAAGTGTTTATCTGCAGGTTCTATTAAGCCTACATTAATATTTTTGTGATTTCTCTGTAATTGAGAAGCGACCATTATTCCTGCGGTACCTCCACCTATTACTAATACTTGATGATGTGAACTCATTTTGGTTGTTTATTTAAAATTAACACTACGAATTTACAAATATTTCAACTACATAAGGGTAACTATTGTTACAAAGAAAGTGTTGTAAGTCAGAAGTTAAATAGCTGAAAATAAGCAAAAATAGAGCTTACTAAAAATGTCATTAAATTTAAAATATTCAACTATAAATCAATTAAAAAATAACAATCAAAAAAAGCAAGCTCCAATGTAAAAGTACTAAAAATATTTTATTTTTCCCCTGTATTAATCCCCAATACGGTATACAAAGGGCAAAAATTAATAAAACTAGTAAGTAAGAATACTCCTGCTAGCACTAATAATACAGTTCCTAGAGTTCCGCTAATAGTTTCAGTATAATATAATACGCCAACAACAATTGCAATAATAATTCGGATTATGCGGTCAGCACCGCCCATGTTTTTTTTCATAATATTAGATTAAAAGATTTGTTATTCAAATAAAATTACAATTCCTATGATGATTGAAATACAAATAATACAAGACAGGATTAGTTTAATTATTTTATTTAATTTCATAGGGTAAAAATAAAGCTTGAAACAGTCAATTCATGTTACATCGGTCACAAGCATAAATATATGAAAAACAACATGATAAAACAATTATTAGCCAACACGGACATCTATTTAATAGATCAGATTGTTAAAGAAAGGTATCAGCCTTCTGAAACAATTCTCGATGCAGGTTGTGGAAGCGGAAGAAATCTACATTGGTTTTACCAAAATGATTTCAATATTTATGGAATTGATAAAAATGAAAAGCAAATAGAACAACTAAAACAAACATATTCAAAACAGAGGGATCATTTTTCAGTGGCAAGCTTAGATAAAATTCCATTTGAAGCAAACTTTTTTAATCATATAATTTGCAATGCTGTTCTTCATTTCGCAAAAGACAAAGCTCATTTTAAAGCCATGTTTTCAGAATTAATAAGAGTTTTAAAACCAAAAGGAAGTTTGTTTGTTAGAGTAGCTTCTAATATAGGAATTGAAGATAAAATAAAACTTGTTTCTGAAGGGGTCTATCAATTACCAGATGGCACCACTCGTTTCTTATTAACCAAATCACTATTTTCGGAATTGCAAAACATTCATCAATTTAAAATGTTAGAAATTTTTAAGACCGTTAATGTTAATGATTTGCGTTGTATGACGACTTTAGTTTTAGAAAAATAATAATATGAAAAAATATTTTACTGCGTTTACTGAAGCATTTCAAGGAACCTTAAATTGGACAATAGATTCTATAATGTTTAATGCGCCTTGGTATACCAATTATTTTTGGGGATTGATTGCGATTTCCTTAGTAGTTTGGATGTTGGAAATTGCGTTTCCTTGGCGAAAAACCCAATCCATTATCCGAAAAGATTTTTGGTTGGATGGGTTTTATATGTTTTTCAATTTCTTTGTTTTTTCAATTGTTATTAGTGGGTTTTATAAAGTAATGGGTTTGGGATTTTTAGAATTCGGAATTACAAACAAAAGTTTTGCTTTGATGGATATTTCACATTGGGTAATGTGGTTGCAATTATTGGTCTTTTTTATCATATTAGATTTCGTACAATGGTTTACGCACGTTTTGCTTCATAAATATGAGTTTCTATGGCGATTTCATAAAGTGCATCATTCCGTAAAAGAAATGGGGTTTGCAGCGCATTTACGTTATCATTGGATGGAAAATATTTTCTACAAACCCTTAAAAACTTTTGGTGTGATGATCCTTGGTGGATTTGAACCCGAACAAGCCTACATCGTGCATTTTATAGCAATTAGTATCGGACATTTAAATCACGCTAATATTAGAATTACTTGGGGGCCTTTTAAATACATCTTCAATAACTCTGTAATGCATTTATATCATCATATAAAAGCGTTACCCGAAGACAGACCACAAGGAATTAACTACGGAATAAGCTTAAGTATCTGGGATTACATTTTTAAAACCAATTATGTTCCAGAGGAAAGTGGTACTATTGAGTTGGGTTTTCCGGATGAAGAAAGTTTCCCAAAAGGGTTTGTTGGGCAATTTTTTAGTGGTTTTGGAAAAAAATAATTAAACCTCCGGTGACCAAGGAGCAACAGCACCATTCCAATGTGCTTCGTGACCAAGGTCTATAGATTCTACTAAAAACGGACGTTTTCTAGAAATGATAAATTCTAGGGTTTCTGCAATGTTTTCTGGAGTGAGTATTTCAGCTCCTTCGGTATCATTCCAAGTATTTACTCCCCAAGAATGAATGGTAGATACGCGTATTTTTCCTGCCAATTCATTTCGTAAAACGTGCGCAAATTGCATGATTCCTGCTTTAGTGGCTGCGTAAACAGATTCACCGATAATTCGGTTTTTAGCAGACATCGAGGACATAAAAATAATATGTGGATCCTTACTTTTTAGCAATAAAGGAATCAGTTTTTTAGTCACCAATAATTGTGCGTGTAAATTTAAAGTGAGAAGTGTGTGAATATCTTTATCGGGAAAATCAGAGAATTTTTCTATAAACATTAAGCCTGCATTATTCACCAAAATATCTAGAGATTCTGTTTTTTCTTGAAGTTCTTTTACAAAAACATCAATATTTTCAAGTTGGGTAAAATCGTGACCAAAAAGATGTGCGTTTTCAATGGTAATATCTTTAAATGAGTCTTTTTTTGAAGCGTGTAAAACCAATTCGTTTTCTTTTGAAAGTAGCTTTGCTTCTGCCAATCCAATTCCTTTACTCGCTCCTGTGATGCAGATTTTTTTATTCATTTTTTACAATTTCAATTTCGCCTTGTTTTAGTTTTAAAACTCCTTCGTTTTCTAGTTTTTTTAGTAATCTTGAAATCACTTCACGAGAAGATCCTAAATCATAAGCTATATGTTGATGAGTGGTTTTTAATAGGTTTCCGCCTTTTAATTTCAATTCTTTTTTTAAATATTCCAACAATCGTTTGTCTTTGTTGGAGAAGGTTAAAATTTCTACCACGTTTAATAATTCATCATATTTTTGATTGATGAGTTCATAAACAAACGCATTCCAAACAGGATATTTCTGAGCAATTTTTAAAGCTTTATCTGAAGGAATTACCACCACCTCAGCATCTTCTTCAATCACCGCTTTTATTTTACTTTTATCATTTCTAAGTAGCGTAAGCATAGACATAGCACAACTTTCTCCTGGTTTTATGTAGTATAAAAGCACTTCATTTCCGTTTTCCGCCTCTTCTTTAAACACTTTTGCCAATCCTGAAATTAATAAGGGAATTACTTTTATATAGCCGCCTTGTTTTAAAATTACCGTTCCCGCTTCAAAAGTATGAATACTGCTTATGGCAATTAATTCTTCTTTTAAATCTGGCATTTTTGCCAAGTCTGGAAAATAGGTTTCAAGGGCTTTAGCAATCATTCCTCTATTTTTTATAAATTTAATAAATAACTCTTGATTGGCTCTTTCTGAAACTGAATTATACGAATTTTCAATAATTTCGAGAGTAAAATAAGATTTAAAATAGGGAAGGTACTCCTCTTTATTTCCACCAAAAGGAGGGTGATTATCAAATAAAGGAACATTAAAAAGTAAGCCTACCAATTTTCCTTTTGGGCTTAGTAATTCACTTGTTTTAATAGCATATTGTGGACGAAGTTCGGGATTAATCGCACAGAAAAATGTTTGCTCTATGATAAGGTCGAAGGTTTCTTCTAATTCAAAAAAATTAGCTTGTATTAAATGCTCTTCAGGAAAACTAGGAATCCTTTTTTGAATATTTGAAAGTGCCGTTTTAGATAAATCTACAACATATACATTTTTGAAACCTTTGTTATGAAGGTATTCTGCTTCGTAAGAGTTTCCACCACCTGGAATTAAGATTTTTAAATCTTTGTTTTTGAGCTGGTCAAAATATTCCTTTAATGGAGTTGAAATTTGTCCAATATCCCATCCAGTATTGTCAGATTGATAACGGCTGTCCCAAAAATTTTCGTCTAAAAGCATTTTATAATTTATGCTTAAAGGTATTCATTAATTTTTGAAATAATATCATTTTTTCGAACAACACCCGATTGACGCCAAAGTAATTTACTGTTTTTATAGAGAACCAAGGTAGGAACACCTCGTACATTAAGGGCAGTTGCAAGGCGCTGATTTTTATCAACGTCTATTTTTAAGACTTTAATTTTATCGCCCATTATTTCTTTTACTTCCTTTAAAATAGGGGACATTGTTTTACAAGGGCCGCACCATTCTGCAAAAAAGTCGATTAAAACAGGCTGATTACTGGCGGTAATTTCAAAAAAACTACTCATTACATTTTACTTTGCTTTAAACTGAATACTCCAAATTCCTCGCACCTCATTTTCAGTATAACCTGTAGCCGCATCGGTTGGATAAAGTTTGTTTAAACTTGCTAAAACATCTGGATCAATAGTTTCTTTGCTTCCGTGGCATTTAAGACACATTCCGTTGGTTACAATTGGATAATAAAAATAAACACTGTCGTTTTTTGTTTCTAAAATGGGTTTAATTTCTTCACCATTTACCAGTACATTTTTAAAAGATTCAATACTTTTAAGCTCGGTTTCGTTGGCTTTATTATTTGAGTTTCTGGTTTTATCTGAAACTCTTTTAATTCTTGCCCGATGCACCGTTGCCATACTATCGGTTAAGGGAATCGCCTTTATATTACAAAACTGTAAAGCTTCGTTAGTCCCTTTTTCTTTCATTGTTCCCATTAGGTTTTTACCTAATTGGGCTTTGGTTGAAAAAGCCATGTCCAAGCCAATTTGAGCATAGGAAGGTTCAATTTTTGAAGATGCTTCTTCAATTTCAGCAGCTTTTTCTGAAGCGCTTATGGGTTCTTTCGTTTCATTTTTACAAGATGAAAAAAGAACAATTGAAACAAATAAAACAAGGTAAAAAGAGTTCTTCATTTTATAAATATTTTAGTTAGACATTTTCCCAGTAGCACAACTTACAAATGATTTTGCCTTAGAAACCACTGAGTTGTTTTCGCCTTCCGTTGGATAACCAATCGCAGCTAATTTGTTTTGTACAGTGATAATATCTTCTTCTGAATGAGTTTCAAAAGAAACAGAAGACGCTTCCACATCTACCGCTACATTATTCACGTTTTCTAATGCTGAAATTTTTGTAGTAATAGTGTTTGCACAACCACCACATTTCAAGTTTTGTATAATAAATGTTGTATTCATTTTTTTAGTTTTTTTCGCTCCAAGCAATATATCCCCCTTCAAGATCATAAATTTCTTTGAAGCCCATTTTTTCTAATAATACCGCAGATTCATGACTTCTATGTCCTGAACGACAATACACATAAAGCGGCTTGTTTTTGTCTAATTTTTCAAATGCTTTTGCGAAGTTTTCTTGGTCAAAATAATCGATATTAATGGCATCGTCAATTTTTCCAGCATGGTATTCATCTGGAGTTCGAACATCTACTAATTGAACCTCTTTTCCTATGACAACTTCTTTATAATTGTCAACAGTTAAAATAGCGTTTACTGTTTTTTGAGCTACTTCTTGTGAGCTTGCAACAAATGAAGTTGCTATAAAAAGTATGAGTAATGATAGTTTTTTCATGATTTTAAATTTAGGGGAAAGGTATATTAATTTGAGTAAAAATGAAAGGAAGTGGTTGTATAAAACGAACCACTTCCTTAACTAACTAACCAACCAATCAAACATTTAATGTTTTCTTTTTCAATTATTATTTGGAAGGAGCGACAATGTTTCCTTGCCAGCTCATAAGTCCTCCCATTAAGTTGTAGGTATTTTTTATGCCTAATGATTCTAATATGTGGCAAGCCGAAACGCTTCGAACGCCACTTCTGCAATAGACATAAAAGTTTTTTTCTTTATCTAATTTTCCTGCTTCGTGCATAAAACCATGAGAGTCGAAAATATCTATTAGCATTGAGTTTTTAATGATTCCTTCTTGCCATTCAAAAGACGATCTACAATCTATTATAATTGCATTTTCATCGTTTGAAACGAGTTCTTTCCACTCTTGTTGATTTATATTTTTCATTTAATTATTTTAATGTTGAAGGGCAAATATATTCCGTTAATGAAATTCCTACTTCTTTTATAGATTCATATCCTCCATCAACATCGATTAAATTATGGACGCCTCTATTCTTTAGTATTGAAGAAGCAATCATAGAACGATAACCTCCTTCACAATGAAGGTAGAACTTTTTGTTGGTAGGATATTCTGCAATGTGATTGGTTAAAGTGCTTAAGCAAGTATGTCTTGCACCTACAACATGTTCTGCTTCGTATTCAGATTTTTTCCGAACATCATACACAATTGCATTTTCTTTTTCGATGGCTTCTTTTAAATCCATTGCATAAATAGTAGTTACAGTATCGTACTCCATTCCTGCTTTTCTCCATGCTTCAAATCCACCTTGTAAATAACCAATGGTACTATCAAAACCAACTCTAGAAAGTCTAGTTAATGCTTCGTTTTCTCTACCATTTGGCGTGATTAATAATATAGGCTGATTTACATCTGCGATAAGAGCACCAACCCAGGGTGCGAATTCACCGTCCAAACCAATAAATATGGAACTTGGAATATGTCCTTTAGCAAAATCGTGTTGATGACGAACATCAATTACAACAGCACCAGATTCATTTGCAGCAATTTCAAAAGCTTCGGGTGAAAGTGGTTTTTTTCCTTTTTCCATTACGGAATCGAAACTCTCATAACCCTGAATATTCATCAGTACATTTTGAGGAAAATATTTAGGTGGAGCCGACAAACCTTCTAGTAATTCTTCTATAAATTCATCACGAGTCATATCTGCACGTAAAGCATAATTTACTTCTTTTTGGTGTCCTAAAGTATCGGTAGTTTGCGTACTCATGTTTTTACCACAAGCTGAACCAGCTCCGTGATTAGGATACACAATTAAATCGTCACTAAGTGGCATTATTTTATTCCGAAGTGAATCATACAAATGACCTGCAAGAATATTTTCTGTTAAATCTGAAACTAATTCCTGAGCCAAATCAGGTCTTCCAACATCACCTATAAATAAAGTGTCACCAGTAATAATACCGTGCTCTTTACCGTTTTCATCAATTAATAAGTAAGTCGTACTTTCCAATGTGTGACCTGGAGTATGAATTACTTTTATTTTGTAATCTCCTAATTCAAAAACCTGATTGTCTTTTGCAATAATTACATCGTATCCTGGATTTGCAGTAGGACCAAAAACTATTTTAGCACCCGATTTTTTCTTTAAATCAATGTGACCACTCACAAAATCAGCATGAAAATGTGTTTCAAAAACATACTTAATTTTTGCGTCATCTAACTTAGCACGATTAATATAGGGATGCACTTCTCTTAAAGGATCAAAAATTGCAGCTTCCCCTTTGCTCTCGATATAATAAGCAGCGTGTGCTAAGCATCCGGTATAAATCTGTTCAATTTTCATTTTTTAATTCCTAATAAAGTTTTAACAATGCAAAAGTAGTTAGCAAATGATTACTTGACAGTAACAATGGTTACAATGACTCTTCGTGTAACTGGTTTTAAATAAAGTATTTAGAGTAAAAAAGCGGCATATGCCGCTTTTTTATTTGAAAATGTTTGTGGGGATAAAATTACAACAAGGTTGTAGGACAAACATAATCTGTAAGTGGAGCTTTAGTTTCTTTGATATCTTCAAAACCTCCACGAACATCAGTTACTTTTTCTACACCATTTGCTTTAAAAATAGATGCCGCAATTAAAGAACGGTACCCTGAAGCACAATGTAAAAAGTATTCTTTACTTGGGTCTATTTCAGCAAAGTTAGAATGTATAAAATCTAATGGAAAGTTTTCAACTCCTACTACATGCTCCGATAAATATTCAGATTCTTTACGAACATCTACCGGTTTTTCAATTTTACCTTCAGCAAGCATATCTATAAATTTTGCAGCAGAAACAGATCCAATTTTATCAATTTCATACCCTTGTGTTTTCCATTCAGCAAGACCACCTTTAAGGTATCCTAAAGTATTGTCATAACCTACTCTTGAGAAACGAGTAACAATTTCGTTTACACGTAATTCATCGTCTGCAAGGAAAATTATTTTTTGGTTAATATCAGAAACAATAGCACCTACCCAAGGAGCAAAGTTTCCGTCAACACCAATATACCAAGCACCAGGAACGGTACCTTCTTCATAATAGGTTTCTTTTGCTCTTGTATCAATTACTAAAATATCTTTTTGTTCGCTCATCTCTTTAAAAGTTGCAGCGTCTATAGGAGTAGATCCTTTATGCAAAACTTCATCAATACTGATATTGATAGATTTGTTCATACGAACATTATTAGGGAAATATTGTGGCGGTGGTTTTAGCCCAGTTGTTACTTCATCAATAAATTCCTCTTTTGTCATATCTGCTCTTAGAGCGTAGTTGGTTTTCTTTTGATTTCCTAAAGTGTCAAAAGTTTCAGAACTCATGTTTTTTCCACAAGCTGAACCTGCACCGTGATTAGGATATACGATAATATCATCTGGTAATTTCATGATTTTATTTCGAAGTGAATCGAATAAGAAACCAGCTAAATCAGCTTCAGTTAATGTTCCTTGTTTTACTGCTAAATCTGGACGACCTACATCACCAATAAATAAAGCATCACCAGTAAGAATACAAGGAGTGTTTCCGTCTTTATCTGTAATTAAATAAGAAGAAGATTCCATCGTATGTCCAGGAGTGTGGATCAATGTAATTTTACCGTCACCTAGCGGGAAAACTTCGTTATCTGTTCCTTCATAAATATCATATTCTGCAGTTGCAGTTGGGCCAAATACTATTTTTGCACCTGTTTTTTGAGCTAAATCATACTGTCCTGAAACAAAATCTGCATGAAAGTGAGTTAAAAATATGTATTTTATTTTTGCGCCATCTGCTTCTGCCATTCTAAGATAAGGCTCTGTTTCTCTTAACGGGTCAACTATTGCCGCTTCTCCATTTGACTCGATATAATAAGCCATTTCAGCAAGGCATCCTGTAAATAATTGTTCTACTTTCATCTGTTTTATTTGTCTAAATTGTTAATATTAAGGGACTAAACTAAATTAATCATAAATTTTAAAAAGTAACATTTGTTACATTATTTTTTAAAAAGCTTCTTTTTTATGTCTTTTTGCTTTAAATATTTTTCAAAATCTTCTTTTTGAAAGCCTGTTTTATACCAGTCCACAGCTTCCTGAATACTCATAAAGAATAAGTTCTCATTGGCTTTTCCATAAAACCGGAAAGAATCATTTTATCACGAACCGGACCTTTTAATCCTGTAAAAGCGATGGTCACTTGTTTTCTGTTAAAGTATTCTAAAATCTCAATCAACGCATAAATTGCACTACTATCTAAGCTGTTAATACTTTCTCCATCAATAATTAAGAGCTTCAGTTTTTCACCTTTATAAGCTGAAACCTCTTGAAGTTTGTCTTTAAAATAAGTAGTATTTGCAAAATGTAACTGTGCGTCGAATCTTATAATAAGTATATCCTCATCTATTTCTACATTTTTAAAACGTTTTCTATTTCTGTAAAAATGAGTGTTGGGAACTTTTCCTAATATCGCAATATGCGGTTTGGTACTTTTGTAAATTAACATTCCTAAAGAGAGGATTACACCAACAAATATTCCTTCTTTAATCCCAACAGTTGCAGTAATTATTAGAGTAATATTTAAAATGACTAAATCTCTTTTAGAGAACTTTAATAGTTGCTTTGGAATCGAAAAATCCAGCAATCCAAATACAGCGACCATAATGATGGCTGCTAAAACCGTTTTTGGTAAATAGAAAAATACGGGTGTTAAAAACAATAAAGTTAAGGCGACAACTCCTGCTGAAATTAAGGCTGCTAATGGCGTTTTTGCTTCGGCTTGTTCATTAACTGCAGTTCTTGAGAATCCGCCAGTTGCAGGATAGGTCTGAAAGAAAGAACCTATTAAATTCCCCATTCCCAATGCGATTAGCTCTTGGTTTGGTACTACTTTATATTCGGTGTGTTTGGTTTCTACGGCTTTAGCTACTGAAATAGCTTCCAAAAACGCAATAAACGAAAGAGTTAAAGCAATAGGCATTAAATCTGAAAGTATCTTTTGGTCAAAATGAGGCATTCTGAAATCGGGTAATCCCTTCGGAATATCACCAATAATAGCAACTCCCATTTGGTCTAACTGAAACAATTTTACCACGACAATCGAAATAATCACCACCACCAAAGCTGCTGGAATCTTTCGAGCATATTTTTTAATAAGAATGATAGCAATTATGGAAAGCGCTCCAATGGAAAAGGTCAACCAATGAATTTCACCTAAATGTTGAAAGGCTTCAGCAAGTAGATTTTGTAAACGATTGTTTCTTGCAATATCAACTCCTAAAAGGTTTTTCAACTGACTTAAACCAATTATCAAAGAAGCCGCTGAGGTAAAACCACTAATCACGGGTTTTGATAAAAAATTAACTAAAAATCCTAGGCGAAAGAGTCCGAAGGCAATTTGAAGGATCCCCATCATAAAGGCAAGTAATATGGCAAATTCGATAAAATGTTCGGAACCAACTTCAGCTAAAGTAGCAACTCCTGCTGCCACAATTAAGGAATCCATTGCTACGGGACCAACTGCTAATTGTCTTGAAGTCCCAAAAACTGCATAAACTATTTGAGGAATCATCGCGGTATATAAGCCGTAAATAGGAGGTAGTCCTGCGATTAATGCGTAGGCAATTCCTTGAGGAATTAACATCACACCAACGGTAAGACCCGCACCTAAATCTCCTTTAAGCCATTCTTTTTTATAATTTGGAAGCCAATCTAATATGGGTAGAAAACTTTTTAAATTCATTTAAAATTTGAAATGGATGGGTAATTAAAAGTGCAAAAATATTATATCTCTTTTGTTTTATTTGTAACAATTAGCACATTAAGGCTACTTTGTACTATCCCTCACACTCTTTATAAGCTTTTACTTTGCAGGGAGTATCAATAAGTTTGTGAATTTCAGTAATGGCATTTCTTTTATCATCAAAGAAAATATGCTTACCAATACTTTTGTAAAAACCTCCTTTTATAAGCACATCTTGACTTACTATTTTAAGCCCAGCAATATAAATTCCACCTCTGTTTTCTTGCCATTTAATAATTTCATTACTTAACCATTCTGCGGCGGCTAAATCAATAAAATTAATACCATCTGCGGCGATTAAAACATATTGAACTTCATCATGATCGTATAAATTTGAAAAGTAATCCGAAATTTTTTCAATAGACCCAAAATATAAAGAGCCATCTATTCTAAGTACTTTTAAATTAGAACATTCTTTTGTGTTTTTATCTCTAATTTCGTTGATTAATCTTCCTTTTTCATTTAAAGCAAGTATTGCGATATTAGGTTTTGAAGTGCGTTCCATATAAAAGAAAAAGGAAACAAAAATCCCTATGATTAATGCTTGGTCTAATTCTAAAAATAAGGTTCCGATAAAGGTAGCAAGAAAAACCAAAGCTTCTCTTTTTCCACTTTTAAAAATAACTTTAATATGTTCAAAATCAATTAAATTATAACCTACTAATAAGATAATTCCTCCCATTGCAGGTTTTGGTAAAAAGGCGGCATACTTAGCAAAAAGAAGTACAACAATCATTAATCCGAAAGCAGAAATCACTGCAGACATTGGGGTTTTTGCTCCTGCTTGATAATTAATACTCGATCTTGTGAACGAACCGGAACTAGTATAACAAGAGAAAAAACTTGAAACTACATTCGATATTCCTTGTGAAACAAACTCCTGATTGGTATTTAATTTTTGATGGGTATGCAAAGCAATCGATCTAGAAATTGCCGAAGCTTCTACTAAGCCTAAGGTTGCTAAAATTATCGCACCTGTTGTCAACATTCGCATATCTGAATAATCAAAAGCTGGCATTCTAAATGGAGGTAAATTGGAAGGAATGGTTCCTACCGTTTCAATTTGAATGGAATATTTACTTAACCAAAGTGCAAATAAACTACCTAAAATCATCGCTGACAACATATACAACTTTGATATTTTTTTAATCTTCCGAATTAGAAGTGCAATGGCTAAAGTAGTTATCGCAACACCGAAAGCATACCAATTAGTTTCTGTAATATGAAATGAAATATAGCTAACAATATTATAAAAAGAACTTCCTTGAGGAACTTGAATTCCAAAAATATGCTTCAGTTGTTTAAAAGCAATCAACACCCCAGCTCCAGCCGAAAAACCAATAATTACAGAATTTGAAACGAAACTTGCTAGTTTTCCCATTCTTGCCAATCCCATAAAAAGTTTGACAACTCCCGCCATAAATGAGAGTAATATCGCTAAGGAAACAAAAGCTTCAATATCGGTTTCTGGATGTACATATTTACTAATAATGGAATATAAAACAATCGAACTTGTGGTAGTTGGTCCCGAAACTACATGATAAGACGATCCAAAAATAGCTGCAATTACAGGCGTTAACATTGCCGTATAAAACCCATAAATTGGAGGCATTCCTGCAATCATTGCAAATGCAACTGCCTGCGGAATTACAATAATAGTCCCTGTAATTCCTGCAATTAAATCGTCTTTCCACGATCTTTTTGCTAATGGAAGCCATATTAAAAATGGGAATATTTTTTGAAGCATTTACTATTTAATCATTTAGTTTATTAAAATGAGATTCCCGCTTTCGCGGGAATGACATATAATTACTCTTCTTTCTTATCAATATAATAGGTAGATTCATCTGGTTTAAAAGCACGTTTAAACCAAAGTGGTCTTCTTTCTCCATTGGGTCCTGGCGCAGGTCGTGTCATTTTCATCCATTCTTTATAAACCTCGTGAGATTTGTTGGTATCTACAAAAATATCTCCGTAGTTTTCTTCTGGTCCTGGTTTTTCAATTCGAACTCGTTGATGCCAACAATGCATTCCACTAATTGGATCTGGATGAACTGCGTGTGTAATATTTTGATGCACACCACCATCTTTCCAGAAAATACGTTTCGAATCTTTATCTTCAGATTCAAATGGTTTGATTCCTGAAATGGTATTCATTTTCCAACCACCTTTTCCGTCACCTTCAATATTTACGGTATTGGTTGCCCAACGGTTTCCAGTTTTATCTTGCGGTCTTCTCCAACGTCCAATATGATGCGAACAAGCCACAACACCTGGTTTCATACCTTGAGTTACCCAAACCTTATCGATGAAATATCCGATATCAGTATTCATTTTTACCAAATCTCCTGTTTTGAAGCCCCATTTAGCCGCATCGTCTGGATGCATCCAAATCGGATTTCGGTTAGAGATTTCTACCAACCATTTTGCATTTCCAGATCTTGAGTGAATTAATGTTGGTAGTCTAAATGTAGGAACCAATACATATTCACCTTTCGATTTATCTAAATTATCTAAATGAATATGGCTCTTCAGATATTGCGGAACTGCATATTCTGGCCATTTCCAATCGACCATCGTTTGCGAATAAAATTCGTTTTTACGAGATGGTGTTGGGCAACCAACCATTGCTTGACCTTTGATCATTACGCCGATGTCTTTCCCGTTTTTACGGACTACATCATTAACAGGGTCAACTTCAGAACCTTCTAATTGTTCTTTAGTAAGTAACGTTTCATTCATTTTATAGGACTCTCCTTTTTCAATTTCGAAGGTTCCGTACTTCTGCATATATTCTAATTCAGTCAAGCCTTCTGTTTTAGCTGTTTTTGGTAATCCTGGAACTCTTTCAAATATATATTGGTAGTATTCTCCAATTTTAATTTTTTCTCCTGGTCTGTATGGTGATTCAAAATGCTTCCGAATTCCCATACTTCCGTCTGGGTCAATTCGCCAAGACAATTCAATCCAGAATTCATCTTCTTCCCAAACTTCACCCGGATTTGCCTCGTAGGTAAACTCGACATCTCTTCCATTTCTACGTGCTGCTTAACGTAAAACTGGTTGACGGAAAGCCACCCAAGTTCCACCGTGAGTTGCATACGAATTAATATCGTGACGCTCGGAAGCTAATCCCATTGGTAGTACAAAATCTGCATAAAAAGCAGTTTCA